>JBAYJH010000143.1:0-11646 GCA_041665185.1 Sterolibacterium sp.
GATGGCCATGGATCGGACTCACGAAGGGGTGTGAAAAAAAGCGTTGCATCGTTGGCGGCTGCCCGTTCGCTGCCGCGGATACTCCCCACTTCCGCCAACACGCGGACGCGCAGACGCGATCATACCCCCGCATGCAGATCAGAATCGGCATCGGCGTGCCAGAGCGCCACAGAGGGCATACGTCCCGTCGCCCCGCCTTGCGGGGAGAGGGGCAGGTGGGAGCCCGAAGGGCGGGACCACCCGAAGAGGTGGGTGAGGGGGAGCGGCAGCCTGCTCCCTACTCCCGCGCCGGCTCTGAGGTGTGTGGGCGAGCAGCTTCGCCTTTGGTCGCGTGATCCTGGAAGATCAAGTTACGCATGGCCAAGCCGCGAGCTTTGTGCTAAATGCTGGTCAGTCTAGTCAGAATTGAGCGAGAGCATCATGGACAGCGAATGGCAACTGCAGGAGGCAAAGGGTAAGCTGAGCCAGCTGATCAAACGGGCGGCGGGCGGCGACGCCCAGGTGGTCACCGTGCACGGCAAGCCGACGGCGGTGGTGGTTTCGGCCGAAGAATACGCGCGGCTCACCCGCCGCCGGGGCAAGCTCTCCGCTGCGCTGTTGCGCCCAGAACTCGCAGCGGAAGATCTGGACTTTTCCCGCAGCCGCGACACCGGGCGCAACGTCAAGCTGTGAGCTGACTGCTGGACACCTGCGCGCTTTCCGAATACGCGAAAAAAGCCCCCGCGCCGGAAGTGATCGCATGGCTGGACGAGCAGGATGAAGAGAGCCTGTACATCAGCGTCATCAGCCTGGGGGAGATCGAAAAGGGCATCCTCAAACTGCGGCGCCGGTCGACGGCGCGCAGCCAGAAACTCATCGCCTGGCTGGGCAAGGTGGAACAGCGCTTTGCCGGACGCATCCTGCCGCTCGATGCCGCCGCGCTCCACGTTTGGGCGCATATCGCAGCACGCTCGGAGCAGGCCGGACAACCGCTGCCGGTGATGGGCGGCCTGATCATGGCCACCGCCCAATGCCACGGTCTCACCGTGGTCACCCGCAACGTGCAGGATTTCGCTGCCTACCCGCAAATCTTCAATCCCTGGGCGCTCTAAGCCCGTTACTCCAACCCCGTTCCGAGGCGGCAACCCACCCCCGCTACTCCCGCGCCGGCTCCTTGAACACCTCCGCCCGGTGCCACGCCAGAAACTCCGCATCCGGCAGACACTCCGTGCCCTGCGGCTGAATCAAACCGGCGCCGTGGTGGGCGAGCAGCTTCGCCTTGGTGTCGTCGCCGCCCATTAACGTGGAGGTGGCGGCTGAACACGATCTGGTGGTTCCCCGGCAGCACGGTGAACGCGCCGAGGTCGAAGATCTTGTGGTGGAGCGAACATAACGCGAGGCCGTTTTGCACCACGTCCGGCCATCCAGGTCGATGGCCTGGAACCGCTTGATGTGCGCGGCTTCGAGGCCGATCGCGTGGCCGCAACCGCCGCAGTTGTAGGAGCGAGCTTGCGCCCCGAAGGAAGTCCCCTTGGGGGGCTCGCGAACGCATCACGTCTTGCCGTATGCTTTCCGAAAAAGGGGCATTCAGGATGCGGCGCGCGATTTCCGCGACGAGCGCAGGCTCGCTGGCCAGACCGGCGCCGACCGACTTCTACGCCAGGCCATTGAGCGGGACTTCGAGATTGCATGAGGTTTCAATGTATTCGGCCCCGTGAAATAATGCAGTATGAGATTTGAAGCCGACCCCGCAAAAGCTGCCCAGAACCTCAAAAAGTACAAAGTAAGCTTTGAGGAAGCGGCATCCGTATTCGGCGATTCAATGGCCTATACTTTTCCGGACCCTGATCATTCGGTTGGCGAGGAGCGCTGGTTAACTTTCGGGATGTCGCGAATGGGCCGAATTCTTGCGATCATCTTTACTGAGCGACGAGGCACTATTCGACTGATCAGCGCCAGAGGAACGGAGTATCTATGAAGAAGGTTGAGGAAATGCGCGCCGAATATCGGCGCGAAAGCCTCGGAAAAGGTGTGCGTGGCAAACATTTTGCCGCATACCAAAAGGGCAGCAATCTTGTGCTGCTTACACCGGAATTGTCGAAGATTTTCCCAAGCAATGAGGCTGTCAATGCGGCGTTGGAGTCGCTGGTCGGTATCGCCCGATCCGCCACCGGCATGACGGGTCCCTCAAAGCGGCCGGCACGCAAGCGGGCAGGCGTTTAGGTCAACCGGGTCAATCTCACAGGAAGACCCGGGCCGACCAGCACTACTCCCGCGCCGGCCCCTTGAACACTTCCGCCCGGTGCCACAGCAGAAACTCCGGATTCGGCAAACACTCCCTGCCCTGCGGCTGAATCAGGCCGGCGCCGTGATGGGCGAGCAGCTTCGCCTTGGTGTCGTCGCCGCCCATTAACGTGGAGGTGGCGGCTGAACACGATCTGGTGGTTCCCCGGCAGCACCGTGAACGCGCCGAGGTCGAAGATCTTGTGGTGGAGCGAACATAACGCGAGGCCGTTTTGCACCACGTCCGGCCCGCGCGCCTGGAACCACTTGATGTGCGCGGCTTCCAGCCCGATCGCATGGCCGCCCATGCGCAGGTCGTGCCCGCAGACGCAGCAGCGGTATTCGTAGGCGAGCAGCACGTTCTCCCGAAACGCAGGATCGCGGCGGCGCTGCGCCTGCTCTGGTGTGGTTGCGTTGTCCGCATCGAGGCCCAGCCCGACCGCATCCGCCACGTCCCGGCGAATGCTCTCCGGAAAATGCGCATTCAGAATGCGGCGGGCGATCTCCGCGACGAGCGCAGGATCGTGCGCGAGCGCGAGGCGCACCGGCTCGGCGAAACCGCCTTCGACGTGACCGCGCCGCAACTCGGTGATCGTCGGCGTGGCACCGGCAGGGCGCGAGGTGATTTCGGCCGGCCCGGCAAGCTGCCAGACGCCGTCGGTGCGAAGATGCCAGAAGGGATTGTGCCGGGTCTTCTCGGAGCCGGAGGGACCGAACTCCTCCAGCAGTTTGCCGAGCTTGTCCTCGATGCCGGCGAATTCCACCAGCGGCGCTTCGCCGCGCAGCAGGCGCCCGAGCGCAAGCAGCACCAGCAGCGGCTTATGCACCGCGCGCCGGTCACCTTGTTGCCAGACGCGAATGCGGTCGAACGCAGCCAGGATTTCGTCGCGGGTCATGGCCAATATTACTTCGCTTTATGCGGAAGTATCCAGCGCACGCCACCCCAGGGATCTTCCCGGTCTCCGGTGTACCGCTCGCGGAGCGCCACAGAGCGTGTACGTCTCCTCTCCCCGCGTTGCGGGGAGAGGGACAGGGTGAGGGGCGACGGCGACGAAGTAGATAATGTGAGAGCTTGCCACTTCTGAACATACGAAACGCCTGAATATGAGGCTGCATCTACGTCTACGCTAAATGAATGTTCATAAATATAGCCGCCGCCTTGCTCCAATATCTTCACATAAGGCGCGGGTCTTCCCGAATATAGACCGTTTGGTCTAATAGGCCCAATGCGACGTCCATCGCAACTCAGTGGTGGTATCCTCTTCCGCTGAGGAGAGACCACGTGGCGAATAAGCCGGAAGAACGCGCCTGCGCCGAAATCGACAGGCGACCTGCAGCAGCCGGCTGGTCGGTGCAGTCCACGAGCGAAGCCAATATCCACGCCGAGGAAATCGTGCGCATCCTGCAAGAGGAGTTGGGCATGAGCAACGACTTCGCGCAGAGAATTTCCTGCCACACATCGGCGGTGAGACTGGAAGGTACGAACGTCGTCTTCAATATATGAAGACACAAGAGAAGACGTCCCTAACCCGTAAAATTCGTGAGCTTGGCCGCGTCGCCCAGCTACATCGCTGTAATGCGAGGACGGTTATTGGGACGGTCTTAACCGGTTGGTGCCGGACAGACTTTCCAGCATTACCTCCTCCGGGTTTGCCGTACTTGAGGGCGCTAGCACGCGAGAAGAAAGTCGCTGTTTTCATCGAAACGCTCCACACGCTCGGATTCCTCGAGGGGACCTATTGGCTTAGCTCTCTCTACGCCGCGGTCGCGGACAAGGACTACCGCAAGAAACTGGCGATGTTCTTTACGCCACCGTCACTCACTAAGGGTCTACTCGATGACTTGGCGGAGCAAGGCGTCGACTTCGCCAGCCAGACCTTCCTAGACCCTGCCTGTGGGGGCGCTGCTTTTCTGGCACCCATCGCCATACGCATGCGAGAGACACTTCTTAGCCGGGGAACCACGTCTCGCCAAGTGCTGCGGCATATCGAGGGGCATCTCTTCGGGACGGACATAGACGCGACGCTGTGCGAACTGTCCAAGCAGTTCTTGCGCATGGCGCTCCACAATGAGATTCGGAAAACGGGCTACCTGCCGGAGCTCAAGATCCACCAAGCGGATTCATTAACTGGACTCGCCTCGATGTTCGAGACCATCGACGTCGTGGTTTGCAACCCGCCATACAGAAAGATTGCAGCGGAGGAGCTCGATCTCCTTCGGGAACCATTTGCAGACGTCATCGAGGGGCAGCCCAACCTCTACGGGCTGTTTATCGGCCTATGTGTGCGTTTTCTTCGAGAAGGGGGGTACGCTGCGTTAGTCACACCAACCAGCTTCTTGTCAGGGCAGTACTTCAGCAAGCTGCGCACCTTTCTCATGCGCAACACGGATGTAGCACACGTCGGAATCGTCAGCGACCGTCTGGGTGTGTTCATCGATGTAGAGCAAGAGACCGCGCTAACTGTCGTCCGTCGGCGAGCCGCGTCGAAATCCAACGAAGGTAGGCCTAAAGTCTCTGTCGTCTCTGCAACAGGCCAGTATAAGAGTGTAGGCGAGTGCCACTTGCCGCATGCAGGAGCTGCCTGGCCCCTTCCGCGCTCGGTCGAAGATGTGGCACTGCTTAAGGCAGCCCGCACTTCGAAATTCAGGCTGTCCAACTATGGTTACCGCGTTCGTATTGGGTCATACGTGTGGAACCGAGACAAGCGCCCTCGGTACGAGTCTCTAAAGGATGTGAAGCGCGCTAAGGCCTATACAGCTCTGCCGCTGCTATGGTCGCATGATATTTCCGCAGCCGGTTTAGTAGTATTCGACGACTCCGTGATGGCCAGAGACGGGCATCGCTTTGTAGACTTGGGGGACAGACGCCACCGGTCGGCTGTCCGCAGACCCAGCGTTGTTTTGCAGCGGGTCACCTCGAATGACCAGCCTAAGCGGCTCGTAGCCGCACCCGTGCCCTCGCAGCTGTTCACGAAATATGGCGGGTTCGTTGGTGAGAACCACATCGTCATTCTTGAGCAGGTTGAAGACAAGCCTGCTCTAAATGTGTCTGCCATGGCCAAGCTGCTCGCTACCACACCGGTAGACCGCTACTTCCGCTGCATCTCAGGCGCCACAAACGTGTCGGCATTTGAAATGAGGCAATTGTTATTGCCCGACCCGAAAAAACTCCGAGCCGAACTCGACCGGGGAGCTTCGATGGAAGAAGCAGCGCATCGCTCACTTGGTTTGACATTCAAAGGCTGAACAGACGGCACTATATACAACACGCTATGCGCATCAAAAAGCCATTTAGAACACTCGCTGAGCGTCAGGCCGACCACGCCAAGGCGCGGGAAAAACTCGCCGATCGAGCTAAGCAGATTGCTACAAGACCGGTCGGCGGTCGACCCGAGTCTCACCATAAGAACCCGACTATGCCACCGACTTCTCGCCCACCAACGGAGATCACCAGATCGTCCAGACCTTGGGCCGAAGTTAGGGCAGGCGCAGCAGGCCTGAGGTTATATGCGAGGTCCGAACAACGGAAAGAGCTACGCGTTCAACCTTGGGCTCGGGGAATGGTATCGACACTGCTGCAGGCGGCAGATGAGGGTGGCGTCCACCTGTGCTTGGCGTGGCCTGTTCGGTTTGATTCCCTGGTCGTCTTGCACGCGCTGGCAAATATTGAACGCAATTACGCCCATGACCTTCGCGGCATGAGAACACTGCTTTATCCTGGAACCTATAGCTCCCGGGCAGCACTTCAGGGCGCGTTGGTTAACCGTACTCAACTCAGCGACTTCTACAGATCTCTTTGGATCACAAGTAGTGACGAGGCCGCCAGGGTTGACGTGCACACTTTCTCGCAATCGTTCTTCGCCATGCTCAGCGCACTGAACGACATTCGCAATTACCATCCTGACATTGAGAACCCTTCCCTCGGCGAAGTTGTCCCAACCTTCATGTACGAACCGACTCGTCGCGCTTGGACCTCGGTGGTTCAGAGCCCGCTCGAGCGTTCGTTAAAGCGAGTCGGAAATCTAGCCTTTAGGCGCGAAATCCGAGACAAAGTTCACGTCGAGTGGGGTGACCCGAAGAAGGCACCGGGCGCCTTAATGGTCCTACACCACACTTCGCGCAAAGACAGCTGGAAGGAAGCGCTCTCAGCGCAAGTCCTGCGAGACGAAGGCAAGCCGGAGGTCTTGTTGCTCGACGCCACGTCGGCGGCTGATCAGACAAGCTACAGCGCCGTTCGCCGCATTCCGGACTTCTTATGCTACGCAACGGATAATGGCTATCAAGACGTGGGCTCCGTTCTCATTACAGACGACCCCAAGACTTTCTTCGTTTTGCGCGCCCGTCTCAATGAACTCAAGTTGAAGCCCACGACGCAGGTTTGGGCAGCCGAAGGCGATGAAGCGGTTCTCTCCACGAATGCGGTCCCATCGGATTGGAAGGCAGAGCAGCGCTCCAACGCCAATTTCAGCGTTGGCATCGTTGACCGCGACGCGTCGCAGGTCGCCTTGGCGTTTCAAAAACTCGCTCGCGAAGCGGGCACCGAAGAAAGCGCGAGTCGCCAAGCTGTGATGGCCGCTTACTTGTACATCCTGAGACTGTCGAACATGCCCGCAGGCTACAAGGATCTCACCGCCGACGCTGCCGCGGCTGGCGGGGAAGACTTTGGAAATCTGCGCAACGCCTGGACTCCGGTGCGGCTAGGCCTTCAGGCAGCGCTGCAATCGGGTGCCCTGAACACCAAGCGCGGCGAAGCCGATAAAGCGATTGCCAAGGCCGAAAGGCTAATTGACGACTGGACAGACGCAACCCCCATGGCAGCGAGGCTCCTTGCTGAAGTGTTAAAGCACGCGGTCAAGGGCCGGGAAGGCCTTTCTATTGTGTTGCCAAACAAGAAATACATCTTGCTGGCACATCGCTTTTTGCAGCGCAAGGTGGGCGATCAGTGGGCAACAGCTGAGACTCGACTGGATTGGCACACCCTGTCATCGGTCGCGAAGACACTCTCGGGCGACCGCCGTGGTCGGCATTTCGCTTTCGTTGGGGTCAACCGAAACGTCCTACGCTTACTCGTGACGCATCCCGACATCCCCCATGGAACGACCGTCCTAATTGCTTACCAGCAGGCCGTGTCCACACTCACGACGCTCACAAGCATGAAGGCCGTGGAAGAGTTTAAGGCATACCGAGGTCGAATGGGGCTCTTGGCCCAAGAACTTGAGCGTCGGCTCAAGGAGATCCCCAATCCACTGGACATTGGAAGACTCGGCGAGGTCACGATGACCTTCCGACTAGAGGACAGCGGGCAGCCGGAGGCCGCGGGCGAGCAGGCCTACTACAAATTCGAGCTCGAAGGCGGTGGCCGGGCCTATGCGGCAGGCTGGCTGTACCAATTCGAACCCGATGAGGACCCGTTTTTCCGGCGGGCAGCGGCGAGCTCTATCAGAGAGGGCGACTTCATCTTTGAGATGAGCGACGAGTTGCGCGGCAAGCTTGAAGCTGCGCTTGAGCTCAACAGCGACGGTCTGGGCTCGGTAGTGTACCCCGCACGAGCCCTGCTAAAGCTCTACCACGATGACGTGAAGAGTCGCTGCGACCTACTTTTTAAGGCGAAGAAACGCTCGGCGCTGGCTCGGGCAATACACGCCAAGATGGTGGAAATCGATCCTAGATCAATTGAGTGCCGACAAGGTCGCATCTACTATTGGCTCGCCATTCAGGCTATGGGTGACACCCGACCTCATGCATCTAAGGATGCTAGGTTCTTCAAGCTTTTTTGCAAGGCGCTTGAAATCAGTGACGATCAGGCGGAGCAGCACTGGAACTTCATTCGCAGCGCCCGGCGCCTGAACCAAAACTTGGGCAGAGAGCTTTATGCGAGATACGCAGAGATCCTGTTTAGGCCAGAAAGCGCAGCAACGTACCGCAAGGTTCCGGAAGAGATCATCAAACGGCTGCAGCAAGACGCGTTGCGCTGCGTCTATCGTGTCGAGTGCGTGATCCAACCACAGAGCCACGCAACAGCGTAGAGATCTGAATTGGGAGGGAGCAAATGACAGTACTGAGCAAGAATCCTCGCGAGATCCACGACGCCTACAAGGAAGCTGTAGTTGACAGCCTGCTAAATAACTTGTCGGCGCGGCTGGCTGGTCGCGGAGACTTCTATAAGATTATCTATGGTAGCAAGCCAAGTGCTGCCCTGATGTCTGAGTTCATTCTTCCGATGCCTGCTGAAGAGCGGGTAGGCGACGAAGAAGCCGATCCGATTCGAATTAGTGCTCACGGTTTGGATTTTCAGGTCCTCGCTAATGCCAAGTCAACAAAGATGGCTGCTAGCGTCAAGGGTGCTGTCTATGTACGAATCCTGCCAACGGACAGTGAGATCAAGCCGGGTGGACGACTCGAAGCAACCTTCCCCCTTACTAGCGAAGCGCGGCAAGAGATTCGCGCGCGCATCCGAGAGGCGCTTTCACAACTTGCAACCGAACTGACTGGGGGAAACAAGCACCCAGACTGGCGCGTCAAGAGTCAGGAGGTTCGCAGGGTCGTCTATGAGGCCATGGGCATCCCTTTCGACAACGGCCGCGACCGTAGCCAAGTCGACGCGGAAGCTCCCGAGGAACCTGAGGACGTACAGGGACCGAACGAAGCTAATGGTGAGGAAGGCGAGAGCCGTCCGGTTCAGGAGGTTCCGGTCAGCGCGACGTTGCCAGATCACTTGGCTAGCGGCATTGCGCCTCCGCCGAAATGGCTGCGCCTCCAATTGGATCTCCCATCTTTCGAGTTCACGCCCGATTCTGCAGACTCGGACGCCAAGAAGGCAAGTGACGCGCTAAACGCCGCCATCGAGCAACAACTTGCCGCCTGGACGGCGAGCACAGACGAGCCGTACGGTGGTCAGCTTTGGGGCTATCGCCGAGGCCTGCCAGTTCGTCCGTCCCATGTGCGGGACTGGAAGCGCTATTTGCAGTCTGTCAGGACCTCCAATCTCAAAGTCGTGGTGCCAAAAATTCAACTGGGTTGGGTTGTCCAGACCTTGCCGGACCCCATCGACGCGACCCGACTAACGGTGCACGTGGCCCTTGAAAATTGGACGGAGCCGCTGACCAAGTCTAATTTCAAGGAGTTGGAGCCGTCGGTATTTCAAGTTTCTGTGTCGGTGACGGTACCAGCTGTTGCACATCAGTTCCTGCGCCTTGACCGCGTCAAGCCTTCATACCGATACAACCAGTATCTGAAGTATCCGGGCCTTGGATTCAACGGAGGCGTGATTCTGATAAGGGATGGGGACCAGCATCTCCTGACCACCACTTGGTCTCCGCGATATGTTCTACCGCGAATCATCCCAACCGATAGCCCCGTTCAGCGCAACATCGAAAAGCTGGCTCAGTCTGACTGCCTGACAGGCCTCAAGCCTTTGCTCACGTCCTACGAGGAATGGCTCACGGCGGTCGAAAAATATCCTGTCGACCAAGGGCTAGACGGTTCCAACGCCGATGAGCTTAAGGATCAGGAGAAAGACAAGCTCGAGAAGGACCTCAAATCCTGGCGCGGCGAGTTGGGTGCGATTCGCTGCGGAATAGAAATCCTGGAGGCGTCACGAAAGAGTTGGAGCGGGCCCGGCGTTCAGAAAACACCTCTTGGTATCCCGTTTGAGGCTTGGGTATCGATGAATACGGCGATGAGCAAGGTCGCCAGGGCAAAGGGCTACGAAGAATGGCATCTGTTCCAGTTGGCGTTCATCCTGGCGTCAATTCCAGCATTCGTGACCCGCATTCCGGAATTCCAACGCTTTTACACGCCGAAAGTAGCAGAGCATGCAAACGCCGTCACGCTGCTTTATTTCGCAACCGGTGGCGGCAAATCCGAAGCATTCCTTGGGCTGCTGGCGTTTGTCCTGTTTCTCGACAGGCTGCGTGGAAAACACTACGGCGTATCTGCGCTAATGCGCTACCCATTGAGACTGCTAACTCTGCAGCAAGCAAGACGCACTTTTGCAGTCGTGGGCGCGGCCGAGGAGATCCGCCACTCGCGGGGACACCCAGGTGCGCCGCTGTCTCTGGGATTCTGGGTTGGTGGCAGTAACACGCCCAACTGGCACACCGAAGAGAGTTACACGGACGTGCCGACGGAAGCTGAAGTGCCGCCGGCCGACGAGATCAAACACAAGGACGTCCAGCCATACAAGGGCGCTCGCGAACGCTGGCTGAAACTCACAAGCTGTCCGTTTTGCGGTAGCAAGAACGGTCACATGTTGGCGCTTAGGCGCCACTCAGGTGATGGCGCTAACACCCTAGGGCATTTCTGTACGTCTCCAAGAGAAAAATGCTCTTGGAATGCCCGGTTCTCGACACCCACCCCGCTATCTTTTTACATTGTCGACGAAGACATCTACGACCTTGCTCCGTCAGTACTGTTGGGAACGGTCGATAAGTTAGCGGCACTTGGACAATCCCAGGGGACGATTCGGAAGTTCTTTGGCATGTTTGGCTTTGCCCCGTTAATTGAAAACGGGAGCGAACGGCTCTACATACCGCTCAAGGTGAAGGAGTGGGACGGACACCCCGGCGCTACAACCCGAGCGCTTTTCCCAACTTTTGCTACCGGAGAGAAGAGGTTTTTTGACCCCTTCCCGTCGCTGCTTATTCAAGACGAAGCCCACCTGCTCGATGAGTCGCTAGGAACGTTCGCAGGATTATTCGAGTCAGCGCTTGAGGCAGCTTTTGACCAGCTGGCACCCATACTCAGGGATCATCTTGCCTATGAGCCTGATTCGAAAGTTCGCAGAAAAATAAAGGTTATTGCCGCATCTGCAACGGTTACCGAGCCGCATCGCCAGATGCGGAACCTCTACCAGCGGACGGCTACGGTCCAATTTCCACATCCGGGACCGGACCTATACCGCTCGTTCTACGCGGCGCCGATGCAACCGGACGGCAAGCCCGAGGATGTGGAGCGTGTGGCTATTCCCGAAAAGGATGTGGAGTTGCGAAGCCATTGGGCTCGGGTCTATGGCTCCGTTCTGACCAACGGACATCGGCATACCGTGGCGATGGCATCAGTCCTGGGGCATTACCATCTCGCTGTGACGGGTCTGTACGAACGGCTGCGCAGCGGCGCGCCTGCCAAGCAAAAGGAAGCAAGAGACGAACTAATTCGGTGGGTTTCACCTGGTCCCTTGAGTGCTCAGTACGTCCGACTGCTTGAATCGACAGATGCCGCGACTCTTTTGACGTTGGTCGACTTACACCGCATCGCCCTCACGTACGTGACGAACAAAAAGGGAGGTGACCAAGTAATAGACACCGAAAAGGTTCAGTTCGAGAAGCTTCACAAGGCAGATGGTTTCACCGACCAGTTGCTCATCTCTGAGCTTATTTCTGGCGC
>JBAYJH010000144.1:0-11634 GCA_041665185.1 Sterolibacterium sp.
CAGCTATGAGCAGAAGCCCTACCGCCGCTCCATGATGAAGACCTGGGGCGCGGAAGTGTTCGCCAGCCCGACCAACATGACCGAGTCTGGCCGCAGCTTCCTGGCCAAGGATCCGAACAGCCAGGGGTCGCTCGGCATGGCGATTTCCGAGGCGGTCGAGGAAGCCGCCTCGCGCGCCGACACCAAGTATGCCCTGGGTTCGGTGCTCAACCATGTGCTGCTGCACCAGACCGTCATCGGCCTGGAGGCCAAGAAGCAGCTGGCCAAGATCGGCGAGTACCCGGACATGATTTTCGCACCCTGCGGCGGCGGCTCCAACTTCGCCGGCATTGCCTTTCCCTTCCTGGCGGATAATGCGGCGGGCAAGAAAGTACGCCTGGTCGCGGTCGAGCCGACCTCCTGTCCGTCGCTGACCAAGGGTGAGTATGCCTATGATTTCGGCGATGTCTCGGGCTACACGCCGATGATGAAGATGTACACTCTGGGCCATGATTTCATGCCGCCGGGGATACATGCAGGCGGCCTGCGCTACCATGGTGAAAGTCCGCTGGTCTCCCAGCTGTTCCATGAAAAACTGATCGAGGCGGTGGCGGTTCCGCAGTTGGCCACCTTCGAGGCGGGCGTCATGTTCGCGCGAGCCGAGGGCATCATTCCGGCGCCGGAATCCAACCATGCCGTGCGTGCCTGCATCGACGAGGCACTGCGCTGCAAGGCCAGCGGCGAGGCCAAAACCTTGTTGTTCAATCTATCCGGCCATGGCCATTTCGACATGTCGGCCTACGATCGCTATTTCGCCGGAGAACTCGAAGACTTCGACTATCCACGCGCTGCCATCGAGGAATCGCTCAAGCACCTGCCGAAAGTCGGCTAAACGCCGAGTTATACCCACGCCCCTCCACATATCGAGGGGCGTGGGTTATGCTTGGCCTATGCTTCGAACACTCTTCTTTCTCCTGATCCTGGTCAATCTGCTGTTCTTGACCTGGACCCAGGGCTATTTTGGTGCGCCCACGGACGGCCGTGAGCCGCAACGGCTCGCCAGCCAACTGATGCCGGAGAAGTTGCGGGTTGTCGGCATCGGGACCGGCATCGGGACACCCTCCGCCGAGTCGGCCCGGACAGAACAGAGTTGCCGGCTGGTGACCGGCCTGGCGCTGAACGACGTCCAACGGGTAATGACGCAGGCGACGGAAAAGCAGCCCGAACTGCGTTTGTCCATCAAGCTCAACGAGACCCCGAAAAATGTCTACTGGGTAGTGATCCCCCCGCTGGCCAACAGGGCTGCCGCGGATAAGAAATTGGCAGAATTGAAAAACCGGGAGATTGCCGATTTTTCCCTGATTGTTGACGACGGACCGGACAAATTGGCGGTCCTGTTGGGCGTCTTCAATACCGAGCTGGCCGCCAACGAGTACCTGAGGGAACTGGCAAAGCGCAATGTGCGATCGGCCAGAGTGCAGGTACGGGAAAACCCGCTCGACAAGGCGCAACTGGAAGCGCATGGCGCGGCCGAAGTGCTGGCCAGGCAGTTGGCGGAACTGCTGGTCGGCCTGGGTGCTGCAAAGATCGGCGATTGCCCGGCAGGGCGATAGGCGTGGCGAATGCTCATTTTATCGTCGGCCTCACCGGCGGCATCGGTAGCGGCAAGAGCGCGGCGGCGGGATTCTTTGCCGAACTCGGGGTGGCGGTCGTCGACACCGATGTCGTTGCGCATGAGCTCACGGCCCCTGGGGGCGCGGCCATGGCTGCGATACGCGACGCCTTCGGCTCCGCCGTCGTGGCTGAAAGCGGGGCGCTCGACCGTGCCGCCATGCGACACCTGGTGTTCAACGATGCCGCGGCGAAGATTCGGCTGGAGTCCATACTGCACCCGCTGATCCGTGCCGAGAGCGAGTTGCGTTGCGACCGCGGCCTGGCGGACGGATCGCCCTACGCGGTGCTGGTCGTCCCATTGCTGGTCGAGTCCGGCGCCTACCGCAAACGGGTTTCCCGGGTTGCCGTTGTCGACTGCGCGGAAACCACCCAAATTACCCGCGTGATGGCGCGTAGCGGCCTGGCAAGGGACGAGATCCTGCGCATCATGGCGGCCCAGGCAACGCGTGCCGAACGGTTGGCGGCAGCCGACGACATCCTGAACAATGACGCGGACATTTCCGGACTAGAGGCCCAGATTGCGGCATTGCACCGGAAATATCTGATACTTGCGGCGAAAACTTCCATGACAGGTTGAGATTTGCGCACGAATCCGTCAGAATCGCAGGAATCAACCCAAATGGCGGCCGTGTGATCAACTACGAATATCCTCTCAACGAGCGCATTCGCACGCTGCTGCGTCTTGAGGACCTGTTCGATAAGGCACTGCATTTCGTCGCCGCCGATGCCCCGGAAGACCATCATGTCGCCCTGATGATGCTCTTCGAAATACTCGAAGTCGCCGGTCGAGCCGACTTGAAGTTCGACCTGGTGCAGGAACTCGAGCGCCAACGCCAGACCTTGCTGTCGTTCCGCAACAATCCCGAGATCTCGGAAGAGGCCTTGTTCGGTGCGCTCTACGAAATCGAGCAGGCCAGTGTCCAGTTGCTCGCCATGCAGGGGAAGATCGGCCAGTATTTGCGCGAGAACGACTGGCTCATGTCGATCAAGAACCGGGCCGCGATCCCCGGCGGCGTCTGCGAGTTTGACCTGCCTGCCTATCACTACTGGCTGCATCGCGATCCCGAGCAGCGCCGCGCCGGCTTGAGCGGGTGGCTGGAACCGATACTTCCGATCCGTGCCGGGCTGACCATCGTGCTGCGCTTATTGCGTGCTTCCGGCCGGCCGGAACAGCAACTCGCCCCGCTGGGCATCTTCCAGTTGATGCTGGCCGGGCGCACCGCCCAGATGTTGCGCTTGCGGGTCCAGCGCAGCGATCCCTACATCCCGGAAATCAGCGCCAACAAGTACGCGTTGAATATACGCTTCACCGCACCCGACGGGGATCTGCGTCCGCGTCCCGCGGAAGTGGATATTTCCTTCGAGTTGACCTTCTGCAATCTCTGAGTCCGTGGTTTCGGCAGCCCCGCTTCCCCCTCTGGTCAATTGCCCGACCTGCAACAAGGCCGTAGCCTGGGTTGCCGAAAACCGCTATCGCCCGTTTTGCTCCAAACGTTGCAAGGCGATCGACCTGGGTGCCTGGGCGGCCGAGGAATATAGCGTCCCGGCACGGGACGAAATGCCGCCGGGCGCGCGGGATCCGGAATAGCCACCTGCGAGCGGCAATGATTGCGCGACAGCGCGATTCAGAGCGGACAGAACGGCTTTTAGCGACGCATTCGCCGTGTCGCGCCGGCCGTCGATATTGAGTTGTACTTGGGCCACTGCCCCGCCACCGGTGCCGGTGACCGATTGTGGCGATGTCCGCCTCGATGTTGTCACGGCCGCACGTATGCTCGCGGGATACGTGGCCGCCTCGCGCTGACCCAGCGGGCGCCTTCGCGATGCTGCGGTCCTGCTCCTGGCGCTGTGGCAGTGGCGGAGCAGCGTGGCCCGGTACTTGAGATGGTCAAATGCCTTCATGTTCCGTTCCCTGCCGGTTTGAATGACAGTTGTGACTTGCTCCGGCAAATGGCCGGGCCGCACCCGACCTTGTGAGTCAAGCCGGACGACCATTGCCGAGCAAAATCTCGTGCTTAACGAGATGAGGAAAGTCTAAAGGAAATGCTGGGGCAAATTATTGCTATATGTGCTGCATAATCATCTCTATGAGGCATAACATTGCCGGATATATACAACTAGAGCGATAATTGACCAACATAACTCCATCTACAGGTGAATCATGGAACTTGACCGTTATGATCGCCGCATTCTAGGAGTCTTGCAGCAGGAGGGGCGCATCAGCAATCAGGATTTGGCCGATCGCATCGGCTTGTCGCCTTCGCCTTGCCTGCGCAGGGTGCGCAGCCTGGAAGAATCCGGGGTCGTCGTCGGCTACCGCGCCCTGCTGGACGCCAAGGCCTTGGGGCTGTCGCTGATGGCCTTGATCCACATTTCCATGGATCGTCATACGCCGGAGCGCTTTGCCAATTTCGAAACGAAGGTCGGCGAACTGCCGGAGGTCTTGGAATGCCTGTTGATCACCGGGCAGGATGCCGATTACCAGCTCAAGGTCGTGGTGAGCGACATGGATGCTTATCAGGAATTGTTGCTCAACAGAATCACTCGTATCCAGGGTGTCACCGGCGTACATTCGAGTTTTGTGCTGCGCCGGGTGGTGGATAAAACCGCCTTGCCGGTCGGCGAGTAGCCGGGAATCTCTCCGACTATTCCCGCCACGCCGAGCGGATCGCGGCGATGCCGTGGGCACCGGCTTTCCATGCGAATTGCATGTCGTCCGCGGTCAGCCCGCCGATGGCGTAAACCGGCAGTGGCGTGCCGGCGATGAGTTCCGCACAGGCTTGCCAGCCGATTCCCACCCGTCCTGGGTGGCTCGTGGTTTCCCTGAGCGGTCCGAGAACCACAAAATCCAAGCCATGCCGCGCTGCTTGTGCCAGTTCCTGAGCGTTATGACAGGACGCGGAGACCAGCGGAAAATCCGGTCGCCTTTCCAGAACCATCAATTGCGCCGCCGTCAGATGCAGGCCATCGGCGCCGGTTTGTTGTGCCAGCGCCGCGTCGGAATTGATTAGCGCACGGGC
Source organism: Sterolibacterium sp. (assembly GCA_041665185.1). GTDB lineage: Bacteria > Pseudomonadota > Gammaproteobacteria > Burkholderiales > Rhodocyclaceae > JACRAR01. The sequence continues at coordinate 4,674 of JBAYJH010000144.1, forward strand.
GCCGAAGTGCTGGCAGAGGGTGACGGCGGTTGTGTAGAAAGCGGCTCGATGTGCCGCAGCCAAACCCGGCTCGCGCAGTTGCACCAGACGCAGGCCGCTCTCCAGAGCCAGCCGTAGCGCGGCGAGTTGAGGGGCAACGCCGATTGCCGCGGCATGAGTGACGGCATAGAGATCCGGCAGGGCCAGCGCCGCCAGTACCGGCGCATTGGCCGGCAGCAGAGGTGTGACGCTTACATTGCCGGCGGACTGCCAGGCGAGCGCATCGTGTTGAAGAGTTCGCAGTTCTCCGGACCAGCGCCGCACCCGGAAGAAATGTAGGCGCACGTGGGCGTGTTCGTAGGTGAATTCGCGGACGATCCACGGATCGGCCGATTCGACATCGATGCCGAGCTCCTCCTGCAATTCGCGCGACAATGCCTGAACAGGCGTTTCGCCCGCTTCGACCTTTCCTCCCGGGAATTCCCAGTAACCCGCGTAAACGCCGCCCGCCGGGCGGCGGCCGAGCAGGAAGGCGCCATCGTCGCGAAGTATGACGGCGGCGGCGACTTCAACGATTTTCTTCAAGATGGTTTGCGCGTCTTGCGGATGGGTTTGTCCGCATGTTTCGCGGCACGACGCGGAGCTAGTTTAGGGGCGCCCCTCGGGGCGCGGCCCAAGGCCACTTCCTTCGGATAGTCCCCTGCGGGGATTACCTTCGGGCAATCCCCAGAGGGGATCACCCTCGGGGCGCCCCCTTTGGGGATTACCTTCGGGGCATAGTCACGGGCGAATTGCCACGCGACACGGCCGCTGCGCGAACCGCGCAGGATCGTCCATTGCAGCGCCTCCCCGCGCGCCATTTCGGCCTGCGCTGCGGTCAGGCCGAACTCGCGCAACCAGTGCTGGCAAATGGCCAGATAGTGCTCCTGGTCGAAAGGATAGAACGACAGCCAGAGGCCGAAACGCTCGGACAGGGAGATCTTTTCCTCGACCGTTTCGCCGGGGTGAATTTCGCCGTCCTTGTGTTTGGCTTCGAGGTTCTCGTCCATATACTCCGGCATCAGGTGGCGCCGGTTGGAGGTGGCATACAGCAGCAGGTTCTCGGGCATGCCGGCGATCGAGCCGTCCAGTACGCTCTTCAGGGCTTTGTAGCCCGGCTCGCTGGCCTCGAAGGACAGGTCGTCGCAGAAGATGATGAAATGCTCCGGCCGGTCGGCGATGAGTTCAACAATCTCTGGCAGATCGACCAGGTCGTGCTTGTCTACCTCGATCAGGCGCAGGCCCTTCGCCGCATACCGATTGAGTATGCCCTTGACCAACGACGATTTGCCGGTGCCGCGGGCACCCGTGAGGAGGACATTGTTGGCGCTCTTGCCGGCGATGAATTGGCGGGTATTCTGCTCGATGCGCCGCTTCTGTTCCTCGATGCCGCACAAATCCTTGAGCCGGATGCGATGCGGCTTGGCGATCGCCTGAAGGCGGCCACTGCCGTTGCGCTTGAGCCAGCGGAAAGCCACTGCCGAACGCCAGTCGGGAGGGCCGGGCGGTGCCGGCAGCAGGGCTTCGACTCGCGCCAGGAGCGCTTCCGCGCGGGCGAGAAAGCGGGCAAGATCTGTCATCGTGTGTATCTCTATGGAGTAAGCTGGCGAACCAATGCAGTGGCGAACTTTATCAGAATCGTGCCCACGACTCCTGCCATCTCTCCAATGGAATCCCGGCTGGGCGAGCGGGAATTGCAGCCAGATGTGGCGATGCTGGTGCGACGGATCGCCAATTCCGGCATCCGACAGGCCGCCCGAATCCTAAATGCACACATTAGGTGCGTTATCTCCGAGCCATGCCCAGCAATCGTGCATAAATCGCCGATATGCCATTGTGATAACACGGAACATTAGGATTGTTAAGGGAAATTGGAATCTGGAATGGTATTTGCTAAATGCCACCGATTAGTGCAAAGGGAGCCCCAAATTGGAGAATCTAAAGAACGCCAGCGATGTCCTGTTCATTTTGCTGGGCGCCATCATGATCCTGGCGATGCATGCCGGTTTTGCCTTCCTCGAACTTGGCACCGTCCGCAAGAAGAATCAGATCAATGCCCTGGTCAAGATCCTGGTGGATTTCTCGGTGTCGACCCTGGCCTACTTCTTCATCGGCTACAGCATCGCCTATGGCGTCAATTTTTTCGCCGGCGCGGAAACGCTGGCCCAGAAGAATGGTTTCGAGCTGGTCAAGTTCTTCTTTCTGCTGACTTTCGCCGCGGCGATTCCGGCCATAGTCTCCGGCGGCATCGCGGAGCGGGCCAGGTTCTATCCGCAACTCGCGGCGACCTTTCTGCTGGTCGGTTTCATCTATCCAATATTTGAAGGGATCGCCTGGAACCAGGCGTTCGGCATCCAGGGGTGGTTGAAATCGTCTTTCGGCGAGGAGTTCCATGACTTCGCCGGGTCGGTGGTGGTGCATGCGGTCGGTGGCTGGATCGGCCTGGCCGCGGTGCTGTTGCTCGGCGCCCGTCGCGGCCGCTACCACAAGGACGGCGGCATTTCGGCGCATCCGCCGTCGAGCATCCCGTTTCTGGCGTTGGGCGCCTGGGTGCTGACGGTCGGCTGGTTCGGTTTCAACGTCATGAGTGCGCAGACGCTGGATAAGATTTCCGGGCTGGTGGCGATGAACTCGCTGCTGGCCATGGTCGGCGGCACCTTGATGGCGCTGATCGCCGGCAAGAACGACCCGGGCTTCGTGCATAACGGCCCACTGGCGGGCCTGGTGGCGGTCTGCGCCGGCTCCGACTTGATGCACCCGCTCGGCGCCCTGATTACCGGGGGCGTGGCCGGCGGCCTGTTCGTCTGGATGTTTACCCTGACCCAAAATCGCTGGAAGATCGACGATGTGCTGGGTGTCTGGCCGTTGCATGGCCTGTGCGGTGCTTGGGGAGGCATCGCCGCGGGCATTTTTGGCGCCAAGGCACTCGGTGGTCTCGGCGGCGTGAGCTTGATGTCCCAGTTGCTGGGCACCGGCTTGGGCGTGGTGATCGCCCTGGGAGGAGGCTTCGTGGTGTACGGGGCGCTCAAGCAAACGATAGGCATCCGTCTCGACCCTGAAGACGAATTCAACGGCGCCGACTTGTCCATCCATAACATCACGTCGTCGCCGGAGCGCGAGACGCTGTGGTGATCACTGATCGCGAGCAATGGAGTCTGTCGGACAGACGGTGAGGTGAGCGGAGCCCGGCCTAATGCCGGGCTTTCTTCTTGGTTCGGTGCGGCGCACGCCGTCGAGCACGGGTATTCCGGCGACCGACATTGCCGGACAGCGGCGTGTTGGCCGGTCCGTCAGCTATCACCTTGCGCTCAACAGTCCCGGCTTGGTGAGCGCGATTTCCGATAGACCCTTCCTGAAGGGCGATTGCCCGATTTCGGCGAGCGACACGCGCAAGTCGGGTTCCATCGACTACCCCAGTAATTGCACCCTTGCTCCCAGCTCTCGCCGCCAGGAAAGCGCCTGGCCGGGCGTTTCCGGCTCCGCGGGCGATCCGCCAAGCCCCACAGGCAGCGACGCGCACATGAAACATAATGCCGTTTAATATAATTTGATGCAACATATTGCATTTTTTGAAAATTGTCGGCATAATTCCACTCGAGTCTTGTACCAGGGCAAAAAGGGGCAACGGCATCAACGAGGATCAGTTTCAAGTTGCGAGCCGCTGTCCAGAGAAACTTAGTTGCCACTTCCACGAGAGGAGCACCGTCAGATGGCCGCGACACTAAAGGACGTCATAGCGCGCTGCGAGGCGTTATTCGAGGACCTCCACTTCAACGCTGTAAAGGAATGGAAGGCGGCGGCCCCAGGCCGCAAGGCGATCGGCTATATGCCGGTGTATGTTCCCCGCGAGATCGTGCACGCCGCCGGCATGCTGCCGGTCGGAATCTTCGGTGGCGGCGACCAACTGGAAGTGATCCAGGGCGACGCCTACTACCAGAGCTACATTTGCCGCATCCCGCGCTCGACACTGGAGATGGGCCTGACCGGTCGGCTGGACTGCCTGGATGGCCTGCTCTTTCCTTCGCTCTGCGACGTCATCCGCAATCTATCGGGAATGTGGCAGGTCCTCTTCAAGGACAAGTACGTGCGCTACATCGACGTGCCGCACAACTACCTCGACCAAGTCGGCGGCGAGTTCTACATTCACGAGATGCAGGTGCTGCGCGAGGATCTGGCCAAGATCGCCGGCAAGCCGATCACCGACGCGGCCCTGAATGCCTCCATCGCCGTCTACAACGATAACCGTCGCGCGGTTCAGGATCTGTACGCTTATCGTGCCCAGAAACCCTGGCAGGCGCCGACCTCGGAGGTATACCTCGTCATCCGCGCCGGCATGGTGCTGCCGCCCGAGGAGCACACCCAGTTGGTCCGTGACTACCTCGCGGCAGTGGATCGGGAGGACCGCCCCAAGCGCGACAAGGCGCGCGTGGTCATCACCGGCTCATTTTGCGAGCAACCGCCCCTGGGTCTGATCAAGTCCATCGAGATGGCCGGCTGCTATGTCGTCGACGACGATTTCGGCCTGATCATGCGCTGGCTGCTCGACGAAGTCCCGGCCAACGGAAACCCGCTCGAAGAACTCTCCAAGGCGTATCTGCACCGCTCGGCGCAGCAGGCCTCGAAGTACGACGAGAAGAAGGAGGACAAGGGCAAGTACCTCCTGCACCAGGTCAAGCAGGGCGGCGCCGAGGGCGTGATCTTCGCCGCCGCTTCGTTCTGCGATCCGGCGCTGCTCGAACGGCCGATGCTGCAGGAGATACTCGCCCAGCACAAGATTCCCTACACCGCCTTCAAGTTCGCCGAAAACACCGGCCAGATGGCCCCGATCCGCGAGCAGGCCGGTACCTTCGCCGACTCGATCAAACTGTGGAGCGACGCATGAATACGACCATCCAAATGACCCCCCCCCAGGCCTCCCAGAAACCCGCGCCCACCGTCCAGAAAGAGGACGCGATGTGGCTCCAGAAGGAGATGATCAACAGGAACTACAGCGAGCTCGCCAGCGCACACGAGAACGGCAAGAAGGTCGTCGCGACCTTCGTGCCAGGCAATCTCAACGAGCTCGTCATGTGCTTCGACTTCGCCCGCAGCCTGCCCGAAACCAATGCGCTCCAGAACGGCATGAGGAAGAAGTCCGGCAAGTTCATCATGGATGCCGAGCGCGACGGCCACTCCGAGGACGTATGCACCTACGTCAAGGCTGACCTGGGCATGATGCTGGGCGGCCAGATCGGTCCCACGGGCGAGAAGCTGCCCACGCCCGACCTGCTGCTGCTTTCGTATACCGGCTGCTTCACCTTCATGAAGTGGTTCGAACTGATCCGGCAGAAATACAACTGCGAGACCGTCATGCTGCACACCCCCTACCAGGGCGACGGCAAGATCTCGCAGAGCATGCGCGACTATGTCGTGAAACAGCTCAAGGAAACCGTCATCCCGACGATGGAGCGCGTCTCGGGAGTGAAGTTCGACATCGACCGGCTACGCCAGTACATGAGGGAATCCGCCAAGGCCGAGGACGACCTGGTCAAGGTGCTGCAATCGGCCAAGAACCGGCCTTCGCCGATCGACGGCTACTTCGGTGCGGTGTACTACATCGGGCCGATCTTCACGGCGTTCCGCGGCACGCCGGAGGCGACGCAGTACTACGAGGTGCTGCACAAGGAGATCGAAGAGCGCGTGCGCAACAAGCGAGGCCCGATTACCCCCGAAGGGGAGATGCCGGAAGAGAAATACCGGCTGGTGGTCGAAGGCCCACCCAACTGGACCAGCTTCCGCGACTTCTGGAAGATGTTTTACGACGAGGGCGCGGTGGTCGTGGCGAGCACCTATTCCAAGGTCGGCGGGGTCTACGATTTCGGCTTCCGGCACGATCCGGACCATCCGCTGGAGTCGCTCGCCGACTACTGCCTGGGCTGCTACACCAACATGAACTTCCCGCAGCGCATCGACATGATCTGCAAGTACATGGACGAATACCAGGCCGACGGCCTGCTGATCAACTCGATCAAGAGTTGCAACAGCTTCTCGGCCGGCCAGCTCCTGATGCTGCGCGAAGTCGAAAAGCGCACTGGCAAGCCGGCCGCTTTCATCGAGTCCGACCTCGTCGATCCGCGCTACTTCTCCGCCGCCAACATCAAGAACCGGCTGGAGTCGTACTTTCAGATGATCAAGCAGAAGCGCGCCGTCGCCGGCGTCGTCACTGCACACTAAGCGGCCGGGAGACAGCTATGCGTTGCTTCATCGGCATTGACCTCGGGTCCACCACCACCAAAGCCGTGGCGATCGACGAGCATCAGAACGTCATCGGCCGCGGCATCACCAATTCGCGCTCGAACTACGATACCGCCGCCAAGATCGCCAAGCAGGAAGCGCTGGTCAACGCGCGCTTCTACCTGTTCAGGCAGGCGCTCTCGAGCTCCCACGCGCTCAACGGGGCTCTGGAAGGTTTCCTTGCCCAGCTCGAGCGCGACTTCAGGCTCGAGCAGTTCCTGGTGCAGCTTGCCGACCTGGAAACCACCTGTTCGCGCAACGCCGAGGGTACGCGCTTCGGCGACGCCACCAAGGCGGTGCAGACCGCGCTGGAGGAATTGTTCGAGCGCCTGCGGGCCGAGGCCCCCGAGCTGTTCGCCCCGGCCGCCCGCCGCAAGTCGGATTTCTTCCGCGACATCGCCGGCAGCCGCTACCTCGCGGTTGGCGAGCTTGTCGCCAAGGAAGCCGGCATCCGTTACGACATGCTGCTCAACGTCTTCGACCGCTCCATCATCGAGGTCGAGAACCGCGACTACGGCGACGCCATCAGCGCCAATCTGCTCGCCGCCCTCGACCGCACCTTCGTCGCCTTGCCGGAGACCGCCGGCCGCGCCGACGCCATCCGCGCACCGATCCGCTCGGTGTTGGACACCGCGCTGGAGGAGACCTACATCATCGGCACCGGCTACGG
>JBAYJH010000145.1:0-11625 GCA_041665185.1 Sterolibacterium sp.
ATCAAGCTCTTATACACGCTGATATTCGCTCTGGGCGTGGCGCTGGCCGCCTTCGCCGGCATGATTGCGGCGCCGGTGTCATCGGTCTACCCGAACATGGGTGCCCAAGTATTGATCATCTGTTTCGTCGTCGTGGTCATCGGCGGCATCGGCTCGGTGTGGGGCGCGCTGCTGGCATCGGTGCTGATCGGCCTGACCGACACATTCGGCAAAGTCCTGTTGCCGGAGTATGCCGGGGTATCCACCTACCTGTTGATGGCGCTGGTCCTGCTGTGGCGTCCCGAAGGACTGTTCAAGCGAATCTAGAATGAGGACCCAGCGGGCTCTATTTCAACCGGTCATTCTGCTGTCGCTGCTGTCGTTGCTGGCGATGTTCCCGCTGGTGGGCGAAACTTTCTACATCCAGTTACTGACCAAGGTGATGATCATGGCGATCTTCGCCATGAGCCTCGACCTGCTGGTGGGCTACACCGGCCTGGTCAGCCTCGGTCATGCCGCCTTTTACGGATTGGCCGGCTATGTCCTGGCGCGGGTGGCGCCGCAATACGAACCCGCCAACCTGTGGACCACGCTGCCGCTGGCGCTGGCTGCCTGCGCCGCGTTCGCGCTGCTCACCGGCTTGCTGGTCCTGCGCACCAGCGGCGTCTATTTCATCATGGTGACGCTGGCCTTCGCCCAGATGCTGTTCTTCGTGTTTCACGACACGCCCATCGGCGGCGGTTCCGACGGCATCTACATCTATGCCAAGCCGCTGGTCAAGATCGGCGAGACTACCTTGCTTAACCTGGAAGACCGCAGCATCTTCTTCTGGTTCGTACTGGGCCTGATGGCGGCCGTGTACCTGTTCCTGAAACGCGTGCTGGACTCCAATTTCGGCCGTGCCCTGATCGGCATCAAGACCAACGAGCACCGCCTGCGGGCGCTGGGTTTCCCGACCTTCCGCTACAAGCTGGCCAGCTACATGCTGTCCGGCACCCTGGCCGGTTTGGCCGGCTATCTCGCCGCCGCGCAGTTCGGCTTCGTCAATCCCGAAATCCTCGGCTGGCATACTTCCGGCGGAGTATTGATGATGGTCATCCTCGGCGGTATGGGCAGCCTGCACGGCGCGGTGCTCGGCGCATTCGCCTTCATCCTGCTACAGGAAGTGCTCTCCAACCAGGCCTGGTTCGGCGACGTCGCCAAGCACTGGCAACTGGCCATGGGCGTGTTTATCATCGTCGTTGCCTTGCTGCTGCCGCGCGGCTTGATGGGTGCCGCCGGTTTGTATTCCCGTAAGCCGAAGGAGGATCCGGCCCATGAGTGAGGCCATTCTTCGTGCCGAAAGCCTGACCAAGCGCTTCGGCGGCTTGACCGCCGTCAGCGAGGTCACGTTGGAATTGCATGTCGGGCAGGTGCATGCGGTGATCGGTCCGAATGGCGCCGGGAAGTCGACCCTGACCAACCTGCTTTCGGGCGATCTTCCGGCCACGGCTGGGGCGATCCATTACCTGGACGAGGCGGACGATCGGCACGATCTTGCCGGCATGAAGTCCGACCGCATCGCCCGTCTCGGCATCGGCCGCAGCTACCAGAAGACCAACATCTTCCTGCCGTTCACCGCCTTCGAGAATTGCCGCCTCGCCGCCCAGTCGAGGCTGCCGCGCGCCTGGCGGATATTCCGCGGCGCCGACCGCTACCAGGATGTGAATGCCGTCGCCGAACGCTCATTGCAGGCGGCCGGCCTCGCCGAGCGCAGCGCCATGACGGCGGCGGCGCTGTCCCACGGCGAGCAGCGCCAGCTCGAGATCGCCATGTGCCTGGCGACCCAGCCACGGGTCCTGCTGCTGGACGAACCGCTGGCCGGGATGGGGCCGCAGGAATCGCAACGCATCATCGAATTGATCCAGCGGCTCAGCGCCGTGCACGCCATCATGCTGATCGAGCACGACATGGATGCGGTGTTCGCCGTCGCCCATCGCCTGACGGTGATGGTGAACGGCGAGGTGATCGAATCCGGGTCGCCGGCGGAAATCCGCGCCAGCAGCAAGGTCCAGCAAGCCTATCTGGGCGACGCGCATGGAGGCCCGAATGGCTGAGCCATTGCTCGAAGCCAGCGGCATCCATACTTATTACGGCGCCAGCCATATCCTGCATGGCGTCGATTTCCGCATCGGCCGCGGCGAGGCGGTCGGACTGATGGGCCGCAACGGCATGGGCAAGACCACCCTGATCCGCTCGATGCTGGGGCACGTCGAGATACGCCAGGGCCGGGTATGCCTGCGCGGCGAGGATGTCACCCGGGCCGCCCCGCACCACATCGCTCGCCTGGGCGTGGCTTATGTCCCGGAAGGGCGCGGCATTTTTCCCAACCTGACGGTCAAGGAGAATCTCCTCATGGCCGCGCGCCCAGGTGTCGATGGCCGTCGCGAGTGGACCTACCCGCGGGTTCTGGAGACCTTCCCGCGCCTGGCGGAACGGCTCGATCACGGTGGCGGGCAACTATCAGGTGGCGAACAGCAGATGCTGACCATCGGCCGGGCCTTGCTGACCAACCCGGACCTGCTGATTCTCGACGAAGCCACCGAGGGCCTGGCGCCGTTGATCGCCCGGGATATCTGGCGGATCATCGGCGACATCCGCGGTTCCGGCATCGCCACGCTGATCGTGGACAAGAATTATGCCGCCGTGATGGATCTGGCCGATCGTTGCGTGGTGATGATCAAGGGCGCTGTGGTGTTCGACGATGCCTCCGGCAAACTGACCGGCGAGTTCGTGCAGAAATACCTGGGCGTGTGATGGCAGCCGAGATCCTCTTCGTCAACGCCGGCGGCCACCGGCTCGAATGCGTGCTGCACCCGGCGCATCAGCTGAATCGTCCGACCCTGGTGTTCCTGCACGAGGGACTCGGCAGCGTGGCGATGTGGCGCGATTTTCCGGCGCGCGTAGCGCAGGCGACCGGTTGCCGCAGCCTGGTGTATTCGCGCTATGGTTACGGCCAGTCGGACGTTCTCGCCGCGCCGTTCGGTACCGACTACATGCACCGTGAGGCGCAAGCGGTGCTGCCGGAACTGCTGGCCGCCCTCGACATCCGCCAGCCGGTGCTGGTCGGCCACAGCGACGGCGCTTCGATCGCCCTGATCCACGCCGGCAGCGGCGATTCCTTGGCTCGGCTGGCGGGCCTGGTCGTCATGGCGCCGCATTGCTTCGTCGAGGACATCTCGATCGCCAGCATCGCGGCGGCCAGGACCGCCGCCCTCGACACCGAGCTGTTGCAGAAGCTGTCACGCTATCACCGCGATGCGGCGAAGACCTTCTGGGGCTGGAACGACATCTGGTTGCATGCGGATTTTCGTGCCTGGAATATTGAATCTTGCTTGCCGTCGATACGCTGCCCGATACTCGCCATTCAGGGCGAGGACGACGAATACGGCAGCCTGGCGCAGATCGATGCGATTGCCGCACAGGCGATCAATTCGCCGGACGTAACCCTGCTGAAGCTGGCCGACTGTCGCCATTCGGCACACAAGGATCAGCCGGAAGCCGTGATCCGCGCCATGGTCGAATTTCTCGACAGCTTGTAGGCTATCGAGTGCCGCTGGCCGGGCTATGACGGGAGTTTCGTGAATCAACAAGGTGCATGTCGTTACAGGAGCCATCGATGGCGTGGAATCCGGATCAGTATCTGAAGTTCGCCCAGCCGAGATTTCGTCCCGCTCAAGACCTGCTGGCTCACATCGATGCCGAGGATCCACAGGTCATCTACGACCTCGGTTGCGGCACCGGCAGCGGGACGCAATTGCTTGCCTTGCGCTGGGAACTCGCCACGATCATCGGTGTCGACGATTCGCAAGAAATGCTGGGCCAGGCGGCGAGGCAGCAGAGCCGCATCACCTGGCAACAACAGAGCGTCGCCGCATGGATTCCCGCGCAACCAGCCGATCTGATTTTTTCCAATGCGGCATTGCACTGGCTTCCCGATCATTCGATCCTGTTTCCAAGATTGATGGGGTTACTGGCGCCTGGCGGCGTGCTTGCCGTGCAAATGCCAAGAAACTTCGGCGCCCCCTCGCACACACTCATTGCCGAAGCGATACGGGGTGGCCCCTGGCGTTCAAAGCTGGAACATCTGCTGCGGTCGGCGCCGGTCGGTGATCCGGTCTTCTACTATGAACTGCTGGCGCCGAGCGCCTCGAGCATCGATATTTGGGAAACCGAATACCTGCAAGTGCTGGAGGGGAAAAATCCGGTCAAGGAATGGACCAAGGGAACCTGGTTGAAGCAGTTTCTTGATCCACTCGATATCACTGAGCGTTCGGCGTTTGAGGAGGATTATGCCTGGCGCGTCGAATCGGCGTATCCGCCGCAACCGGATGGCAAGACACTCTTCCCGTTCCGGCGATTATTCATGGTTGTTCGGAAGAAGTGCTGAGGAAGAATCGAAGCGGCGGCGTTCGATTTGCAGCAACGGCCGGCCAGGCGTCGACGCCGTGTCAACTGCGAGCGCTGCCTCGGCCGGATGATGGGATGGCGCTCAGTGTCCGGCGAAATCGAACGCGTTGATCAGGTCTCCCGCGTTCTTACGCACGCCGGGCAAGGGTTCCAGGGCGAAGCGGCGGGTGATGAACTTCAGAATCGAGGTCGTGTCGTAGGGCGTCGAGTCGATGTGGCCGCGCTTGGCGAAAGGCGAAATGATGATGGCCGGTATCCGGGTTCCCGGCCCCCAGCGGTCGCTCCAGCCTTCGCCCTTGGGCGGCGGCACATGATCCCATAGACCGCCGTTTTCGTCGTAGGTGACGATGATGGCAGTCCTGGCCCACGCCGGGCTGGCTTGCAGCTTGGCCACCAACTGGGCGATATGCGCCTCGCCCGACAGCACGTCGGCATATCCGGGGTGTTCGTTCAGGCTGCTTTCCGGCTTGTAGAAGGAGACCTGGGGCAGCCTGCCGGACTCGATCGCCTTCAGGAATTCGCTGCCGTCCTTGAGATGCCTTTCCCGATCCGGCGTGCCTGGCGCGAAGCGGGTGAAGTAGTTGAACGGTTGGTGGTGCGTTTCGAGGCTCGGCATCTTGCGGCTGTAGATCACTTTGCGACGCGCGTCGGAAGGCTGCATGCCGTCGGCCAGCCCTGCCTGCCAGGCGCCGGCGTACCACGCCCAGCTGATGCCCTTGGCCGAGAGCCTATCGCCGATGGTGGTGAAGGTCTGCGGCGGCAGCGGATGGCCGTGTCCATCGGCGTAGCGTGGATCGCCGCCGGGGGCGGGCGGGACGCGGCTGGGTTGATAGGACGGCTGCATGGTGTTCACCGCATAGCCGTCGGGCGTCAGTTCGTTGTCATAGGTCTTGGGCGGACCCTCCAGCGCGCTGGCCGGCGAGTCGGGGCGGCGTTTCAGCTTGCCGTCCTGATCCAGCTGTGCTTTGAGCTTGTCCGGCGCATCGGGAAAATGAGGTGTGCAGGCGCAGATCAGCCAGAAATGATTAAGAAAGGAGCCGCCGAAGGCCGCCATGAAGAAGTTGTCGGCCAGGACATACTCCCTGGCGTACTTCCACATCGGCATTTTGGCGCCGTCGTAATAGCCCATGGTCAGCCCGCCGGCATCGGACATGGCGGCGTAACGATCCAGCCTGCCGCCGTTGATTTGCTCGATGTTCTGGTAGTAGCGGTGCGTTAGATCTGGCGTCTTGGCTTCCAACCCCAGGTTGAAGGGCGGCTCGTCGAGGCGGAAGGGACGATTGGGCAGTTCGCCTTTGAGCAGTCCCGCCTTGTCGTTCCACACCTTGGGCAGACCGGGGAGGGGCCGGCCGTCGAGATCGGTCTGGGTATATTCCGCCGGTTTCGCCCGGCTGATGCCGTTGGCGCCCGGGAACAGCCCATACAGGTTGTCGAAGCTGCGATTCTCGGCATAGATCACCACGATATGCTCGATGCGTTGGAGGCCTGCGTCGATATCCCGGTCCGTCATCGCCGCCGCCGATGCGTAACCGGTATGACAGCTGAGGGCGATGGTACTCAGGATATAGACGAGGCGCAGGTTCATGATCGCAAGTTCCGAAGATTGGAAGTTTGGATGATAGCAACAACGACGCCGCGGAACACCGTCGAGACGGTACGCGTGCCCCAGAGGGTACGTGTGCCCCAGAGGGTATAGTGTTCAATCCAGAATGGAAATGCCTTCGCCATGACTGCTATCGCCGCCGATGCCCGTAACGACTATTCGACCATCTCCTTGGTCGGCCTGGCTCACGGCACCTCGCATTTCTTCCATTTGATGCTGCCGCCGTTGTTTCCCTGGCTGATGCCGGAATTCTCGCTGAGCTTCACTCAGGCCGGTTTTCTGATGAGCGTGTTCTTCCTGGTTTCGAGCATCGGCCAGGCCTTGTCGGGCTTCCTGGTGGACCGCCTCGGCCCGTTACGAGTGCTGTTCTGGGGCATGGGCTTGCTTGGACTATCCGGAATCACGCTGGGCATGGCGCAGAGTTACCCCCTGCTGCTCGGGGCGGCGGGCCTGGCGGGTCTGGGCAACAGCGTGTTTCATCCGGTCGACTTCACCATCCTCAACCGCCGCGTTGCTCCGGCCCGACTCGGGCACGCTTTCTCGGCTCACGGCTTGAGCGGAAATCTCGGCTGGGCCGCGGCGCCGCTGACCATGGCCGGGATTGCCGGCGCGGCCGGCTGGCATGCCGCCGGATACGCCGCGGGCGGCTGGGGCTTTGCTGTGCTGGCGATCCTTTACTGGCAGCGTCGCTCGATTGAAGTGGACGTGTTGCCGACGCGGGTTGGACAGCCAGCCGATAAACCCGCCGGCCTGGCTTTCTTGAAGGTCCGCGTGGTGTGGCTGTGCTTTTTCTTCTTCATGTTGACGACCATGGCTCTCGGCGTCCTGCAAAACTTCTCCCCGACGATTCTGAACCGGCTCTATGCAATCTCCCTGGCCGTCGCGACCTCCGCCCTGACCGTCTATATGGTCGGCAGCGCCTGCGGCATTGTCCTCGGCGGATTTCTTGCCGGTCGTGGGGAGTCCGAGATGCGCGTGATCGTAGTCAGCCTGAGCATGGCGGCGCTGGTCGCCGCTTTGCTGGCCTCCGCCATCCCGTCGGCATGGAGCATCCTGGCCTTGATGGCGGGGATGGGTTTTTGCGTCGGCATCGCCGCGCCTTCACGCGACCTGATGATCCGCAAGGCGTCGCTGGCGGCGACGGGCTCGCAAGGGTTTGGGCGCATCTACGGTTTCGTCTATGCCGGCGGCGACGTGGGTTTCGTCTTTGCGCCGCTGGTGTTCGGCCCGCTCATGGACGCCGCACAGATTTCAAACGTGATGGGCGGCGTGGCGCTGTTGCAGGCGCTGGCGATATTTACGGTGCTTAGCGTGACTGGTCAAAAGCGTTCGTCGGCGCGCAGGTAACGCCACTTGCCGATGGGCAAGTCGCCCAGCATGACGTTGCCGATGCGGATGCGCTTCAGGCCGGTGACTTTCAGTCCGACCAGTTCGCACATGCGGCGGATCTGGCGCTTCTTGCCTTCGCGCAGCACGAAGCGCAATTGATCGGCGTTCTGCCAGCTGACCTGGGCCGGTTTGAGGGCCTTGCCATCCAGGCTCAGGCCGAAATTCAGGCGGGCCAGATCGCTCTCCGCAAGTTTGCCTTCGACGCGGACCAGGTATTCCTTGTCGATTTCCGAGTCCTCGCCGATCAATTGTTTGGCGATGCGGCCGTCCTGGGTCAGCACGAGCAGCCCGGTCGAGTCGATGTCGAGGCGTCCGGCGGGCGCCATGCCTTTCAACTGGGCAGGAGTGAAGCGCAGCGGCGAGCGATCCTGGCTGTAACGGGATTCGGCTTTGATCAGGGTCACGGCGGGTTGGTAGTTGTGCTCGGCCTGCCCGGAGACATAGCCGATGGGCTTGTTGAGGAGCAGGGTGACGCGCGATTTCTGGCTGGTCTGCGCCGCCTTGTCGAGGCTGATCTTCTGGTTGGGATAGGCGCGGCTGCCCAACTCGGTAACGCGTTCGCCGTCGACGAACACCCAGCCACGCTCGATATAGCTGTCGGCCTCGCGACGCGAACACAGGCCCTGTTCGGACATCAGTTTGGAGATGCGTACTAGTTGCATCGGCGGGGTCGCGTCACCTGCGGGGCTCAAGCTGTCTGCGTCTCCACCATGAACGCGCGCAAAGCATCGAGGACGGCATCGGGTTGCTCGGCCATCATGGCGTGGCCGGCGCCTGCCAACACTTGCAGGCGGGCATCGGGCAGCGCCTTGGCAAGGTTGCGCGCGGCTTTCAGCGAAGTCATCTGGTCATGGCTGCCGCTCAGCAACAAGGCCGGGCAACGAACCTGGGCGGCTCGTTCCAGGCCTTGCGCATAGTTGTTGCAGGCCGACAGGTCGTTGAGCAGCAGGCCGCGTTCGGCGCGCGCCATCAGGCGGCGGCTGGCGCCATACATCCACATTCCCGGCGCGGTGTTGCCGCCGATGTGGCCATGCGGGCTGTGCGACCAGACATTGATCATGGCTTCGGCGCGGCTGGTGTCGTCGCGGGCGGCATCCAGCAGGGATTTGGATACCGGCATGGGGGTCGCGTTGCCGAGCAGGGCGATGCGGCTGACGCGCTCGGGAAAGCCGGCTGCGGCCTCGAGCGCCGTCAGCGAGCCCATGCTGTGGCCCACCAGCGCCGCCCGGGCGATGCCGGCGGCGTCGAGCAAGGCAATGACCCAGCCCGCCATCGCCTCGATGCTGACGAGCGGCGCGCCCGCGCTACGGCCATGACCGGGCAGGTCGACCGCCAGGGTGGCAAAGCCGTGGTGGGCGAACCAGCGGCTTTGCAGCCCCCAGCAGGAATGGTCGAGTTCGGCGCCATGAATGAAGATGACCGCCGGCAAATTGGCGTCGAGGGCAGGTTTGAGCGACTTCCCACCGGTATAGGCATAGCTGGAATACCCGTTGACGCGTAGTTCCATATGTCTAGACTTTGGCTGCCGCGTGCAGGCCGCGGTTCAGGTCTTCGATCAGGTCGTCGGCGTCTTCCAGTCCGATCGACAGGCGCACCGTGCCCTCGTGGATGCCGGCGGCGGCAAGCGCTTCCCCGCTCATGCGGAAGTGGGTGGTGCTGGCCGGGTGGATCACCAGCGATTTGGCGTCGCCGACGTTGGCCAGGTGCGAGAAGACGCGCAGGTTTTCGATGAAGCGTTTTCCCGCGGGGCGGCCACCTTTCAGCACGAAGCTGAATACCGCGCCGCAGCCCTTGGGCAGTAGCCGCTGGGCCAGTTCATGGTCGGGATGGTCGGGCAGCTCCGGGTAGGAGATCGATTCCACCGCTGCGTGGGCGGCGAGGTGGGCGACGATCTTGCGGGTATTCTCGATGTGGCGCGCCATGCGCAACGGCAGGGTCTCGATGCCCTGGAGCAACTGGAAGGCCGTGAGCGGCGACATGCAGGCGCCGAAGTCGCGCAGGCCTTCGCGGCGGGCGCGCAGCAGGAAGGCGGCGACGGTCGATTCCTCGGTGAAATCCATGCCGTGGAAGCCGGCATAGGGCTCGGTCAGCGTCGGGAATTTACCGGATTTCTCCCAATCGAAAGTGCCGCCATCGACCAGCAGGCCGCCGATAGCGACGCCGTGGCCGCCGAGGAACTTCGTGGCGGAATGGAACAGCAGATCGGCCCCCAGTTCCAGCGGCTGCATCAGGCAGGGCGTGGTGAACGTGGCATCGACCAGCAGGGGCAGGCCGTGGGTATGGGCGATGTCGGCGACGCGCGGCACGTCGAGCACGTCGAGTCCGGGGTTGCCCAGGGTCTCGCCGAAGATCAACCGGGTGTTGGGGCGGATCGCCGCGCGGATGCCGTCGAGGTCGCGCGGGTTGACGAAGCTGGTCTCGATGCCGAAGCGCGGCAGGGTGTATTCCAGCAGGTTGTGCGAGCCGCCGTAGAGCGCGCGCGACGCCACGATGTGGCTGCCGGCGCCCATCAGCGTGGCGATGGCGAGGTGCAGGGCGGCCTGGCCCGAGGCCGTGGCGATGGCGCCGACGCCGCCTTCGAGGGCGGCGATGCGCTCTTCCAGCACCGCGTTGGTGGGATTGGAGATGCGCGAATAGACGTGGCCGGCGCGTTCCATGTTGAACAGGGCGGCGGCCTGGTCGCTGTCCTTGAAGACGAAGGAGGTGGTCAGGTAGATCGGCGCGGCGCGGGCGCCGTACTGGGAATCCGGCACCTGGCCGGCGTGCAGGCTCAGCGTGTCTAAGCCATAGGTCTTGGGGTCGGCCATCGGAGGTAAATCAGGCAGCGGTCAGGCGAGAGCGTCCGGATCCAGCATGCGTTCGATCATGGTGATGCGGTCTTTGAGGTTTAGCTTTCGCTTCTTCAGGCGGCGCAGCAGCAGTTCATCCATGGGCGGCGTGGCAATGAGCTGGGCGATGGCATCGTCGAGGTCGCGGTGCTCGACAGCCAACTCTTGCAGCCGGGCTTTTAGCTGTTCGGGGGAGTCTGCGGTATCCATGGGCGAATATTATGCGTGCCGCCGATGCTTGGCAACCCTCATCCGACACTTCTCAGCCCCGCCAGCGCTTGCAAGCCCCACAGCGCCAGCATGCCGATGCACACCGTGGCCAGGGTGCTGCGGGTGCGGAAAGCGACGGCGAAGGCGACCAGCGCGGCGAGCAGGCGCGGACTATCCAGGGTCGGAAGATCGTGCACCACCGGAAACACCTGTGGGGTGATGATCGCCGCCAGGATGGCCGGCGGCACGTACGACAAGGCGCGCTGAAACAGCCGCGGCAGCTGGACATGGGCCAGCAGGCCGATGAAGGACAGGCGGGTGGCGAAGGTGGCGGCGGCTAACGCCAGGATGATCAGCCAGACGAAGGTCGTTTCCATATCTTTTCCAGGAGCAGGGCGATGGCCGCGCCGGCGAACGCGGCGGTCATCAGGTTGAGTTTGAACGGCAATTGCGGCGCCAGCGCGACGACGCCGCCGACCAGGGCGGCGGCGCGCATCAAACGGTCGTTGAGAAGGGGGACCAGCAGCGCGATGAAGGTCAGGGCGACGACGAAATCCATCGACCAACGGGCCGGTATGAAGCTGCCCAGCAGTATCCCGGCAATGCTGGCGAGCTGCCAGAATAGCCAGGTCGACAGCGCCAGGCCGAGGTAGAACCAGGCCGTCTCGCGCAATTCGCGGCCCTCGGCAATGCGCGCCAGGGTGACGGCGAAGGCCTGATCGGTGAGCAGGTAAGCGCCGATCCAGCGGCCGGTGCGCGAGCGTTCACGGAAATACGGCGCCAGCGTGGCGCTGTACATCATGAAGCGCAGGTTGACCACCCAGCCGGTCAGCACGATGACCCAGGCCGGCGCGCCGCTGGCCATGAGCTGCATCGCGACGACCTGGGAAGAGCCGGCGAACACCAGCCAGGACAAGGCAAAGGCCTGGCCGAAGCTCAAGCCGATGCTGGCAGCGCTGGCGCCGCAGACCACGCCGAAGGGGATGACGGCCATCAGCAAGGGCAGGCTGGCATGGGCGCCGGCGATAAGAGCGAGACGAGGCGGCAGGGGGAGATGGGGTGTCGCCATGAGAGCCTACATCATACAATGTCGACTTCGAGAAAGCCGACGATTTGACCAGACACCGATGAACAAGGCCTTCGTCAAGGAAAGCGATGCGGACGATG
>JBAYJH010000146.1:0-11582 GCA_041665185.1 Sterolibacterium sp.
ATATCAGGATGGCGACCATGAACAAGTAAGGAAGTATCGGCGCCAACTGAGACACGGTGAGCCGCGCCATCGCGCCGCTGGGAATCAGTTCGATGCCGAAGACCGCCGCCACATCGGTGATCGAGACGTTCAGGCCGATGGCGAAGGTCTGCACGATACCGATCAGCAGCGAAGCCACGAAGGCGCCGGCCAGCGAGCCGAGACCGCCCACCACCACCACCACGAAAACGATGGAACCGACCGCCACCGCCATGCCCGGCTCGGTGATGAAGGCATTGCCGCCGATGACGCCGGCCAGCGCCGCCAACGCTACACCGCCGCCGAACACCAGCATGAAGATACGCGGCACATTGTGGCCGAGCGCCTCCACCATGTCGGGCTTGGAGAGTGCCGCCTGGATGATGAGGCCGATGCGGGTGCGGGTCAGCCCCGCATACAGTGCCAGCAACATGCCGACGGAGATCAGCATCATGAATCCCTTATAGATCGGAAAGTCGGTCGAGAACAGGGTGAACAAGGTGCCGTCGAGCGCCTCGGGGATACGATAGTCAACCGCCGCCTTGCCCCAGATCAGATGCACCACTTCCTCGATCAGATAGCTCAGGCCAAACGTAAACAGCAACTCGGCGACGTGGCCGAACTTGTGGGCCTTGCGCAAGCCGTAGCGCTCGATCAGTATGCCTACCCCCCCGACCAGCAGCGGTGCCACGACCAGCGCCGGAATGAAACCAACCAAGGTGCTGATCTGATATGCGAAGTAGGCCCCGAGCATGTAGAAGCTGGCATGCGCGAAATTCAGCACGCCCATCATGCTGAAAATCAACGTCAGCCCGGAAGACAGCATGAACAGCAGCAAGCCGTAGGTAATGCCGTTCAACAGCGACATGACGACGAACTCCACGGGATCTCCTTGCTAAGCGGTTTTTATGCGACCGGTGGGCGGATCAAGCCCCGGAGACAGTTCTGCCTCCGGAGCCTTCCGGCAAAAGGCCTGCCTACGGGCGTTCCATGACGCAGGACGTCGGCAATTGAGAATCGCGCTGCGACACCGACATCAGCGTCTTCCAGCCGTAGCCCGTGCCTTCGGAATCATGCTTGACCGTCTTGCCGTCCGCCTTGCTGAATATCGACAGGAAAAGCGGCTGCATCATCTGGTGATCGGTCTTGCGCATCCAGACTTCACCGTTCTCCGCCGGGAAGCGCATGTCTTCGAGCGCCAGTGCGACGGCCTTGGGATCGGTTGACTTGGCAGTGTTCATCGCCTTTGCCACCATTTCGGTCATGGTATTGACACGCATGTAGTAGAAATAGAGCCCGGGGTACTTCTTGTTGAAGTCGAGGGCGAATTTCTCGGTTGACTTGGTCGGTACGTTCATGTGCCACTCGGTCAGTTGGATGACCTTGCCGTCGCCGGACGCTCCCATGGCCTGCGGCGTGCCGAGTCCGCCGGCATAATAGGTGAAGAAACGCGCCTGGAGACCCGCATCCTTGGCGGCCTTGACCAGTAGCGACAGGTCATTGCCCCAGTTGCCGGTGATCACCGTATCGGCACCCGACGCCTTGATCTTGGCCACGTAAGGGGCGAAATCCTTGGTCCGGCCGATGGGGTGCAGATCCTCGCCGACGATCTTGATGTCGGACCGTTTCTTGGCCAGCATCTCCTTGGCCGCCTTGGCGACCTGATGGCCGTGGGCATAATCCTGCCCGATGATGAAAACCTTCTTGATCTTCTTGTCCTTCTCCATGAAGCTGGTGATGGCCTCCATCTTCATCTCGGTGTTGGCGTCGAAGCGGAAATGCCAGAAACTGCATTTTTCGCCGGTCAGCGTCGGATCCACCGCCGCGTAGTTGAAGAACAGTACTGTCTTATCCGGATTGCGCGCGTTCCACTTGTTTACGGCATCGATCAGCGCATGGGCTGCACCGGAACCATTGCCCAAGGTGACGAAACGGAAGCCCTGGTTGATGGCGGCCTGGAGCTGTAGCTGGGTCTCCTGAGGACTACCCTTGTTGTCGAAGCCGACAAATTCCAGCTTCTGGCCCATGACGCCGCCCTTCTGGTTCACCAGAATTTCGGCCGCCTCCTTGAAGCCCTTTAGGCCGGCCTCGCCGACATTGGCGAAGGGGCCCGAGAGCGGATCGATATAGGCAATCTTTACCTGGGCTGCTACGCTCCCAGCAAGCATCATGGCAGCGACGGCCAAAACTAGACCTTTATGTTTTTTGTTCAGCACTTGAATCCTCCTCGAAAGGCTATTAAAAAACAGCGAGCTGGAATTCCCCGGTTCGCTGACCGACACCCTGAAAGCTAGGGCCTCTCCATGACGCAACTGGTGGGAAGCGTCGTGGCATAAGCTTCGACGCGCTGGTCGTTGCGAAATCCGTACTCAAGCACTCCGTCCGCATTCAACTTGACCTTCTTGCCGTCCACCCTGGCGAAGGTTTCGATGAACAGGGGCTGAATCAACTGGTGATCCGAGGCGCGCATCTGCACCTCGCCGGTGATGCTGTCATAACGCATCCCTTCGAGCGCCTTGGCGACCCTGGCCGGCTCGACGCCATTGGCCTTCTCCATGGCGGCTGCAAGCATGCCAATGGCGTTGGCAGCCGCCTGGGTGTACGGATCATCGATCTGTCCATGCCTCGTCTTGTAATCGGCGACATACTTGCGCCCCTCTTCCGTGAAGCCAGCCTCGCTATGATAGGACACCACCTTGACTCGGTCGATGCCCGCTTCACCGATCGCGGTCGGCGCCCCCACAGCACCGGCGTAAAAAGTGTAAAAGTGGGACTTCAGGCCGGCATCCTTGGCTGCTTTGATCAGCAGGGCCAAATCGCTGCCCCAGTTGCCGGTGATGATGGAATCGGCGCCGGATGCCTTGATCTTGGCGATGTAGGGTGAGAAATCCTTGATGCGCGCGAGGGGATGAAGTTCATCGCCGACGATCTTGATGTCGGGACGCTTCTGGGCAATCATCCCCCTGGCAGTCGCCGACACCTGGTGACCAAAACTATAGTCCTGACCGAAGATGTAAATCTTCTTGATCCTCTTGTCGCCCTTCATGACATTGGTCAGTGCCTCCAGCTTCATGTCGCTGTTGGCATCGAAGCGGAAGTGCCAGAAACTGCATTTGCTGTTGGTGAAATCCGGGTCGACCGCCGCGTAGTTGAGGTACAGCACGGCCTTGTCGGGGTTGCGCGCGTTGTGTTTGTTGATAGCCTCGATCAGCGCGGCCGCAACGCTCGACCCGTTGCCTTGCACAACGTAGCGTATGCCCTGGTCGATGGCACGATTCAATTGCACAATGCTTTCCTGCGGCGACAGCTTGTTGTCGAGCGGAACCATCTCGAACTTCTTGCCCAATACGCCGCCGCGGGCATTGACCCGCTCCACCGCAAACTGGAACTCCCTCAGACTGTGCTCCCCGGTGGCCCCCATCATTCCCGACAAAGGATCGATGTAGGCGATCTTCACCTGTGCCAGGGCCGATCCCGCCAAGAGGAGGGTGCCCGCTGCCAGGATAATCTTGCTGCGAAGCTTGATCGTCATATTTGCCATTGTCCGCTTTCCACGGTTTGGGAAACAACAGGCGAGATGCCGGGATTCAGTGTCTCAGAATTCGCTTGAGTACAGCGAAGCGGATTTCAATCTTGATGTTGGTTTTGCATAGCGGAATTTCATTTCGCTTTCCGATGTCAATGTTATCGTTGGTCGCCGGGTTTGTAAACTGCCGGTTCACCGCGCCGTCCCCGGCCGCCGACTCTATGGTTGCGGGCCAGCTTGCAGCGCCCGTCTGGCGAACAGGTTGTTGGCGATCAGCGCCGCCAGCACCAACCCGGCGCCGATGAATTCCGCGGGCGCGATGTCCTGCCCCAGGGCGATGCCGATAAGGAACACCACGACCGGAATGAAATTGCCCATCAGCGTGGCGTTCAGCGCACCCAGGTGCTTGACCCCGACGTTCCACAATAACACCGCCACCACCGAGGTCATCAGGATCAGGAACAGCATCGGCCAGGCCTGGCTCTCGACCTGCTGCATGCTCGGCACATGAGCGTGACCGATCGCGACCGCCACGGCCGAGAGGAACAGGATGCTGAGGGTACCCAGGCCGCAGGACAAAGCCGTATAGCGCAGCGGCGACCAATCGGAAAACCGTGCCGCCGCCAGCGTATATACCACCCAACAGACCGCCGCCACCAGCACCAGCAGATCGCCGCCGAGGCTGCCGCTCAGTGCCAGCGTGCTGAAATCGCCCTTGCTCACCACCACCACGCAGCCGCTGAAAGCCACCACCACGCAGATCAGGGTGGCACGCGCCGGCCGCGCCCCGCGCAGCAGCCATTGCGTCAGCGCGATCATCAGCGGCTGCATGCCGGCGATGATGGCCGCCTGCTGCGGACTGGTCAGGCGCAGACCCTCGAAATTGAACAGGCTGAAGCCGGCGAAACCCATGCTGCCATAAAAGAACAGCGCCCAGCGCCGCGGATCGCTACGCAGCGCACTGAAGGGTGCGCTGCCTTCCACCAGCCACAGGATCGCCAGCAGGATCACAGCGCCGCAGCCATAGCGGATCGAGGTGATGGCATAGGGATCCAGCGTCGCCAGCATGATCTTGCCGACCGGGAACATCCCAGCCCAGGACAGGATCGTCACGCTCATCGCCATCAGGCCCAGACGCATGCTGTGCTTGTTCATGACGCAGGGTTTGGAATGGAAACTGACATGGTCGGGACTAACTTGCCGCGAAAAAACAATTGACGTATTCTAGCCGTGTTTGCAAAATCATATTTCGCTCTGCAAAACCCCCTCGCCGAATCTCTTCCAGGAATATTCATGGACCTCAATTTCACTTCCGAAGAACAAGCCTTCCGCGCCGAGGTGCGGCGCTTTCTCGACGCCCGGCTGCCGGCCGATCTCAGCGGCAAGGTGCACGGCGGCAAGCGCCTCCAGAAAGACGATTTCATGCGCTGGCAGAAGATACTCCACCAGCAGGGCTGGGGCGCCACCATGTGGCCAACGGAGTTTGGCGGCACCGGCTGGAACGCCGTGCAGCAACATATTTTTGAGGAGGAATGCGCGGACGCCTGCGCGCCGATGCAACTGCCCTTCGGCCTGCGCATGGTGGCGCCCGTCATCATGGCCTTCGGCAACAAGGCGCAACAAGATTACTTCCTGCCGCGCATCGTCTCCGGCGAGGACTGGTGGTGCCAAGGCTATTCCGAGCCGGGCTCCGGGTCCGACCTGGCCTCACTGAAAATGCGCGCCGAACGAGTCGTCGCCACTGAGGGAGACCATTACATCGTCACCGGTCAGAAGACCTGGAATACCTTGGGGCAGTATGCCGACTGGATCTTCTGCCTGGTGCGCACCAGCACAGAAGGCCGCCAACAGGAAGGCATCTCATTCCTGTTGATCGACATGAAGACGCCGGGGATCACGGTCCGGCCGATCATCATGCTGGACGGCGAACATGAGATCAACGAGGTGTGGTTCGAGGACGTCAAGGTGCCGGCGCAGAATCTCGTCGGCCAGGAGAACAAGGGCTGGACCTACGCCAAGTTCCTGCTCGGCCACGAACGCACCGGTATCGCCGGCGTCGGCCGCTGCAAGCGCCTGCTGAAGGATCTCAAGGCGATGGCTCGCCGCGAAATGGCAAACGCCCGTCCCCTGATCGAAGATCAGCGTTTTCGCGACCGGATCGCCCAGGTGGAACTGGAACTGATGGCGCTGGAAGTCACCAACCTGCGGGTGCTCTCCGCCGAAGGCAAGAAGCACGCGCCGGGCCCGGAATCCTCCATCCTCAAGATCAAGGGCTCGGAAATACAGCAGACCCTCACCGAACTGATGATGCAGGCGCTCGGCCAGTATGCCCTGCCCTGGCTACCCGAAGCGCTGGACGCCGACTGGCGCGGAGTACCGGTCGGCGCCGATTATGCCGCGCCGCTCTCCGGCCATTATTTCAACTTCCGCAAAACCACCATTTACGGCGGTTCCAACGAGATTCAAAAGAACATCATCGCCCAGATGATCCTGGGACTCTGAGAGGTTAAAGCGAACATGGACTTCAACTACAACGAAGAGCAACTGGCATTGCAGGACACCCTGCGCCGCTTCATCAGCAAGGACTATGGCTTCGAACAGCGTCGCGCCCTGGCCAAGTCCGCGGACGGCTTCAGCCGCGACCACTGGCGCCAGTTCGCCGACCTGGGCATCCTCGCCCTGCCTTTCCCGGAAGATTTCGGTGGATTGAATGGCAATGCCGTCGACTCCATGCTGGTAATGGAAATGCTGGGCCGCGGCCTAGTGCTGGAACCCTACCTCGCCACGGTGATCCTGTGCGGCGGCCTGATCCGCGACAATGGCAGTCAGGTGCAAAAGGAGGCGCTGCTGCCCGCCATCGCCGGCGGAGAATTGCTGATGGCGCTGGCCCATTACGAGGCAGGCGGCCGCTATGAAACCAGGCATGTCGCCACCGGCGCCAAGGCAGACGGCGATGGCTTCGTGCTCAACGGCACCAAGGCGGTGGTGCTGGCCGGCGCCGCCGCGGGCAAGCTGATCATTTCCGCCCGCACCAGCGGCGCCCCGAATGATCTTGATGGTATCTCGCTATTCCTCGTCGAGCACAACGCGCCCGGCCTGACGGTGCGCAGTTACGCAACCCAGGACGGCGCCCGCGCCGCAGAGATCAACCTGGCGAATGTCCGCGTGACCGGCGATGCCCTGATCGGCGCCCAGGGTGCTGCACTGCCCATGGTCGAGCGCGCCTGCGACTACGCCGCCGCGGCGCTCTGCGCCGAGGCGGTTGGCGCCATGGCGGCATTGAACGAGGTGACGCTCGAATACCTGAAGACGCGCAAGCAGTTCGGCCAGCCGATCGGCCGCTTCCAGGCTCTCCAGCATCGCATGGTGGACATGGTGGTGGCGACCGAGCAGGCACGTTCGATGGCGACACTGGCGGCGGTGAAAGCCGACTCCGCCGATGCGCTTGAGCGCCGTCGCGCCGTGTCCGCCGCCAAGGCCTATGTCGGCCAGTCGGCGCGCGGCGTCGGCCAGGCCGCGGTGCAATTGCACGGCGGCATGGGCGTGGTGGATGAACTCAACGTCAGCCACTATTTCAAGCGCCTGACCATGATCAACGCCACTTTCGGCGACGCCGACCACCACCTGGGCCTGTTCAGCGACATGCTTCTCGCAGCATGATGACAGCCCACTCCTCGTCCCCCGCCCCGTGGGCGGGGCTGACTAGTCACCTCCCCCGCCTGGCGGGGGAGGATGGGAGGGGGTGTCCAAATCTACGCGGCGCCAGCGCGGACGCCTTTGCGGACGCGGCATGACCAAGCTCGTCAACCGCCGCGATCTGGATTTCGTGCTGTACGAGCTGCTCGATATCGAGCGGCTCACATCGCGCCCGCGTTACGCCGATCACTCGCGCGAGACCTTCAACGCCGCGCTCGACACCGCCGAGCAGATCGCCGTCGACAAGTTTGCCCCGCATAACCGCAAGGCCGATCTCAACGAGCCGCATTTCGACGGCCGGCAGGTGCACATTATTCCGGAAGTCAAGGAAGCACTGGCGGCCTTCATAGCCGCCGGCTTCATGGCCGCAGGGCATGACTACGAATTCGGCGGCATGCAGCTGCCGCACACGTTGGCGCTGGCCTGCAACGGATTGTTCAAGGCCGCCAACGTCGGCACCAGCGGCTATCCCTTTCTCACCGTCGGCAACGCCAATCTGCTGCTGGCCCACGGCACCCCGGCACAGATCGAGCGCTACGCCCGGCCCGAACTGGAAGGCCGTTTCTTCGGCACCATGTGCCTGTCGGAACCGCAGGCCGGCTCCTCGCTGGCCGACATCCGCACCACGGCCATTCCGCAGGATGACGCCCCGGAGGAAGTGGCCTCGGGCCGCGCCCCGGAGGAAGTGGCCTCGGGCCACGGCAGCTACCGCATCGTCGGCAACAAGATGTGGATCTCCGCCGGCGAACACGAACTCTCCGAAAACATCATCCACCTGGTGCTGGCCCGCATCCAGGGCGCACCCGCGGGTATCCGCGGCATCTCGCTGTTCATCGTGCCGAAGTTCCGCGTCAATCAAGATGGCAGCCTCGGCGCGCGCAACGACGTGGCCCTGGCCGGTCTCAACCACAAGATGGGCTATCGCGGCACCACCAACTGCGTGCTCAACTTCGGCGAGAACGGCGACTGCCACGGCGAGCTGGTGGGACAAGCGAACCAGGGGCTGGCCTGCATGTTCCACATGATGAACGAGGCGCGCATCGGCGTCGGTCTGGGCGCCGTCATGCTGGGCTACGCGGGCTACCTGCACGCCCTCGATTACGCCCGCAACCGGCCGCAGGGCCGCGCGCCCGGCGCCAAGGACCCCAACACCCCGCAGATCCCCATCATCCAGCATGCCGACGTGCGGCGCATGCTGCTGGCGCAGAAGACCTATGTCGAGGGCGGCCTGGCACTGTGCCTGTATGCTGCCTCCCTGGTGGACGAACAAAAGACATCACCCGACGACAACGTGCGCCGCGAAGCCGGCCTGCTGCTCGACTTGCTCACGCCGGTGGTCAAGTCCTGGCCCTCACAATGGTGCCTGGAGGCCAACAGTCTGGCCATCCAGGTGCATGGCGGCTACGGCTATACCCGCGAGTATCCGGTCGAGCAGTTTTATCGCGACAACCGCCTCAATCCCATTCACGAAGGCACCCACGGCATCCAGGCGATGGACCTGCTCGGCCGCAAAGTGATGATGGATGGCGGCGGCGGCTTCAAGCTGCTCGGCCGCGAGATGCACCACACCATCGCCGAGGCCGAGGTGCACGCCGGCTTGCGCGAGCATGCCAGCGCCTTGGCGGACTCGCTGGAGGCGCTCGCCGAAACCACGCGTATCCTGGGCGCGGCGCTGGCCGAGGACAGCCAGGCGGGGCTCGCCAATGCCAGCGTCTACCTGGAAATGTTCGGCCACACGGTGATGGCCTGGGTGTGGCTGCGACTGGCGCTGGCAGCGACGCGCGGGTTGGCTGCCGGCGACGACGTCGACGCCGATTTCTACCGTGGCAAGCTCCAGGCCTGCCGCTACTTCTTCCGCTGGGAATTGCCCAAGACCCAGCCGCAACACACCCTGCTGCGCTCGCTCGACACCAGTTGCCTCGGCATGGCCGATGCGTGGTTCTGAACCCACTTGAAGAACTCCATGACAGTACAACTCCCGATACCCGAAGGCTTCAAACTCATCAACCGCGGCGGCCCCTTCATCGCCATGTTCGGTCCGCTCTACTACAAGAAGCAGGAACAGGGTTGCAGCATCATCGCGCTACGCATCGAGGACAAGCACCTCAACATCCGCGGCATCGCCCACGGTGGCATGCTGGTCACCCTTGCCGACAGTGCGCTGGGCATTGCCCTGTCGATGTCGCGCACCCCGCCGCAACCGATGGTGACGGTCAACTTGACCACTGATTTCGTCGATTCGGCCCATCCCGGCGACTGGGTGGAGGCGCATGTGGACATCCAGCGCGTCGGCAAGCGCATGGCCTTCGCCAACTGCTACCTGCATGTCGGCGAGAAGCGCATCCTGCGCGCCAGCGGTGTGTTCGCCCTGATGCCGCCGGTCAAACCCAAAGAAGACTTCGAAGGTTAAGGCGCGCATTCATGTCCAAGATTCACGTCCTGCTGAAGAAGGAAGAACTCGACAACGAACGCCTGGAGGGCAAAGTGGTGGTGGTGCTGGACATCCTCTTCGCCACGTCCAGCATCGTCGCCGCCTTCGCCCACGGCGTTCGCGCCGTCATCCCCACCCTCGACGGCGCTGCGGCGCAGGCCGAGGCGCAGCACCATCCCGCCGGCAGCTATGTGCTGTCCGGCGAGATCAACGCCGCGACTCTATCCGGCTTCGTGCACCCGACGCCGCTGGCGCTGCTGCGCGAGGAGATTACCGGGCGCACCCTGATCTATTCGACCACCAATGGTACCGTGGCGCTGAAGAAATCGCACGGCGCCAGACACGTCTATGCCGCGGCGTTGCTCAACGGCCAGGCCGTAGTCAACCACATCGCCGCCACCCACCCCGACAACACCGTGCTGGTGGTCTGTTCCGGCTCCGCCGACAATTTCAACCTCGAAGACTTCTACGGCGCCGGCTACCTGGTGTCGCTGTTCCGGCACTCCGCCGGCGCCCATGAATACTCCGACGCCGCGCTGGCCGCCGAACTGCTGCATGCGAACGAGAACCTCGACGCCGCCGAATGCCTGATGCGCGCCCGCGTCGGGCGCATGATGCTGGCGCGCCGGCTCGACGAAGAAATCCAGTTCGCCGCCAGGAAAAGCGTCTTCGACATCGTCCCGCAGCTGGACGATGACGGCAGCCTGCGGCTGCTGTAACTTGCCCGGAGGGCACCATGGAACTCGAACATCATTACGCATCCGTCAACGGCATCCGCCTGCATTACGTGTCATGCGGCGCCGCCACCCAGCCACTGATGCTCTTCGTCCATGGCTTCCCTGAATTCTGGTACGCCTGGCACGACCAGTTGCAGGAGTTCTCCAACGGCTACCACGCCGTGGCTTTGGACATGCGTGGCTTCAACCTCTCAGACAAGCCGCCGGACGTGAAAGCCTATCGTGCCAAGCATCTGGTCGAGGATCTGCGCCAATTGATTTTGGCGCTGGGCCACCAAAGCTGCATCCTGGTCGCTCACGACTGGGGCGGCGCAGCCGCCTGGAATCTCGCCGCCGAACATCCGGAAGTGGTCGAGAAACTGGTCATCATCAACTCGCCACACCCTATCCCTTTCGCCAAGGCGCTGCGCGACGCCCCCGCACAGATCGCCGCCAGCCAGTATATGTTGCTGTTCCGCGAAGCCAGGGCCGAGCGGGTGATGGCTGAGAACAACTTCGAGCGCCTGGCAGCCATCTTCAAGTATTTCGGCGATGGCAACAGCGCGCTGACGGCGGCCGAACAGGCGCTCTACCGCGAAGCCTGGGCACAGCCCGGCGCGCTCACCGGCGGGCTCAACTACTACCGCGCTTCGCCCCTCTACCCGCCCAGCCACGACGGCACCGGCGACCCCGGCGCCGCCGCGCTGACGCTCGATCCGGCCATGTTCATGGTGCGCGTGCCGACCCTGATCCTGTGGGGTGAACGCGACCAGGCGCTGCTGCCGGTGTTGCTCGAAGGAATCGAGGAAGTCGTTCCCGACGTGCGCATCCAGCGCATCCCTGAAGGCTCGCACTGGGTGGTGCATGAATTCCCGGCAGTGGTGAATCGGGCGATCCGCGATTTCGCCGACACCTGAAGTACTCGACGACCAGCACGGATATAGGCCGGCGGCAAGGCTGGCTAGAGGCTGCCGACACCCCTGCGTCCGCTAGCCGCCCACGTGGGCAGGAAACTCAATCCCAGAGAAAGGTAGCGAACGCATCGACCGGCTCGCGTAGCGTGACGAGTTGGTTCACCGCGGCGGAACTGTCTTCATAACCCAGCGCCATGCCGCAGACGACATACTCCTGTGGCGGGATGTCGAGCTCCGCCCGAATCAGCCGATGGAATCTGGCGAACGCCTGTTGCGGGCAG
>JBAYJH010000147.1:0-11531 GCA_041665185.1 Sterolibacterium sp.
CCGATCTCGTTGCGGTTGTCCTGCTGGAACAGCGTCAGTTGCTGCATGAAACTGCCTGCGGTCCACGACAGCCCGCCCTCGACCAGCTGGCCGGTCTGTGGGTTGAGCGCGCCGTTGAACAGCACGCGGTAGGTCGTCGGATCATAGGCAAACAGCTCGTCGGTATTGGGCAGGCGGAAATTCTTCGCCGTCTTGAGGTAGACGCGCCATGCCTTGGTGTATGAGTGGCCGATGCCGACTTCCCAGGCAGTCAGGTCATTGCTGCCCTGGCCCCGCAGACCGGCGCCGGCGTCGCTCATTTCCTGCTCGAAGTGTTGGCGGCGCAAAGCCACCGTGGTGTCGACGCCGTTCCTCCAGCGCGACAGGTTGTGGAAATAGATTGCCCGGCTCGACTGCTGCCCCGTCTGGCGATTCTGGCGACTGCCCGAAACGAAATCCAGGTCGTCGGCGGTGGCCTTGCCGTCATAGAGATCCACGCCGGCGATGGTCTCGCTGCTTTCCGCATTGGCACCGCCGTGATTCCACTTCAGGCGCGGCGACAGCGCGCTGGCCTTGACTCGCGTCTGGCTGCGGTAGTACCAGTCGGGGTTTTTCGATTTCAGCGTGTCGTCGCTGACACTTCCGTCGATATCGACTTGCAGATCGTTGCCCGCCTTGAATGTGGCTCCCGGACGCAGGCGATAGCCGTCGCGCTCCAGGCGGTAATTCGGATTGGTGCTCTGGCGGGGATCGTTTGCATACTGCGCCCGGCTGAGCGCACCCGGCAGTCCATACTGCTCCCGGTAGCCGGAAAATTCCATGAACGCCTCGCCGGCCGTATAGCGATAAGCGGCGCGGCCGCCGGCCGAGGTCTGCTTGGCATCGCTGTTCACCCGGTAGCCGTCGGTGCGGGCGTCGTGGGCGTAGAGATTGCCCTGCCAGTGGTCCTTGCCACCGGCCAGCGCGGCATCGACGGCGGCATAACCGTAGGCGCCGCCCTCGGCCTTGACGGATGCGCGAAATTTGTCGCTCTTGTCGGTGATGATATTGATCACGCCGGCGGCCGCACGGTCGCCATACAGCACCGCACCGCTGCCGCGCATGATCTCGATTTGCCGAATCGCCGACAGCGGTACCGTCTCCCACTTGATGCTGCCGGAATCCACCGGGTTGAGGCGTTGGCCGTCGACCAGGATCAGGGTGTTGCTGCCGGCGGCCTCGCCGCTGCCGCGAATGTCGACGGTGGCGTCGAGGCCCAGGGAGCCATACAAGGGCCGCACGTCCAGGCCGGCGATCGATTTCAGCAGATCCGGCACGCTGCGGGCGGGACTGTGCTCGATCTCGTCGCGGGTGATAACGGAAATGTTCGCCGCCAGGCCCGGCGCGGGGTCCCGAAAGCGCGTTGCGGTGACCAGCACGATGGCGTCGCCAGTGGTGGAAGTAGCTGAAGTGGCGGAAAACGAGGGTAAAGCAGTGGCCAGCGCCAGTGTCAGCGCCGTGATGTGGATAGTCTTGGACATGGATATCTCCCTTGCCGACCAGCGTCCCCGCAGGTCGGTGCGTTGCGGACTTGGAAGTGCCGCAGGGAGATGGAGGCGTATGGAGAATGACATCCGCGCCGGCCGTCGCTTCCCCGCGACGCTTCCGCTCTTTGATGTCCGTGGCCGGTCTCCGGGCTCGGAAGATTTAATCCACCGCCTTCCCGAGCCTGATGCTTCGGCCCAGTGGCACTTGAATGGACTCACGCTTCCTTACCGTTGCGGGGGCAGCACAGGGATTGCGCCGAAAGGCATGGCGCTCACCTGTTTCCCGTTTCACCCTGCGGCCAAGGCTGGCCTTGACCGTTCGGGCACCGCGGACATGCACGCCACATGAATGACCCATGCGGCGCCCCGGAATTGTAGCCGAAATGTCTGACGCCGGCTGGCGATTGCTTCACTGCGCCCAAAACCCGGCGCCGGCGCGCCCGACTTGCCCTTAAAATCGACCGTCGGCTACTGCTCGGGACGTTTACCTCATGAACGAAGTCAAAGCGCTGTTCTTCGATGTTTTCGGCACCCTGGTCGACTGGCGCAGGTCGATCGCCAGGGAATCGCTGGCGATACTCGCTCCGCTGGGGATTGCCGTCGATGGCGAAGCTTTTGCCGATGCCTGGCGCGACCAATATCAACCCGCCATGGAGGACGTGCGATGCGGGCACCTGCCGTTCAGCAAACTGGACAGATTGCATCGCCGCAATCTCGATGTCGTGCTGAAGAATTTCGGACTCGACCAGATCGACGAAACCACCCGGATTAACCTCAATCAGGCCTGGCACCGGCTGGACGCATGGCCGGATGTGGCGCCGGGCTTGTCGCGGTTGCGCTCGAAATTCTGGATTGCGCCGTGTTCCAACGGCAATATTTCCTTGATGGTCGATCTCGCCCGCCGCAACGGCTTTGCCTGGGACGCGATTCTTGGCGCCGAGCTGGCGCGCGACTACAAGCCCAAACCCGAGGTCTATCTCGCTGCCGCCGCGGCGTTCGACTGCCGGCCCGAAGAGGCGATGATGGTCGCCGCCCATTCCTCGGATCTGGCCGCCGCCACCACTACCGGCATGCGCACCGCTTTCATCGCCCGTCCCGACGAGCACGGCCCCGGCCGGGGCGAAAGCGCCGCGACGACCCCGGTAGACTTATCCGCCACCAGCCTGACCGAGCTTGCCGATTTGCTTGGCTGTCGGTGATCCGCCGCTTTGCGTTCCGGATGGCGGCTAGCTGCCGCTTGGCAGAACCTGATGCGCGCCGCGACCCCTTGAGTTCAATAGAGTTTCGACACGGCCAACCAGCCCGAAAGCAGACCCAGATCAAGAATATCGTTGTTGCTGAGCGGTCCCTTGTAGTAAAGGTGTGGCACGCCGGATTCATTGACGCCGAGGTAGTTGTCGCCGGCAAACTGCCTCACCCTGTAGGTGCCGGTCGAGAATGACGGCGAGGCCAACGGCTCAAAGATTTCGGGATAGCTCAGCGCGGCAAACGCGAACACCGTGTCGGCATCTTGCGCCTCGGTGTTTTGCGCCGTATCCAACAAGTTCAACAGGCCATTGCCGCCGGGACCGGAAACCGCCTGGGGTACCAGACTCGGACCGGGAGATCGCCCGGTGCCCAACTGGCCGTACCTATCTTCACCCCAACACCTGATTCGCCCAGACGCCAACACGGCGCAACCGGTCCCGTAGTCGACCGACAGGCGCACCGCGTCATGAATTCCCAACTGGGCAGACCAACTTCGGCCGTCCCAACAATGCACCGAACCACTAAGCAAGAGCGCGCAGGAATCGGACACGACGGAAACGCCCTCGATTGCCGTAGTCAGTAGTAGCGATCCTGTGGCGCGAATCGGCCGTTGCGCCGTGGAAAAATAGAAGAGTCCCGGCATGCACCAAACCGCACCCCATCGTGTCAACGCACAGCGCGGACCAATGGCGGTCGATAGTGGAACGTCCATCCGCCACACTCGTCCATCTACGCCGTAATCAAAGCCCCAGCAGCGCACCTCGCCTGCCGCGGTCAATGCGCAGCTAAAGGTCCCGGTTGCGTAGAGTGAGCGCGCACCGTCAATCCCGCTGATCGTGACGGGCAGCGGTTGTTCACGGACACTCGCGGGCAGACCGAGCTCGCCGTAGACGTTGGAGCCCCAGCACTGCACATCGCCACTCACTCGCAGCGCGCAGGTATGGCTGTTGCCGGCCGCCAGCGCTTTCACATCGGAGAGGCCGACAACAGCGACCCCTTCCAGGCTGTCGACGAAATCACCGGTACCCAGTTGTCCGCTGATGTTTCGCCCCCAGCACTTGACCGTGCGGTCGGCGAGCAAGGCACAGGAGTGGTAGCGCCCCGCGGCCACCGCGGTGGCATCCTGGATGCCGACGACCCGCACCGGGCTGGTGCTGTCTTTTGAAGTGCCGTCGCCCAACTTGCCGTTCTCGTTTTGCCCCCAACAGGCAATTTCGCCGCCCTTCAGCAATGCACAAACATGGGTCTCGCCAACAGAGACGTCGGTCGCCGTCTGGATGCCAGTGACCAACAGGGGTTTGGCTTGTTTCACTGCGCTGCCGTCGCCCAGTTGCCCTTGGGAGAAATCGCCCCAACAGCGGACAGCGCCCGCTTGCGCCACGGCACAAGTGTGATATTGACCGACCGCCACGGAAATCGAATCGGCGATTCCGACGACCTTGACCACCGAGCTACTTGAAAGGAGGCTGCCGGTGCCGAGTTGACCGTAGTCGTTATTCCCCAGGCAAACAATCTCGCCGTTGGCCAACAGGGCGCAGCTATGCGGGCTGCCCAGGACCACTTGCAACGCGTTGCTGATGCCCGGGGCCGGAGTGGGATCCTGGGGTCCGACGAAATCGCTCCAGCACTGGACCGTGCCGGAACGTCTGACAGCACAACTGTAAAACATCAAAGTCGATACCTGCACTGCGTCAGTCAGCCCGGCGATTAGGGTCGGGTTATCTTCAACGACTGGGACGGAGCTCCAGCTATTGGATATCCAGTAACGGTTCCCCCAACACTTGACCTCCCCGCTAACAAGCACAGCGCAAAACCGCCCAGTATTTGCGAAGAATCCACTGACTCCGCCGGCGACGGAGATACCGACTGCGCCGGCGACTCCCTCGACGACGACGGGAAAGGCAGCAGTGCCGAAATTCCAACAGGCGACCCTGCCGTCCTGCAACACTGCGCAGGAGTCGGAAGTGCCGACCGCTACGGCCGTCGCCGCGCCCGGCAACGAGCGTTCGGCCGGTCTGCCGCCTCCTGATTCCTTACCCCAGCACTTCACGATTCCATGGGAAACCACCGCGCAGGTAGCCTCCGGGCCGGCGGAGATCGACACGGCATCGACGATGCCGTCCACTCGCACCGGCACCAGTCGGTCGATGGTGGTCCCATCGCCGAGCTGCCCCTGGTCATTGGCACCCCAACACTGCACCGTGCCGGCGCTTTGCAGGGCGCAACTGTGGCTTGCACCGGCAACCACCATGGGCGTCGCCGCGCCTGCCGATCCTCCCAGGAACGCCAGGACCAGCCAGGCAATCACAGGCAACCCAATGTTGTAGCGGCTGTTCAATATGCTCTCCCCAAGGTAACAATGTCACAGTCGTCGCTGGATCGATCCGCAGGACGAGTGCGGGCGCCCCTGTCGATCAACTCGGCGCGAGATCGACAAGGCCTCGCACGATGGCGGATTCCTCGATTAACCGCAATACCGGTATACCCATATTTTGATGGATCAAAATGTCGAACGGATGGCCTCTATCCGCCACTGAAGGAGAGCAAGCGGCGCGGCAAGCGGTGGATTCACATATGGCATAATGAATCCTCACATGTCTCGCCTCGCCATCCATGAATAGTCCGCACGACCCGACCGTCGTCAGTTCCCCGATTCCTGCGCGCCTGGCGCAATTGCGCGCGGCCATGAAATCGCAGGCCCTGGACGCCTACATCATCCCGTCCGCCGATCCGCATCTGTCCGAGTATTTGCCGCAGCGCTGGCAGGGACGCGAATATTTTTCCGGCTTTACCGGCTCGGTCGGGACGCTGGTGGTGACCGCCGACTTCGCCGGGTTGTGGGTGGATAGCCGTTACTGGAGTCAGGCGGAAAAGGAACTCGCCGCAACCGGCATCCAGGTGATGAAGGTCGCCAGCGCGACCGCCACCCTGTATATCGACTGGCTCGCCGACCAGCTGCATGCCGGCCAGAGCGTAGGCGTCGACGGCGCCGTCCTCGCTCTCGCCACCGCCCGTGCGCTGGAGCCGGCGCTGACCGCTAAGGGCATCCGTCTGGATACGGGCAAGGACCTGTTGCAACAGGTCTGGCCGGACCGGCCGGATCTGCCGCAGGCACCCATTTATGAACACCTCGCCCCCTATGCCGTGGTCAGCCGCAAGGACAAGCTGGCTACGCTGCGCGAACAGATGCGCGCCTTGTCGGCACAGTGGCATTTCATCTCCACCGTGGATGACCTGGCTTGGACCTTCAATCTACGCGGGGCGGATGTCAGCTACAACCCGGTCTTCATCGGCCATGCCCTGATCGGCCTGGATGCCGCCACCCTGTTTGTCTCGCCCGGAAAAGTGCCGGCCGCGCTGGCCGACGCGCTGGCCACGGACGGCGTGAGCATTGCCGACTACGCGCAAGCGACGGCCGCGCTTGCCGCCCTGCCGGCAAGCGCGCGCCTGCTGATCGACCCGCGCCGCATCACCCATGGCTTCCGCCAGTCGATACCGGCGCATGTCGACGTGATCGAAGCCATCAATCCTTCCGTATTCGCCAAATCGCGCAAGAACGCCCAGGAAGCCCAGTTTGTGCGCGAGGCCATGGAACAGGATGGCGCGGCCTTGTGCGAGTTCTTCAGCTGGCTCGAAGAAGCACTGGTGGCACCCGGCCGCATCACCGAGCTGACCATCGACGAGCGCATCACCGCCGCCCGCGCTCGCCAGCCGCACTTCGTCTCGCCCAGCTTCGGTACCATCGCCGGCTTCAATGCCAACGGCGCCATGCCGCACTACCGTGCCACGCAGCAATCCCATGCCGTCATCGAGGGTGACGGCTTGCTGCTGATCGACTCCGGTGGCCAGTATCTGAACGGCACCACCGACATCACCCGGGTTGTCCCGGTTGGCGCCGTCTCGGCGGAGCAAAAGCGCGACTTCACCCTGGTCCTGAAAGGCATGATCGCCTTGTCGCGTTTGCACTTCCCGCGCGGCACGCCGTCGCCGGTGCTGGACAGCGTGGCACGCGCGCCGATCTGGGCCGAGGGGATCAACTACGGCCACGGCACCGGCCACGGCGTCGGCTACTTTCTGAATGTGCATGAAGGACCGCAGTCCATTTCCGCAGCCATGCCCGATCCTCACACCGCGCTGGAGGACGGCATGATCACCTCGAACGAACCGGGAATCTATCGCCCGGGGAAATGGGGGATACGCATCGAGAACCTGCTGCTGAACGTCCCCGCCGGGCAGACGGAGTTCGGTGACTACCTGCAATTCGAGACCCTGACGCTGTGCCCGATCGACACCCGCTGCATCGAGCCCGGGCTGATGCGCGAAGACGAAATCGCCTGGCTCGACGACTATCACGCCCTGGTGCTAAGGCGCCTGTCGCCCCGCCTGGTGGGCCCTGCCAAAGCCTGGCTGGAACAACGCACCAGGGCGCTCGGCAGGTAACCGCGGCGCTCCCGCGGCCGAGGACCCACTGATGGCCAAATTCTCGCGGGGCGCTAACCGGCCGGATACGCGTTAATTCGACGCGGGCGGCTTGTGAATGTCCTTCGGCCGGTGATGCTTGAGCCTATCGGTGAGAACCTTCAGGCCGTCGCTCTTGAAATGGGTGAACTCAAACCCGAGGCGGAAACAGGAGGTGGCCCCCGAGTACACCGAATAGAGTTGGCGCGCCTGGATCTCGATGATCTTCTGCCGGTGATTCTTGTAAAGGGGCGGCGGCGCCAACAGGATGACCACCGGTGCCGAGGTAAATATATCCACATCGGTGAGCATGGCCGTGCCGGAGAGCGACAGATCGTGAGTTCTGCCGTGGTAAGTGGGCTTGTGCTCGTGTTCGTCAAAGATCAGTGCAATCTTCCATCGCACATGATAACGCTCGCTACGCCGGTGATTCATTTGGTGTGTCGCCAATGCCATGCGGCTGGCGCTAGTTCCTCAAGAGACCGGCGGTTGCGGCCAGAATAGACATAGCGATTCTAACATTGGTGGTTAAGCGCTACCATGTGGAAACGTTTCGTTGAGAATCCTGCGCGGAAACACGGCGCACCGTTCGCCGACAATCTTGCCGGCAAGCCTGCGGACCCCTGTACGCCAAGCATTGCTGTCGCCTTGCGCGCCGGAACACCGCTGAGTCCCGGATTTCCAAGTGGATTGCCGGTATTCAACAAATAAGGGCTACTGTCGGAAAAATGTGACAGTGCCCCAATCAATAGGCCAAATAGTGCTTGACGCCTGGAAGCTTCAGAGGTACATTTTGTTACACAAAGTGGTAACGTTTCCATTTTGTCTCCGGTACGCCGCTAGATGATTGATGGCAACAACTTAGGCTGTTGCCAGGCAACTTGGCCGAAAACATTACTTGAACACTGCCAGTGGTAGTGCAGGTGTAGGAACTGCATTGTTTTGCAGAAATTTCAAATCAGAGGAGAAGTTTAATGAAGACTTTCGCGAGAAAGCAAAACAAGCCGGTTTTGCGCCGCTCTGCGTTTCAATTGACCCCGGTGGCGGCGGCCTGCGCGGCGCTGTTCTCAGCCGCTTCAGGCTCCGCCTTCGCACAGTCCGCCGCCGACTCCGCCAGCCGTGTCGTGGTCACCGGCATCGGCCATAGTATCGAGACCTCGATTGCGTCCAAGCGCAATTCGGATTCGATTATCGAGGCGATCACCGCCGAAGATCTGGGCAAGCTGCCGGACATCAGCATCGCCGACTCGTTGGCCCGCCTGCCCGGCCTGACCGCGCAACGCACCGACGGCCGCGCCCAGGTTATCTCCATCCGCGGCTTGTCGCCGAACTACGCCGGCGCCCTGCTGAACGGACGCGAAGTCGTCAGCTCCAGCGATAGCCGCGCCGCCGAATACGACCAGTTCCCGTCCGAGCTGGTCGGCTCGGCCATCGTCTACAAGACGCCGGACGCCTCGCTGATCGGCCAGGGCCTGTCGGGTACCGTGGACGTACGCGCGCTGATGCCGCTGGACGTGCGCGGCCGCCAGGTGGCGCTCAATGTGCGCGGCGAACGCAATTCGCACGGCCAGTTGACGGCCGGCCCCGACGCCACCGGCAATCGCCTCAGCGCCTCGTATGTCGATCAATTCGCCAACAACACGCTTGGTCTGGCTGTCGGCTTCGCCCACCTGGACTCTCCTGGGCAGGAGAAGTACTACCAGGCCTGGAAGTTCGGCGACTATGTCGGCCAGTGGGGTGCCAACATGCAAGGCGTGCCTGCGTCGGGCACGGATAACAACAAGGCGTTGGTCACCCAAGGTTTCGATGCCGGCGTCACCTCCAGCAAGAACACCCGCGACGGGCTGATGGCGGTTCTGGAATACAAGCCCAACAAGGATTACCACAGCGTGGTGGACCTGTATTACTCCAAGTTCGACCAGGACCGTGTGCGCAATATGCTCCAGGGCGACTTCCTGTGGAGCGACCCGGTGACGCTCTCCAACGCCGGCATCAGCAACATGGACGGCAACTCCGTCGTCACCAGCGGCACCTTCGCCAATGCGCGCAGCCTGATTCGCAACGACAACAGCCAGCGCGCCGACGTGATCAAGGCCCTGGGCTGGAAAAATGAGTTCAAACTGGCCAACAAGTGGTCCGCGGAGGCTGATCTGAGCTACTCGCATGCGGCCCGCGATGAGACCTGGATCGAAACCTATTCCCAACCCAGCACGCGCGGCACCTACACCTTCTCCGGGCTCGGTGTGTCCGGTGGGCAGCAGTGGTCGACCAGTCAGAACCTGTCCGATCCCAGCGTCGTGAAATTGCGGGATGACCACGGCTGGGGCGTGATCAGGACGCCGCATATCACCGACGAAATCAAGGCGCTGCGTCTTGTCGCCAAGCGTGACCTGGCCGGCGCTTTCAGCGCTTTCGAGGGTGGGCTGAACTACTCCGCGCGCGACAAGAATGTCCGCAAGGATCAGAGCAAACTGGTGCTGAACGGTTCGCTGGATGTGCCCGTTGGAGCGTTGCGCGCGCCGACCGACCTGAGCTGGGCGGGCATCAACAGCAGCATCCTGTCCTATGATGTGCCGAGCGTGATGGGCTTGTTCGGACGGGCGGCAAAGGATCCGTGGGATGAAAAGGACAGCCACTATTCGATGCACGAAAAGGTCACGACCCTCTACGGCAAGCTGAATATCGACAGCGAGGTCGGCGCTCTACCGGTACGCGGCAACGTGGGCCTTCAGTATGTCCATACGACGCAGAGATCCGATGGCTATGCCTGGATCAGCGACAATACCGGCGAGAGAACCTACGCGGTCAGTGACGGCACCAGCTACAACGACTTCCTGCCCAGCCTGAATCTGGTCTTCGATCTTAAGTCGAACCTGATCGCGCGCTTCGGCCTGGCCAGGACCATGGCCCGGCCGCGCATGGATGATCTGCGCGCCGGTGCCGACCAGCCCAAGGTCAACACCAACCCGGGGCCGTCGTACGGCTTCTGGAGCGCCGGCGGCGGCGGCAACCCGCATCTCCAGCCGTGGCGCGCCAACTCGCTGGATCTGTCGCTCGAGAAATATTTCGGCAAGCGCAGCTACGTGGCCGGCGCGGTATTCGCCAAGGACCTGAAGACGTTCATCTACACCCAGTCGATCCAGCGCGATTTCACCGGCTTCCCGAACAATTCCGGGGTGACGCCGGTGTCAAACCTGGGGAAGATCGACGCCCCGGCAAATGGCACCGGCGGATCGGTCACCGGCGTGGAGTTCAGCGCCTCACTTGAGGGCGCTCTGCTGTCGCCCGTGCTGAACGGATTCGGGGTGATTGCCAGCGTATCCAGCACCAACAGTTCCCTGCACGAGGCCAACGATCTGAAACGCTCCCTGGACGGACTCTCGGGCATCGTCAACAACCTGACGGTGTATTACGAGAAGAACGGCTTTTCGACGCGCATCAGCCAGCGCTATCGCTCGCCTTTCGAGGCCACGACTCGCGGCGTGTTGCTGAACAACGAAACCAGCAAGATCGAGGCCGAGAAGATCGTCGATTTCCAGATCGGCTATGGCTTCGAGAGCGGCATGTACAAGGGCCTGTCGGTCCTGCTCCAGGTTAACAACCTGACCAATGAGCCGTATCGGACCAACCGTGGTCCTGAGGTCGTCGGTTCGGCTGGCAATATGGCAGCGCAGATTCCCTGGGTCAGTTCAACCTACGGCCGGACCATGCTGCTGGGCGTAAACTACAAATTGTAAGACTCCGTGTGGTGCATATGCCCCTGCCGGCCTGCGCCGGTGGGGGTTTTTTTTGGCGGACAGTTGGATAGCCAATTGGCCAATTAGCCAATTCGATCGACAATGACTCGCAGGGAACATGATGAATAAGCACACGACGACCCGCCTCACCATGCTTTGCCTTGGCGCGGCACTCGCCTTGAACGGTTGCGCCGGTATCGGCCGCAATGCCGCCGGCGCCGCAAGCTCGGCGACCGGACTGAGCGACTGGCCGCACATTGCCAGCGCGATCCCGAGGGATCCCGACAGCGAGGCCAGGATCGCGCGAATCGTCGCCGGCATGAGTCTGGCGCAGAAGGTCGGCCAGATGACCCAGCCGGAAATCAAGTCGGTCACTCCAGCCCAGGTCAGGCAATACTATATCGGCTCGGTCCTGAATGGCGGCGGTTCATGGCCCAACAAGAACAAGCACGCCAGCGCCGCAGAGTGGGTGGCACTGGCGGATCAGTACTACGACGCTTCGATGACCACCGACATGGCGGTGAAGGTGCCGGTCATCTGGGGCATCGATGCCATCCATGGCAACAGCAACGTGTATGGGGCG
>JBAYJH010000148.1:0-11518 GCA_041665185.1 Sterolibacterium sp.
CTGTCGCGGCTATGGTCGGCACTGTCGAGGACGCGCTGCGACCCGGCTTGAATAGTTGTCTCGTTCATCTTGAAAAGGTGTCATGGGGCGAATGATATAATCCGCCCTTATCCGGTGTTGCGGCAAGCCCTTGCCAAATATATTCCATGCAGATTACCCGGCGCCTCGAATTTGACGCGGGGCATCGCATCCCCGACCACCAAAGCCAGTGCCGCCACCTGCACGGACACCGCTACGCCATCGAAATCACGCTATCCGGCGACATCATCCACTCGAATGGACTGCCCATGAACGGCATGGTCATGGACTTTTCGGAAATCAAGTCGCTCGCCAAGGCGCATCTCATTGACGCCTGGGACCATGCCTTCCTGGCGTTTCGCGGCGATGCGCCGGTGGTCGCCTTCCTGGCCAGTCTGCCCGATCACAAGACCGTTCTGCTGGACCGGGTCCCGACCGCCGAGAACCTCGCCGCGCTTGCCTTTGCCAAACTTGACGCAGTGTACCTCGATCATTTCGGCAATCACCTCCGACTTGAGCGCATCCGCCTGTACGAAACCCCGAATTGCTGGGCCGACGCGTCGCGCCTGGACATTCCCGGCCCCTGAAGCTCCGGCTCTTTCCCCTTGCGGGCCGGTCAGGGTGCCGGATTTCCCAAGACTCTTCCGCTCGGCGTTGTCTTCGCCCTCCTTCAGTTTCGTTTTGCGAAATTTGATTTTGCAAATTGACAAAAACGCCCGGTCTCGTTCAGACTAGCGCCCATCCCTCAAGCTGCGCCGGGTCGGTGGACCATGGCTGCTTATTGGGCATAAGAGCCACCGAGGTGCTTTGCAGCCATGATCAAAGATCCGCCCGCACTTGCCAGCCGCCCTCGCGCTTCGCGCGCCCCGGTGGCCGCCAAGCCACGCCAGCTAAGCGCCGGTAAAGATCGTCAATTCATCACCGCCCTGGCGCGCGGCCTCCAGGTCTTGCGCTGCTTCCGTGCCAGCGAACGCTATCTCGGCAATCAGGAGTTTGCCGAGCGCACCGGCCTGCCCAAGCCAACCATCTCGCGCCTCACGCATACCTTGACCGGCCTCGGCTATCTCGACT
This sequence comes from Sterolibacterium sp., assembly GCA_041665185.1. GTDB lineage: Bacteria > Pseudomonadota > Gammaproteobacteria > Burkholderiales > Rhodocyclaceae > JACRAR01. The sequence goes on from JBAYJH010000148.1 coordinate 1,090, forward strand.
ATTCCCCGTCATTCGGCAAGTATTCGCTCGGTGCGGCGGTGCTGTCGTTGTCCTATCCGTACCTGGCAGGACTCGACGTTCGAGATGTGGCGCGGCCGCTCATGCAGGACCTCGCCGAGCATGCCCAGGCCACGGTCTCACTGGGCGCGCGTGACGGCCTGAACATGATCTACCTGGAAATCTGCCAGGGAAGCCAGATGTTCCGCATGCACATGGCGATCGGCTCGCGCGTGCCGCATGGCACCACGGCGATGGGCCGTGCCTACCTCGCTGCCCTGCCGCCGGCCCAGCGTGCCGAGGCGATCGAGCAATATCGCGAGATTACCCCGAAGAAGGAATGGCCGAAACTGCGCGCGGGGATGGAGCAGGCGGTCGAGGATTACGCGCACTATGGCTTCTGCCTCTCGCTCGGCGATTGGAACCCGGAGGTATGGGCCGTCGGCACGCCGATGGTCTCCGGCGACGCTTCGCGTATTCTTGCCTTCAACGTCAGCGGACCGACCTTCAATATGACCCGCGCCAGACTGATCGGCGACATCGGACCACGCCTGTGTGCGCTTCGCGACAAGGTATTGTCGGCCACCGGCGGAAATTTTTAGCCTGTAGTTCATTCTCACAAAAATCGCCCTAAGGAGAAAGTTCCATGCTCGGCCAAATGATGAATAACCCCCTGATGATTTCCAGCCTGATCCGTCACGCCGACAACTATCACGGCGATACGGAAATCGTCTCCCGCCTGCCGGAAGGCGGCATCCACCGCTACACATACCGCGACGCGCACCGCCGCTCGCGCCAACTCGCCAACCTGTTGACGGCCATGGGAGTCAAGATGGGCGATCGCATCGGCACCCTGGCCTGGAATACCCATCGCCACTTCGAGATCTATTTCGGCGTCTCGGGCATAGGCGCGATCTGCCACACCATCAATCCGCGCCTGTTCCCGGAGCAGATCACCTACATCGTCAATCACGCCGAGGACGATTACATCTTCTTCGACATCACCTTCGCCAAGCTGATCGAAGCACTGGTTCCCCACTGCCCGAAGGTCAAGGGCTGGGTGGCGATGTGCGGCCGCGACCATCTGCCGAAAACCGACAAGATTCCGAACTTGATGGCCTACGACGACCTCGTCAACTCGCACTCGGACGCCTACGAGTGGCCGGAGTTCGATGAAAACACCGCCTCCTCGCTGTGTTACACCTCCGGCACCACCGGCAATCCCAAGGGCGTGTTGTATTCGCATCGCTCGACCCTGCTGCATGCCTATGCGGCGGCTTTGCCGGACGGCCTGAACCTTTCGGCACGCGATTCGGTGCTGCCGGTGGTGCCGATGTTCCACGTCAACGCCTGGGGGCTGCCCTACAGCGTGGCGTTGACCGGCGCCAAATTCGTGATGCCCGGCGCCCAGCTCGACGGCGCCAGCCTGTACGAATTGTTCGAACAGGAGAAGGTGAGCATCTCGGCCGGCGTGCCGACCATCTGGCTCGGCTTGTTGCAGCATCTACAGACCAACAAGCTCCGGTTGTCCACCGTCAAGCGCCTGGTGATCGGCGGCTCGGCCGCACCCCCGGCCATGATCCGGGCTTTCGACGAGCACTATGGGATCACCGTGCTGCACGCCTGGGGGATGACGGAAATGAGTCCGCTGGGAACCGCCAATACCTTCAAGCTGAAACACCTCGCCCTGTCCGCCGAGGAAAAGGACAAGATCCGCGTCAAGCAAGGCCGGCCGCTGTATGGCGTGGAAATGAAGATCGTAGACGGCGAAGGCAAGCCGCTGCCGCATGATGGCAAAGCCTTTGGCGACCTGTTGGTCCGCGGCCCCTGGATCGCTTCCGACTATTTCAAGAACGACGGCAATACGCCGCTGGTCGACGGCTGGTTCCCCACCGGCGACGTGGCGACCATCGACGAAGACGGCTATATGCAGATCACCGACCGTTCCAAGGACGTCATCAAGTCCGGCGGCGAATGGATTTCATCGATCGACATCGAGAATTTGGCTGTCGCCCATCCGGCGGTGATGGAAGCGGCGGTGATCGGTGTGGTACATCCGAAATGGGATGAGCGTCCGTTGTTGCTGGTCATCAAGAAGCAGGGCATGTCGGTCACCCGTGACGAGATGCTCGAATTCATGAGCGGCAAGATCGCCAAATGGTGGATGCCCGACGACGTCGTTTTTGTCGAGAGCCTGCCGCACACGGCCACCGGGAAATTGCTCAAGACCAAGCTGCGCGAGGACTTCAGGGACTACAAGCTGCCCACGGCATGATCCCGCGGGGCGATTGTTTCAATCGCCCCGCCTTCGTCCACCTCCATACCAGGAACCTAAATGCTTAAACTCTGTGGATTTTCCGTCAGCAACTATTACAACAAGGTCAAACTTGCCCTGCTCGAAAAAGGCGTCCAGTTCGAAGAGGAGACCGTCTTCACCTCGCAGGATGAAACCATGAGGAAGGATTCGCCGATGGGCAAAGTGCCGTTCCTGCGCACCCGTCTCGGCATACTCACGGAATCGCAAGTATTGATCGAATATATCGAGGATGTGCATCCGGAGCATCCCTTGTACCCGGCCGACGCCTTTGCCCGCGCCAAGTGCCGCGAATTGATCGAGCATATCGAGCTTCACCTGGAACTGCCGGCACGTCGCCTCTATCCGGAAGCCTTCTTCGGCGGTAGCGCTTCCGACGAGACCAAGAAGGAAGTCGAGAAATTGCTCACCAAAGGTTTGCGTAGCGTGGCCCAGTTGGCGCGCTTCGATCCTTTCATCGCCGGCAAGGAATTCACCCATGCGGACTGTGCCGCCTGGGTGCACCTACCGCTGGTCTCGCAGGCCACCAAGAAGATTTATGGCCGCGATTTCATCAGTGAAATGTTGCCGGCCGCCAAGCCTTACCTGAAAATGATCGCCGAGCGGCCCCATGCGCAAAAAGTGAATGCCGACCGCATCGCCGCCTTCGAAGCCTTCCAGGCCAAGATGAAGAAATGAGCACAGGCAATTCCCTCGTCGTCACCGAGATCAACGGCGGCATCCTGCGCGTCGAGATCCGCCGCCCGGACAAGAAAAATGCACTGACCGGGCCCATGTATGCGCTGCTGGCCGACGCCTTCGAGGCTGCGGAACGCGACCCCGGAGTGCGCGTGGTGTTGATTCATGGCCAGCCAGAGATGTTTACCGCCGGCAACGATCTGGCCGATTTTCTCGAACACCCGCCGATCAAGGACGACCCGCCACCACCGGTGTTCCGTTTCCTGGAGGCGTTCCGGACGCTGACAAAGCCCTTTGTGGCGGCGGTTTCCGGGGTCGCGGTCGGGGTCGGCACGACCATGTTGTTGCATTGCGACCTGGTCTATGCCGGTGAAAGCGCAAGATTCCAGCTGCCATTCGTCAATCTCGGCCTGTGTCCGGAAGCCGCCTCCAGCCTGTTGCTGCCGGCGCTGGCCGGGCATGCGCGCGCCGCAGAAATACTGCTGCTGGGCGAAGCCTTCGACGCGGCCAAGGCCGTCGAAATCGGGATTGTCAATGCCGTCCTGCCCGACGCCAGCGTGCTCGATCACGCCATGGCGCAAGCCCGCAAGCTGGCGGCCCAGCCGGCCGCTTCGGTGCGCCTCACCAAGCAATTGATGAAACGCGCCCAGGCGACCCTGGTCGAACAAACCATGCGTGAAGAAGGCCGCCACTTCAGGGCCCGCCTGATCTCGCCGGAATCCAAGGAAGCGTTTACCGCATTCATCGAAAAGCGCAAAGCGGATTTCTCCCGTTTCAATTGAAAGCTACAAGCCAAACCCGATGAAGAAAACCTACAAATATTACTGGGAAGATTTCCCGGTCGGCAGCAGCCGTGAATTCGGCGGCCTGACGCTGGGCAAGGACGAGATCATCCGTTTCGCCCGCGAATTCGATCCGCAACCCTTTCACGTCGATGAGGCGGCGGCGAAGGAATCGGCATACGGCGGCATCATCGCCAGCGGCTGGCATACCTGCGCGCTGGCCATGCGCATGATGTGCGATGCCTATCTGCTGGAAACCGCCAGCCTGGGTTCGCCCGGCGTGGATAGCATCAAGTGGCTGAAGCCGGTGCGTCCCGGCGATACGCTGCGGGTGCGTTCCACCGTCCAGGAGGCACGCCCGCTCGAAAGCAAGCCGCATATCGGCCTAGTTCGCTCGGGCTGGGAAGTCTTCAATCAGAATGACGAATGCGTGATGACCATGGAAGGCCACGGCATGTTCCGGCGCCGGCCGGCGGCATAGCGCGTCCACCGCAATGAGAGGAAACCGCCGATGACCATGACTCCGCCCGACCATTTCGAAACCCTGGCCATCGCCTTGGCGGACGGGATAGCCCGCGTCCAGTTGAATCGCCCCGACAAGGCCAATGCCATGAACCTGGCGATGTGGCACGAGATCCGCGAGGCGTTCACCTGGATCGACACCGCCCCCGCAGCACGCGTCGCCATCCTCAGCGGCGCCGGAAAGCATTTCACTTCCGGCATCGACTTGTCCCTGCTGAGCGGCATACATGCCGATATCGCCGATAGCTGCGACGGCCGCCAGCGGGAAAAACTGCGTCGCATGATCCTCGACCTACAGGACACCCTGACCAGCCTGGAACGCTGTAGAAAGCCGGTGCTGGCGGAGATCCGTGGCGCCTGCATGGGCGGCGGCATCGATCTGATCTGCGCCTGCGACATGCGTTATTGCAGCGCCGACGCAAGTTTCTCGGTCAAGGAAGTCGATGTCGGCATGACCGCCGATGTCGGCACTTTGCAACGTCTGCCACGCCTGATCGGCGAAGGCATGGCGCGGGAACTCGCCTACACTGCTCGCACTTTCAACGGCGGCGAGGCGCAAGCCATGGGTCTGGTCAATCGCTGTTACCCCAGCGCCGAGGAGCTGCATACCGGGGTCGGCGAGCTGGCGCGCTGCATCGCCGACAAATCCCCCCTGGCGGTGCGCGGCAGCAAGGAAATGATCAGCTATACCCGCGACCACAGCGTGGCCGACGGCCTCAACTACATCGCCACCTGGAACGCGGCGATGCTGCTCTCGGACGATCTTGGCGAGGCCATGACGGCAGCGCGCGCCAAGCGCCCCGCCAAATTTCGCGATTGACTACAGGAGTTCTCATGCCCAAAACGGAAATTGCCAGTCTCGACGCCCTGCGCAACCGCGTCGGCGAGGAGTTGGCCGTCAGCGACTGGCTGGAAATCACCCAGGAGCGCATCAACCAGTTCGCCGAAGCCACCGGTGACCATCAATGGATCCATGTCGATGTGGCGCGCGCCGCCAGGGAGTCGCCGTTTGGCGGGACCATCGCCCACGGCTACCTGACCCTGTCGCTACTGGCCAAGTTTTCCCAGGACAGCATTGCCATCAACAATATCAAGATGGGCGTCAATTACGGCCTCAACCGCGTTCGCTTCACTTCACCGGTGCGATCCGGCAAGAAAGTCCGGGCCAGATTCAAATTGGCGGCTTACGATGAAATCTCCGGCGGCGCCCAGCTCACCTGGAGCGTCACGATGGAAGTCGAAGGCAGCGACAAGCCTGCCTGCATCGCCGAATCGATCTCCCGCTGGTACGTCTGACCATCTGAAACTACGCCAAGCGGTATAATGCGCCGCGCGCTGGAAGCGTGGCAGAGTGGTCGATTGCACCGGTCTTGAAAACCGGCAAGGGGCAACCCTTCGTGAGTTCGAATCTCACCGCTTCCGCCAATACGTCAATAAACAAGCGCATTCTGTGTCCCGGGAAGGATAACTTTGCCTCTCCGGCAAGGTTATGCTTCCAAATCAGTTTGGCAAGATTATGCTTCCAGACTAGATCGGCTAACCGACGTCGGTCAGCACTTCAGTGGCCAACTCCTCCAGGGTATCGTTCCAACGGCTATCCCTGGATGGGGCTAACGTCCTCCCCGGCTTTCATTTGACATCATCAACCTAATGCCTGGAATTCGGCCAGTGCCGACGCTCGCCGAGATCGGTGCAAGATTGGCGAATGGCCGCAATCCGGCAATCTGCTGGACTCACCCTTTCGGCCACAGGGGCCAGTCGAGAGGCTGGAGCCAATGACCGGAGTGGCCGGTATTACAGACCCTCGCAAACTGCTGTGAGGAATATCAGCGTTGCCCTAGGCGAAACGAATAATTTCGGAAGGTATGGCGTTGAGTGTTAGGCTAATGTCTACCCCTCCGAGCTTGACCGCCTCCTTGGGCATCCCATACACAACGCAGGAAGCCTCGTCCTGTGCTACCGTCCTGGCACCGGCCTGATGCATTTCGTTCAATCCTCTTGCCCCGTCGTCGCCCATGCCGGTCATGATGATGCCCAGCGCGTTTCTGCCTGCGACCTGGGCGACGGAGCGGAACAGCACATCCACCGAGGGTTTGTGACGGTTCACCAGCGGGCCATCGACCACTTCGACGATGTATTGGGCGCCGCTGCGTCTTAGCACCATGTGCCGCCCGCCCGGCGCTATCAGTGCGCGACCGGGTATGACGCGATCACCGTTCTGCGCCTCGCGTACCTCGAGTTTGCAGAGCGTGTTCAAGCGCGCGGCGAACAGGGCGGTGAATTTTTCCGGCATATGCTGGACGATGACGATGCCGGGACAAACTGCCGGTAGCATGGTCAGCACGATCTCCAGAGCTTGGGTGCCACCAGTCGAGGTGCCGATGGCGATTATCCCTTCAGTGGTCTTGGCCATCGCCGTGGTTGCCGCCGCGCGCGCGGCGAGTATCGCATCTGCGGTGAATTTGACGGGCGGTGCTACCGCCATCGCCGATCTGGCAGTGGCGAGCACATTGCGCATATTCGAACGCGCGGCGCCGCGAACGGCGCTGACAAGGTCATTGGAGGCATCCTGGAGAAATTGCTTCACGCCCATCTTGGGTTTGGTGATGATGCCCACCGCGCCGGCGGCGAGCGCCTCCATGGTGGTTTCGGCCCCTTTTTCGGCCAGCGAGGAACAGATCACCACCGGCGTTGGATGCTCGGCCATGATCTTCCTGAGAAAGGTGATGCCATCCATGCGTGGCATCTCGACATCCAGGGTAATGACATCTGGCCAGTCGTTCTTCATCCGTTCCAGTGCGAAAAGCGGGTCGGCCGCCGCGGCGATCACTTCGATATCCGCTTCCCTTTCCAGGGTTTCCCGGATCACCTGGCGCACCACAGCCGAGTCGTCGACGATCATTACGCGAATTTTAGCCATCGGCTATTACCATTTTCTCTTTCAGAGCGGAGAAGACCAGCCGGACTTCACCGTTGGCAAGACTGAACACCAGCTTGCGATGTCCCGCGCCGCCTGCGTGTTCAGCCAGCAGTGGAATGCCGCGTTTCGTGAGGAGGTGGCGCGCCATTTCGACATTGCGGAGTCCCACGTTAATCCGCCCCGCCGAGTTGGGAAACATGTTGCCGCCGCCGAACAGCTTTGCCTGATATTCATGGGAACGGCTGCCGGCGGTATGCATGGCCTTGTCGAACAGGTCGAAGGCCTCGACAGCACTGTAACCTTCCGGATCATGGTCCTGCCGGGTCTTTCGGCTGGGTACCAGAAAGTGGCACATCCCGCCGATGTGCCGCCGGGGGTGCCAGAGCGTGACGGTGACGCAGGAGCCAAGCAAGGTGGCCAGTTGCAGGGGAGCCGCAGCGAAGTGGAAATCGCCCGGATTCAGGAAGATCTGCCGTCCGCGATCATGATCATTGGTGATCGCCACGGCGCCGCCAGAGGGGAGCATCGTCATGGCAATTGATAGATAGTCGGCTTTATCTGTTTCACGCACTCGGTGATACCGTTCAGGCTTTCCGAGTGGCCGATAATCAGGGTGCCGTGCGGTAGGAGCTGCTGCGCCAGGCGCTCAACGACTTGCCGTTTGGTGTCGGCGTCGAAGTAAATCATCACGTTGCGCAGGAAGATGACATCGAACTTCCCCACATTGGGTAGCGTGGTGTTGAGATTCACCTGCATGAATCGGGTATGTTGGCGCAGCTCGGGTGCGATCAGGAAGCTCCCGTCGTTGTCGCGCACACCCTTCAGGCAATACTTGCGCAGGTATTCGGGCGGCAGGCCGCGCGTGCGGTCGAGCCAATACAGGCCGCGCCGCGCCACTGATAGCACCGATTGGCTGATGTCGGAGCCGGTCACCGTCCACTGGGCGTTAATTCCCAGGCGGCCAGCCAGTACCATGGCGATGGTGTAGATCTCCTCGCCGGTTGAGCTGGCAGCACTCCACACATCGAATGGTTTTCCGGCCGGATGGCCAGCCAGGAGGGTATTGACGAGAAAGTCGAAATGTTTCTCTTCGCGAAAGAAATAGGTTTCGTTGGTGGTAAGCAGATCCACCATCAGTTGCAGTTCATCCGTTGTGGTGCCGCTGGCGAGCATTCGGTAGTACTCGCCGAAGGTGTTAAAGCCGTAGTGTTTGAGACGCCGCCCGAGACGCCCCATCAGGAGCACCTGTTTTGAGTCCGCCAGGCTGATGCCGGCGATCTTGTAGATGAGCCGCTGGAATTGCGCGAATTCGGCGCCGGTGATAGTTGGACTGGCAATCATCCCCAACGGCGCCGAGCTACTAGCCACTAGTGCAATGCCACCAGATCGCTAACATTCTGCCCATGAGTCAATTGATTCTCCTGAATATAGGCCAGCGCTGCCAGCGCCGGTATGGGCCTGCTGAACAGATAGCCTTGCAGGGTATCGCAGCGAAGTGTCGCAAGAAAATTGTGCTGGGCCGCGTTTTCCACGCCTTCAGCAACCACCCTCAAGCCAAGGTTATGCGCCAGGGCAATAGTGGCTGTGCAAATGGCGACATCGTTGGCGTCGGTCTCGATATCGTTCACAAAGGAGCGATCGAGTTTAAGGGTGTGAATCGGCAGGCGCTTGAGATAGTTCAGTGAAGAGTATCCGGTGCCGAAGTCATCAATCGAGAGTCGCACGCCCAGGTCGCGCAAGTTCTGGAGCTGGCCGATGCTGGCATCGGGATTGGCCATGGCCACCGATTCGGTGACTTCCAACTCAAGATCGATGCCGGTCAGCCCATGTCTTTCGAGAGTTTGGGTTACATAGGCCAGCAGGGTCGGCGAGCGCAATTGATGGGCGGACAGGTTTACCGCCATGGTGACCCCATTGAGTCCCTCCTGTCGCCAAGCACGAAGTTGGCGGCAGGCCTCATTCAGTACCCATTCGCCCAGAGGTATGATCAAGCCGGTCTCTTCGGCAACGGGAATGAATTTCAGTGGTGACACCAGTCCATCGCGCGGATGGCGCCAGCGCACCAGCGCCTCGACACCCACGACGCTGCCGCTGCTTGCATCCAACTGCGGCTGGTAATGCAACTCGAACTGTCTTTCCTCCAGCGCCACCCGCAAGTCATGGTCCAGACTCAGACGTTCGACGGCGGCTTGGTTCATCTCGGCGGTGAAGAACTGGACGTTGTTGCGTCCTTGTGATTTGGCGTGATACATGGCGATGTCGGCATGCTTCATTAGCGTCTCGCAATCATCGCCATCGTCGGGGTAAAAGGCCAGGCCGATGCTCGGCGTGACATGCAGTTCTTCCTCCCCAATCGCGTAAGGCTCTCCCAGCGCCCGCAATATTTTGTCTGCCACACGGGCCGCCGCCGTGGCATTATCGACCTCGGTCAGGACTAGCACGAACTCGTCGCCACCCAGGCGGGCGACGACATCGCTGTCGCGCACGCCGTCGCGCAGACGGCGTGCGACTTCCATCAGCAGCTCGTCGCCCACCGCGTGCCCCAGGATGTCGTTGATGTTTTTGAAGTGATCCATGTCGATGAACATCACCGCCAGCGCACGCTGCTCCCGCCTTATCGTGGCCAAAGCCTGTTCCAGTCTGCCTTGCAGGCTGTAGCGGTTGAGCAGGCCAGTCAGGGCATCGTGATGGGCTAGATGGGTTATATGATCTTCGCTCGCTTTACGCTCGCTGATATCGGTAAAGCAGGCGATGTAGTGAGTGGGCTGTCCTGCAAGATCGCTTGCCACCGACACAGACAGCCACTCCGGAAAGATGTTACCGTCCTTGCGGCGATTCCATAGTTCGCCCTGCCAATAACCTTTCTGGCCAAGGGAACGCCACATGTCCTGATAGGTTTTTGGCGGGGTATTACCGGAAGCGAGGATGTGCGGATTCTTGCCGCGCAGCTCGTCGATGCTGTAGCCCGTCAAGCGGGTGAAAGCCGGATTCACAGCCAGGATGCGGTTGTTGTGATCGCAGATGAGTATCCCCTCGCCGCTATGCTCGTACACGTTGGCATAAAGACGTAACTGCGCCTCGCCTGAACGAATTGCCACCTCGGCCTGTTTTCTTTCCGAGATGTCGCGAATGATGGCCTGATGAAAGCACCGCCCGTCCAGTTCGATGCGACGGGCGCTGACCTCGACCGGAAATGAGCTTCCATCACGACGGCGA
>JBAYJH010000149.1:0-11498 GCA_041665185.1 Sterolibacterium sp.
AGCGCGGCTACACGCATGCCGTCAACATCCAGGGATCGGATCATCACGGCACGGTCGCGCGGGTGCGCGCCGGCCTGCAGGCGCTCAGCGCGGTGACCGGGGCGGGCATCCCGCGCGACTACCCCGCCTACGTGCTGCACAAGATGGTGACGGTGATGAAGGGCGGCGCGGAAGTAAAGCTCTCGAAGCGCGCCGGCAGTTATGTCACCGTGCGCGACCTGATCGACGAGGTGGGCCGCGACGCAGTGCGCTTCTTCCTGGTTTCGCGCAAGGCCGACACCGAGTTCGTGTTCGACATCGACCTGGCGAAATCGCAGACCGAGGACAATCCGGTCTATTACGTGCAGTATGCGCACGCGCGTATCTGTTCGGTGCTGGCGCAGGCCGGCATCGAAGCGCCTGCGCTTTGCGCCGCCGGCCTCGAGCCGCTCTCGCACGCGCGCGAACTCGCGCTGGCGCAGCGCCTCGCGGAATTCCCGGAACTGCTGGCCGAGGCGGCCGGGGATTTTGCCCCGCACATGGTCGCGTTCTACCTGCGCGAACTGGCAGGCGAGTTTCACAGCTACTATAATGCCGAGCGCGTGCTGGTCGCCGACGAGAAACTGCGGCTGGCGCGGCTGGCGCTGATCCTCGCCGTGCGCCAGGTGCTGCAGAACGGTCTTGCGCTGCTGGGCGTAAGCGCTCCCGAAAAAATGTAACAGACCGTTCCCCAAATTCTGTTGATAGGCACCCAATGGCCAAAGACTACAAACCGAGAGCGGCGGCGAAGAAAAAAAGCAGCGGCGGCACCCTGCTCGGGGTTTTCATCGGCCTCATCCTCGGCCTGTGCATCGCCGTCGGCGTGGCCTGGTACATGAACAAGACTCCCATTCCGTTCCTGACCAAAGCGAAGCCGCCGGAAAAAGCGGCGGTAGAGCCGGGCAAGGCCAGCGTCAAGCCCGACGAGAAGACGACGCAGCAGGTGGAAAAGCCGCGCTTCGAGTTCTACAAGATCCTCCCCGGCGCCGAAGAGCCGGTGACCGAGCAGCAGATCAAGCAGGCAGTCAAAGCGGGCGCGCCGGCGGAGAATTACCTGCTGCAAGTGGGCGCGTATCAGAATCCCGCCGATGCCGACAATCTGAAAGCCCGGCTCGCGCTGATCGGAGTGGAGGCGAGCGTGGAGCCGGTCGACCTGCCCGAAAAAGGCACCTGGTACCGGGTGCGCGTAGGGCCCTACACCAAGGTGGACGAAATAAACCGCGTGCGCCAGACCCTGGCACAGAACGGAATCGAGGCCTCGCTGGTCAAAATCAAAGATCCCGGCTCGAACTGAGCGCGGGGCGCTTTTTTGGGAGAAGCAAATGTTGAAACAGCTGTTCGCGGCTTTGATCATGCTTTTTGCAGCGGGCCTGACGCAAGCCCAACCCACAGCGGGCAACGAGTATCGCGTCCTTGCCACACCGCAGCCCACGGACATCCCGGGCAAGATCGAAGTCCTCGAGTTTTTCTGGTACGGTTGCCCGCATTGCTATGATTTCGAGCCGGTGCTCGAGCCTTGGGTGAAGAAACTGCCCAAGGACGTGCATTTCCAGCGCATCCCGGCCATGTTCAACGATGAATATGCGCGGGGCGCGCGCGCCTTCTATGCGCTCGACGCGATCGGCCAGGAGGAGCGTCTGCACAAGGCCTTGTTCGATGCCGTGCACACGGGCGCAAGACTCCGGGTGGGCGACGAAGCCGCGCTGACCGAATGGCTCGGCAAGCACGGCGTAGACACGAAGAAATTCACCGCTGCCTATCACTCCTTCAGCGTCGAAAGCAAATTGAAGCGCTCGGCGCAGCTCACCCAGGCGTACAAGATCGACGGCGTGCCTTCGATGGCGGTGAACGGCAAATACGTCGTCAACACCGACAACATCCGATCGTTCGAGCAACTGCTCGCGGTCACCGATTATCTGATCGGGAAGGAGCGCAAGCTAGTCAGCAAGCCCGCGCCCGCGAAGGGCAACAAACCCGCTGAAAAACACAAGCCCCAGAAGAAACATAAGCCTGCAAAGAAAGAGGAATAAGGATTGACGCTCCGGTTAAGATACCGATCCATAACAGCAACAGCCCGGAACGTCACATTAGTCGCGTTCCGGATCTACATGGGCCTCACAATTTCTGCGTGACATAAAGTAATCTGCCCTTAACGCTCCGGCTCACCGGGCTGTCAGAAGGTAAGTCATCACCAGGCAAATTGCTCCGCCTTGACAAACGGGAGACGCGCCGCGTTCCAAGATTCCCAACCGCCACGATACCAGTACACGTTCTTGTATCCTTCTTCCACAGCCCGAAGTGATGCGTTATATGACAGCCAACATTTGACGCCTAAACAATAGAAGGCGATCGCTCTAGACTTGTCCGCGTTCGTCAACGTCGAGAGCACAGTCGCGAATTTGGCTTTTTCAGCAGCGAACACGTTACCGTCTCCGGCGTCGAAGCCCAGCCATATGGCTGACGGGATTACCACTCTCTTTCCCGGTGTACCGCCGAGGACATCAATAACGATTGGGGGTGAAGCGCTATCGATGAGTCTTTTCAGTGCCAGCGTCTTAATCGTGCTTGCGCCGGGAACAGATAAAGGCGTCTCCTGGTGGTAGGTAGTAGCGAGCGTTCTTGTAGGTGCGACTCCGTAATCCTTGTCTTCGTCGGCAAACGAGCGGTCTATATTCGATAGGTCGAGAACGGAACGCGAAATGTGAATTGTCTTCGAGTTTCCGAATTTATCAGTAAATGTGCCTTGGAACGTGTTGGAGTCCATTTGCTCCGCCTCCGCACGAATAACTGATGAGGCAGGAGTCGTTATCGTAATTTGTAGCCTCCCGTTCTTTAGCGAGCATGTGGCATCGACAAATGTTAGATAACTATCCGCCCATCCGTAACCCGCCTCAAGCGCAACCGTGTCTGTTGCCGGAGCCCGCAACCGGTATACGGCAAACTCTCCAAGACGAGCTTCGCCTTCCACCTGGACTTTCCAATGTCCGATAAGGGTCGAAAACGCCGACGGCCCCACCCGGGCCGCATTGCCAGCAAGTGCAGTAACCGACCACAAAGCGGCAATCAGAACGAGACTGAGCTTTCCCATGTACATTCCCCAGTTCTGAAAACTTATTCCAAAGAATTAGGATCCTTCCAGCAGACGAATATGGTTTGATACTGAAGTGAAATTGGACGACCCCTGGGGCAACTGATGCATCTGTTTTCCCTCCGGGTTAAGAAGCCACCACGTTGGATAAAAGAGCCCCTTGTTTGTATCGCCGACCAGTGCCTTGAACTCCGCAACGCTGTACGTCCTGTCGTGAAGCTGGAAAATGAGTTTTGGACCCTTGAGCCAGGTACGAATGTCAACGAGTACGAGTTTGGCGAAGGCAGGCTTCATTTCTTCTTCGTGCCTTTCCAAGAACGCGGTGTATCGCTTGCAAGGTGGACAATCGTTCGCGCCGAGATAAATCAATATCGGCTTATTCAGTTGCTTTGCCTTCTCGAAGGCCGGGGTCAAATCAATAAGCCGCTCAGAAAAGCTAAATGGCGGCGTTACGACCATCGGCTGAAAGAAATCGGGAATCTCGGCATGCGCGACCTGCACGACGAGAAAGAGCGACAAGAGAATGAATCGCATAAGAAGGCTCCCAACGAAATAGCCTCATAAGTCCCGAAAAGCGAGGCGGAGTTCGGTCAAGCTACGCTCGACGTATTTATTCGTCAACCACGTCAATGGCATACCTGCGAAAACGGAATGGCGCCCAATCGCCGACAACCCACTCTAGTGCACGCTGAAGTTCAATGTCGTCAAGGATTGACCGCCGGAGCTGCGACGACGACTTTGACTTGATCAACGGCGAGAGCATTCTTGTGGCCTTTGTAGGCACTTTTCTTCTTGGCGATCGCGATGCTGTCCTTCGCGTTGCCGCTCGGGTATCAGGGAGCACTCGAATTCCGGCACCACGGCCAGGATGCCGAGCTGCCACTTGGACATTGGAGAGTCCTCGCCGGAGAAGGTCGCCTAACGGCTCCGCAGTGGTCAACCCGGCATCTCAAGATATTTTTTTGATAGATGAATATCACGGGCACCAACCATTTTAGTGGACAGCTATGGACAGCTCCCCTGAGCAAGCCATGCTGGTGGATGACTGGCAAATCTTCACATAGATCGTGTCAGTTACAGCGCCCGGATTGAAGGGCGCCGATAGTTGTGAAGCCGAGCTCACCGACGCTAACGCAGTACTACTGCCGACTGGATTGAGCCAACGGTACTTCACCACATTGCCTGCGGCAAAGTTGCTCCCAGAAATAGTCAACGTCCGGTTTGTTGAGTCCGCTGGTACCGACGTAAAGGATAACGAGCTAATCGCTGGCGTCGCGGTGACAGCGATCGATAACTCACTTGAGCAATCTGTGCTGGTGGATGACTGGCAAACCTTCACATAGATCGTGTCGGTTACAGCACCCGGATTAAAGAGCGTCGATAGTTGCGAGGCCGAGCTCACCGACGCTGACGCGGTGCTACTTCCGACTGGATTGAGCCAACGGTACTTCACCACATTGCCTGCGGCAAAGTTACTTCCGGAAATAGTCAACGTCCGGTTTGTTGAGTCCGCTAGTACGGACGTATAGGACAATGAGCTAATTGCTGGCGTTGCCGTAACAGCTATCGATAGTTCGTTTGAGCACGTCGTGCTGGTCGATGACTGGCAAACCTTCACATAGACCGTGTCCGTTACAGCACCCGGATTGAAAAGCGCCGATAGTTGCAAGGTTGAGCTCACTGATGCTGAGGCAGTGCTACTACCGGCTGGATTGAACCAGCGGTACTTCACTACATTGCCTGCGATAAAGTTGCTTCCAGCAATCGTCAATGTCCGGCTTGTCGAATCCGCTGGTACCGACGTAAAGGACAATGAGCTAATTGCTGGTCCCGACGTAAAGGGCGATGAACCGGTTGCTGGCTGCACCGTGACAGCTATCGACAGCTCACCTGAGCAATCTGTGCTGGTGGATGACTGGCAAACCTTCACATAGATCGTGTCAGTTACAGCACCCGGATTGAATGACGCCGATAGTTGCGAGGCTGAGCTCACCGATGCTGACGCAGTGCTGCTGCCGACTGGATTGAGCCAACGGGACTTCACCACATTGCCGGCAGCAAAGTTGCTTCCGGAAATGGTCAGCGTCCGGCTTGTCGAGTCCGCTGGTACCGACGTAAAGGACAACGCGCTAATTACCGGCGTTGCCGTGACCGCTATCGATAGTTCGTTTGAGCAGGTCGTGCTGGTCGATGACTGGCAAACCTTCACATAGATCGTGTCCGCTACAGCACCCGGATTGAATGATGCAGATAGTTGCGAGGTCGAGCTCACCGATGCTGAGGCAGCGCTACTACCGACTGGATTGAGCCAGCGGTACTTCACCACATTGCCTGCGGCAAAGTTGCTTCCGGAAATCGTCAATGTCCGGTTTATCGAGTTCGCTGGTACCGACGTAAAGGACAATGAGGCAATTACTGGCGTTACGCTGACACAGGTCCCATTATTCAATACTTGGGGGGCGGTGCAGGTTGGCGTAGACGCAGATGCGGGCTGCTGCGTTGACGTCGAGCCGCCTTGGCTTTCCGATGGCGTCGTGCTGGCGGGCGGAGCCGTCGGCGTTACCGTCGATACAGGTGGATTCGCTGGGGTTTCCGATGTGGCAGGGTTGCCCGAGAGAGGCGTTGGAGTCACGCACGCGTTGTTTTGTAGCACCTGTGGCGAAACACAGGTCGTGCCTTGAACGAGCACGATCGGATCCAAGGTATTCGCTTGAATATACGACAGCCCGCACCCCGAAACCTTCTGATTCAAGTAATTCTGAAAAGTTGACGACGGACAATGGCTCCCGTCCAAGGCAGATAATCGAGCGTTGTCCATATCTGGCGTTCTAACTTCAAAGTGCAAGTGTGCAGCTTTCGCACCGACGCTGCCTGCCTGACAGACCTCGTCTCCACTAGCCACTGGCCGCCCTTTACCTAGTGGACCCACCACGCTTTGGCTATTGCCAATATGGCGTATTTGGTTGTGTGTTAGACAGTGTAAATAGAAAATGTGCAAAATCTGACCGTTGACTTGAGACTCGATTACTAATGTTGAATGTTGCTTAGTTATGTCGGGCGTGTCATTAACAAGCGTCTCATTAACCACCGTTCCATCATAGAGGGCATAAACAGGGGTGCTAACCGTGGCCTGAAAATCAATGCCAGCGTGATTTTCCAAATTCGACCAATAGCGGCTGTAATCGTTAGCGAGGTACGGTTCAGTAACGCAACCAATGCCGTTAGCGGGATTCGCACTAAGGTTAAATAGGCGTAGCGCGAGCTGCGAAAGATTGCTTTTGTATGAGGGGTCGGTGGGCGCTAGACAACCATTACTGTTATTCCAAGTGAAGGTGTAAGGTGGCGGCGTACTCGTGCCAAGGCTAGACGACAAAGTTGGCAGACTTGGCATACCTGTCACGCCAGTCTTGTTATTGCTATTTGCGCCGAAGTCGTTTCCCGCCTTAACGATCGATGCATTGCCCGCAAGTCCGCCGCCCGTCTTGACCGCAGCAGCAAAATCGCTTGTCGTCGTATCCAGCGTCTTAGACGTGTCCTGCATGTACTGCGAGACCGTCCCAAGATATGCCGCGTAAGCCTTGGAGACATCGCTTGCTGTCGCTGACGACGGGCTGGCCGCGTTGGCGGGCGTGGTTGTAACAGGATCGAAGCCAACTTGGTTCTTGATAGCGTCGTTTTCGGTTTGGATATTTGCGGCCGTCAATCCACCAGTTGTTAGAGCATTTTTTACGGCGACCTCGGTTAAAGGCGTCACGCTTGCCGACAAAGTTCCTGTCGCGCCAGGGATGGCGGCACGAAGGGCGGAAGGTGTAGGAATGGCGGCGCCCGTTGCTTCATCAACATATTGCCCGCCATTAGCAACGACCAGCACTGGGCCAGTGTAGCTGCCGAGGTTAAGCATATAGTTTCCGAGATCGTCGGTAACCGCGGATCTACCTAGAACGGCCCCCTGCACACCGTTAACGATGCTGTAGGCCGTTACCGAAGCACCTGAAATAGGGCCTTTTGACACCACGCCTGAGAGGACTGTAGGGGACGTTGCGGGGGACGTCGCTAAACTGGCGCCTCCATCCGCACCGCCAGCAGCACCACCGCCCCCACCTCCGCAAGACACCAGCACGAAACATAAGAGCGTAAGCAACAAGTGCACTGCTAATAACTTTATCTTTGCGGGAGCCATTGTCTGTTTCCCTTTCGCGGACCAAATTCTTAGGCTAAAAGTGGTGATCTTCGCTAACTGCTCGAGCGGCCGTTTTCTCCTCAAAAGCTTCGCGTTCCTGTCTAGATACCCGAGACTGCGGTGTTGACCGCTCTCCGCTGACCTCCGTCTTCCGCGGGCTTTGCATGTTAATTGCATTAGCGTTCATGACCTGCCCAGCGTGTATACGGACGCGACATCTTCGTTATTGACTCTTCTTCAGAAACATCTTTTCGATCCACCCGGTTCCGCGGTCGCTTCGCACGTTAAGAAATTCATCGTCTTCCCGCCCAAGGAAAACCACAACGTCGGTGCGACCGAGCGTCCCGACAGCACGGGACGCGCTGGAGGGCCCGGCAAACATCTTGATGCCGCCGATCTTTCCTACCAGCACGTCGCCCCGCTGAAATTCCGGAGCGGGCGCGGGCTTCTTGTCCGGCATCGGCGCTGCCGCCGGAGGATTCTCCGGTGGTTTCTCGGCAACGGCTTGTTGAGGAGCAGCGCTCGTTCGCTGCAGCGCCGGATTGCCGCGTATCGCTTTCACAACATTGTTCCAGTTGTCCAGAAAACTCGCGGCGACTATTTTTCCCTCCGCGGTGTTCGCATAGGCGCCGAGTGCGCCGATGGCGCTGCTACCACCGAGTACCCCTCCCACGCCCCAGTCCGCCTTCTCCACCGAACCCGATGCGGCCGCAACCTGCAATCCGCTTCGGGTGTCCGCGACCATCATGCTCGTCTGGGCCTGTTTGAACTTGATGCCCCCTGCCGCCATGCCAACGATCATTCCGACGGGGCCGAAGAGCGATCCGATGGCGCCAAGCGCGCCCCCCGCGCCCCCGGCGTTGTTCTCGGAAAAGACCACGTCAGGCGTCAAGACGAAATCAGCGGTCACGAGCTGACCTTGCCCCATCTGAGCGCCCTGGGAAAGTTCTCCGCGCTGTTGAAGTTGTCGCTCTTGCATGATGTTTTGCATGGCCACACCGCGTTCGACGACGCTAAAGCAGTTCGACTGCTGAATCATCAGACGGATGAGACTCGTCGGCGAAGGCAGGCTATATCGCAGGAGCGCTTTTGACACGAATTCCTGCGGCTCTGCAACCGCCATGGTGCCGAGTGGCGCAGGACAGCGCTCCAGGGTGGGTGCAGCATCCGTCGCAGCGGCGCCGTTGACGCCGCTTGCGGAGCCGGTGATCGGACCTCCGCCTTCCCCCGGCTTGTAATCGGTCACGCCCTGCGCGTATGTGGTACCAATTCCGGTGAAGATCGCGGCCGCAAGTGCTACGGGTACCGCATGACGATATGGAAAACGGGTCATTGCTCTCTCCGACAAAATGAACTGTTGCACAGAGGTCCAAGGCTCGCCGCGGTGAGCGCGGAGCCAGGAAGAGATTGAGCGGCTGCAGTAAGGCAGATGGCCCGGGCAAGACTGCGACGGCAGGAGCCTGCCGTGGTCGGCGCATATGCGCACGCGTGATCCGACGCGTCTTCACCCCTCTCCTCCGCTGCATCCATGATGGACTATTCTTATCTCGGCCCAGATATCCAAGCCCGCTTGGATACTGAGCAGCAATTTCTCGACCGCTCTCGATAGAAGCAGCGGCGGTGCGCGGGACTCTACACGGCGGGAGCCGTACAAACAATCATGCGATTGGTCTAGTTCAAACGGTCCAGCCGTCGCCGTTTCCAGCAAGGTAACTCGTGCAGCGTCGAAACTCACTCACTTGACCCGCCCTCGACCGTTCTCTCGACGCGGACGCTCTGCGTACTGCGCGCTCTTCCGATATGTCTGGAAGTACGCGTAAACCCCGAGTGCCAGATCATCCCGATATCGCACTTTCGAAGCTTAGCTGTTATTCTTTTCTCGACAAGACAGAGTTCCTGGGAGATTCCGGGAGTCTCGAAGATCTGTGCCGACGGCAGGGCGAGGAGAAATCATGCAGCAGCGGCGCCAAACGGTGGGGGCCAGAATCAAGCGCCTGCGGGAGGCAAGGGGTATCTCCCGACGCGAATTGGCGAGCCAGCTGCGGGTTGACGTAACCGCGCTTGCGGCATGGGAACTAGGAAAATATCTACCACGCGACGGACACCGCGCAGTGCTTGCGCGGGCGCTTGGCATCGACCTCGACACGCTCTTTCGCAGAGAGCCGGACCGCGATCCGCGGCCCATTGCGGCGGCACTTCTCGATACGACCGAACAGCTGCCTGAAGTGCTTGTTGATCTCACCCGGCGCGCGCGAAAGAAACTGCGCGCGCTCCGCCTCGCCGCCCCCTACGCGACCACCCCGCACGTCCAGCAGCAGTGGCGCACGCTGGTGTCCGAGCGGCTGTTGTCCCGCACGATCGAGGTGCACCGCGTCGAAATATTTTATGATCTGCGCCGCCTAAAGGAGACGCTGTCGAACATTCTGCGCTACGATGGCTGCGCGTATTATGTCAAGAGCTTTTGCCCCGGATTGACGGAGGTCGCTCCCGCGATGGGCGGTTATTTCTTCGACGACGAGGAGTTTCTGCTGGGCGCCTATTGGACCAACGTTCCTCCTCCACGCCGTTCCGGGCTTCGCCTATCCGGGACGCCGTTCCGCGAGTTCTTCGAGGCGTACTGGGACGCAATCTGGCAAAGGGGCGCTTTGCTCAATCACGGCGGCGCGCACGATTTATCCGCCGTTCGAACGCTTGCGCTTCAGCTCGGGCTGCCGCCAAGGAAATGGAAATCGTTTGTCGAGGAAGCGTCCGAATTGAAGATCGGCGATGGTGCGCCCCCACTCGTCTAAAACAGGCGTTTCCAAGCGTTGCGGGAATCGGCACGCGTCCGCAATTCCCGGGCCAGACAGGCACGCGGGTCTCTAGCCATTGCGGCTACCGCATCTTTTTAGCCCTGACATCGCCCGATTGGCCACAAGACGCCGGGCTGCATTGCAGACCGGCCAGGGCCTGGGAGCCGGCGCAATCAATGCAGCGCCGGCGCTTTGGCAAAGTTTGCCGGATGGGCATATGATTTCAGCCTCCACTTTGGCTAAGGGAAAGCACCATGATCTTAATCAGAAAAGCCCTGGCAATGCTGATGCTGGCGCTTGCGGCAGTAGGCGCGCAAGCCCAGGCGCCTTCGGCGCCCCAGCTCGGCCGCGACTACGTCCGCCTCGATCCGCCGCGCGCGGTGGCTACCGGCGACAAGATAGAAGTCATCGAATTCTTCTACTACGGCTGTCCGGTCTGTTACGAACTCGAGCCGAAGCTGGCGCGCTGGTATTTCAACGGGCCCGGTTCCGTCGCACTGCGCCGCGTGCCCGCGCTGTCCTCGGACAATTGGGATAATTTCGCCAAGCTGTTCTACACGCTCGACGCCATGGGACAACTCGGACGCCTGCACTGGCCCGTATACGACAACTTCCACTTCCGCGGCATGAAACTCAACGAGGAGCAGGTAGCGGCAGACTGGGTGGCCCACAACGGCCTCGACCGGAAAAAATTCATCGACATCTATGGCTCGCCGCAAATCCAGGCGAAGCTCGCTGCCGCGCGCGTGACTATGCAGGGTTATGGAATCACCGGTGTGCCGAGCATTGTCGTCGACGGCAAGTTCCTGACATCGGCACACATGACCGGCAGCACCGACCAGCTGATGCAAGTGGTGCAGCAGCTGGTCGAACTCGCGCGCAAAGAACGCGGAAACTAGCGGCGCCGGTGCCGCTCGGGGGTTTCATCGTGCGCGCGCCGCGCAGGCCGGCGGCCTAGCTGCGGCATGTGGCGCGACGCGGCCGGCACGCTGCACGGGCGCGCGCACGAACCCGCGCGCATCGTCTCGCTGGTGCCTTCGCTCACCGAGCTCGTCTGCGAGCTGGGACTCGCGACTCAACTCGTGGGCCGCACCGGCTTCTGCATACACCCGCGCGAAATCCTGAAGGCCGTGCCCAAGGTCGGCGGCACCAAGGATGTGGATCTGGCCAAATTGCGCGCGCTGGCACCTACGCATGTGCTGCTCAATATCGACGAGAACGAAAAGCCGGTAGCCGATGCGCTGGCGCAGTTCGTCCCCCGGCTGATCGTCACGCATCCGCTCGGCCCGGCGGACAACCCGCCGCTGTACCGGCTGATCGGCGGGGTCTTCGGGCGCGAACAGGCGGCCGAGGCGCTGTGCGCGCGGTTTGCGCAGGCCCATGGCGCGCTGCAGGAGGCCGCGCGCGCCTGGCCGCGCCG
>JBAYJH010000150.1:0-11441 GCA_041665185.1 Sterolibacterium sp.
CGATCGGCAGATAGCTGAAGGTGAACCACAGCACCGAGAACAGCAACACCGCCGAGAACTTGATGCGTTCCGCGAAGGAACCGACCACCAACGCCACCGTGATGGCGGCAAAGGCGCCCTGGAAGGCGACGTAGATGAACTCGGGAATCACCACCCCTTTGCTGAAGGTCGCCGCCACGCTATCCGGCGTGATGCCTTTCAGCAGCAGCTTGTCGAGGCTACCGAAGAACGCGTTACCCTCCGTGAAGGCGATGCTATAGCCATACACTGCCCATAACACGCTGATCAAGGCGAAGATTACGAACACCTGCATCAACACCGACAGCATGTTCTTGCTGCGCACCAAGCCGCCGTAGAACAAGGCGAGGCCGGGGATCGACATCAGGATGACAAAAGCCGTGGCCACGATCAACCAGGCGGTGTCACCCTTATTCGGCACCGGGGCGGGTGTTGCGGCAGCGGCTGGAGCCGCCGCGGGAGCCGCAACTGCCGCCGCGGCAGGGGCAGCCGCCGCCGGTGCTGTAGCAGCGGGTGCCGCCGCTTCGGCGGGTTTGTCTTCGGCGTAACTGGCGCTGCCGAAGCCAACCGCCACCACCGTCAGAACGAGTGCAATGAGTTTTTTCATCATGTTCCCCTTACAACGCGGCCTCACCGGTTTCACCGGTGCGGATGCGGACGACCTGTTCTAGATCGAAGACGAAGATCTTGCCGTCACCGATCTTGCCGGTGCTGGCGGATTTTTCGATGGCTTCGATCGCCTGTTCGATCAGCTCACTCTTGATGGCTGCTTCGATCTTGACCTTGGGCAGAAAGTCGACGACATATTCGGCGCCCCGATACAACTCGGTGT
This sequence comes from Sterolibacterium sp., assembly GCA_041665185.1. Lineage (GTDB taxonomy): Bacteria > Pseudomonadota > Gammaproteobacteria > Burkholderiales > Rhodocyclaceae > JACRAR01. The sequence goes on from JBAYJH010000150.1 coordinate 851, forward strand.
GCCCTTTTTGCCGACCGAATCCCTTGACCTCGGTGACCGTGATTCCCTGCACGCCGATGGCGGAGAGGGCTTCACGCACTTCGTCAAGCTTGAACGGCTTGATGATCGCGGTAATCAGTTTCATAGCGGTTCCTTATGAGTTCAGGATGCGCCGGCGGGCACCTTGCTGCCGGCGAGCCATCCCGGTTATTAGAAGGTTTTGCCGAAAGTCAGCAGCAGGCGGCTTTTGCCCGCGTCATAGCCGCCGGCGGGAGAAGCGAAGCAATACCACTCGCCCATTGCGCAACTGCCATTGGCGTCGGTAGCCAACACAGCGGCGCCGACGGTGCCGATGCCAATATCCTTGGTCACGCCAATTTTCCAGTCGGTATAGGATGCCGCGCTGAAGTCCTTGACCGTTTGGCGACCCACATGAGCCGAGACACCCAAGCCATCGCCCAGATCGTATGAGGCGTTCAGTTCCAGATAACCTGAACCAGAGGACTTGGCGCCTGTCGCTGGGTTGAGCGTGCCGAAAAGGTTGGTGGTGGCATGTGAGTACTTGGCCGTCAGGAATTTCCAAGTGAGCGCACCATAGACTTCTGTGGTGTCCGGCTTGGTGAAGCCCGCGGGGTAGGTGCCAGGGTAGTTGTAGGTCAACACCCCGACGTCGAAGGCCAGATCATCGTTGATCGCACCCTTGTAGCCGCCATAGACATCCAGCTCCAGGCTGGCGCCACTGGCGCCGACGTCGGTCAGCCAGCTGATGTTCGAGCCCCAGGTACCGATATAGAACCCGCTCGGATGGGCATAATCGAATCCGCCCTGCACAGCGGGCTTGCCGCGCGTCTGGGCAATGCCGCGGTAGAGGTACTCCGAGGCCAGGGTGAAGTTGCCGGTGAAGGGGCTGGGGGCCGCGGCGGCTGGCGCCGGGGTGGGAGTAGCGGTTTGGGCTAGAACTGCTGCGGACGGCAGCAGGAAAGCAGCAGCAACAGCGGAAGCAACGATAGATTTACGCATGATGTTTCTCCTTTAAGTGATCGGCACTATCGCTAGTGCACAATCTGTGCCTACGGCAATTGTTCATAAACTACATGTACTTATTGTTATCGTCCAAATCTACCCGGGGGGCATTGCACCGACTTGCGGCGTCTGGGTAATGATCTGCACCAGGTCGGTGCGCGCATGCAATCACGACATCTCGCCGTGCTAAACTTCATGGAACACCTGAGGATCACACCATGCTCAACCCAAAATCCCTGGACGAAATCTCGGCCCGGATTTCCGCCTTGATCGCGGCAAGTCCGGCCAAGGACATCGAAAAAAATGCCCGCGCCCTGCTTTCCAGCGCGTTCGCAAAACTGGATCTCGTCACCCGCGAGGAATTCGACCTTCAGGTGGCCATGCTGGCGCGCACCAGGGAAAAACTCAGCGCTCTGGAAGCCCGCGTCGCCGCACTCGAAGCCAACACCCAACATCCGAAAGCGTGACGTCCGTCTCCTGAATCGCAGGGAATATCCCACACTTGACATATAGTACTAATTAGAACTATTATGCTCGTCGTTAGGAGCAGATCGACGCCTCGATGCCTCGACACCGACAACATGCCGAAGAAATCCTTCCTGCCTATCGTCCGCGAGCTGGTCCGCTGCTATCAGGCATTCGAATCGCACTCCGCACTACACATCCGGTCGATGGGTCTGACGCCGCCACAATTCGACATTGTCGCCACGCTCGGCAATACCGAAGGCATGAACTTCAAGGAACTTGGCGAGAAGACGCTGATCACCAAGGGCACCTTGACCGGCGTGGTCGATCGCCTGGAAGCGAAGAAACTGGTCAGCCGCAGCGCCTCGCCGACTGACGGACGCAGCCAGATCGTCCGTCTGACGGCGAAGGGAGAAGCACTGTTCGGCGAAACTTTTCCGGCGCATATCAGCCACGTCGGCCGCGTATTTGCGAACTACAGCGCGGCCGACCTGAAACTGGCCGAAACCACCTTGCGCCAGTTGCGTGGTGCGCTGGAAGGAACCCAGGAACCCACATGAATGCCGCCTCCTCCTATACCGGCGTCGCCATCGCCCTGCACTGGCTGGTGGCGCTGACGATCCTGTGCGCCTTCCCGCTCGGGGTGTATATGCACGAATTGCCGCTCAGTCCGAACAAGCTCCAGTTGTATTCGTATCACAAATGGATCGGCATCTCGGCGCTGCTGCTGGTGGCGCTGCGCCTCGCCTGGCGCCTGGGGCATCGCCCGCCGCCGTTGCTGTCCGGCATGCCACGCTGGCAGGAGATCGCCGCGCAGGCCATCCACCACAGCCTGTACCTGTTGATGCTGGCGGTTCCGCTCTCCGGCTGGCTGATGAGTTCGGCAATGGGCTTCAGCGTCGTATGGTTCGGCGTGATTCCTCTGCCTGACCTGATCGGCAAAGACAAAATGCTCGGCGAATTGCTCAAGGAAGTGCATGCCACCCTGAATTTCACGATGCTGGCGTTGATCCTGATCCATGCCGCCGCCGCCATCAAGCACCACTTGTTCGAACGCGACGGCACCCTGGCGCGGATGCTGCCGTTCATAAGACAGGACTCGACCCAATGAACCGCCTATTGCTTGCACTCTGGATTTCGACGCTCTCCGTCCGACCCGTCTTGGCGGCAGAGTTCAACGTCGTTCAGGGAGAAAAGGGCGCCGTGAGTTTCGTCTCGAAGCAGATGGGTGTTCCCGTCGAGGGCAGGTTCAAGAAATTCGCGGCGCAAATATCCCTGGACCCGAAGCAGCCGGAAAAGGGCAAGGCGCAGATCGAGATCGAAGCAGCCAGCATCGACGCCGGCAACAGTGACGCAAACGATGAGGTGAAGGGCAAGGCGTGGTTCAGCGTCCGCGAATTTCCCACGGCCAAATTCATTGCAGGCGCAATCAAGTCGATCGGCAACGGCCGTTACGAAGCGGCCGGCAAGATGACCATCAAGGGCAGGACGCGGGACGTGGTGGCGCCGTTCAGCGCCAGGATTGACGGCGGCAACCTGCTGATTGACGGCGCCATTCCCATCCTGCGGCTGCAATACGGCATCGGCGACGGTGCCTGGACGGATACCAGCGTCGTCGCCGACGAAGTGCAGGTCCGCTTCCACTTCACTTTGGCTGCGAAGAAATAGCGCCACACCGCATTCCGTTTTACCGCAGCAATCACCCAACCCAACAGGAGCCCCTATGCACAAAACCCTCGCATTCCTTGCCTTGTCATCCGCCCTGGCCGCACCGGCGCTGGCCGCCGACAGCTATACCATCGACCCGAGCCACACCTTCCCGGTATTCGAAGTCAACCACCTCGGCTTCACCAACCAGCGCGGACGCTTCAACAAAAGCGCCGGCAAAATCACCCTGGATCTTGCGACGAAAAAAGGCAGCGTCGAATTGATCATAGACACCACCTCGCTCGACATGGGCTTCGATACCTGGGACAAACACCTGTCGGCGGACGGATTCTTCAACACCGAAAAGTTCCCGACCATGTCGTTCAAGTCCGACAGGCTGGTTTTCGAAGGCGCCAACGTCGTGGCCGCCGAAGGCAGCTTCACCCTGCTCGGTGTCACCAAACCGCTCAAGTTGACGGTCAACAACTTCCGCTGCGCAGCGAATCCCTTCACCAAGAAGGACATGTGCGGCGCCGACGTGACGGCGACGCTGAAGCGCTCCGATTTCGGCATGATGAAATTCCTGCCGGCAGTCGGCGACGAAGTGAAGATCAGCTCCCCAGTCGAGGCCTACAAGGACTGAACACTCCTGAGTTCGGTAACGGCGGCGGGTGCGGCGACAGCTTATAATCGCCGCATCCGTCCCCGCCGTCGTTTGTCATGTCCCTCGCCGTCCTCAAGTCTCGCGCCCTGTCCGGCATGGATGCGCCCGAAGTCACCGTCGAGGTGCACCTCGCGCCCGGTCTGCCCGCCTTCACCCTGGTCGGCTTGCCGGATACGGAAGTCAAGGAAGCCCGCGACCGCGTGCGCGCGGCGATCCAGAATTGCCGTTTCGAGTTTCCGCAACGACACATCACCGTGAATCTGGCACCTGCCGATCTGCCCAAGGAGTCCGGACGCTTCGACTTGCCGATTGCGCTGGGCATCCTGATCGCCTCGGGGCAGGTCAAGGCCGACGGTTTGGACGATTACGAATTCGCCGGCGAACTGGCGCTGGGCGGCGAATTGCGGGCCATCCGCGGCGCGCTGGCGATGTGCGCAACCATGTCCGGCGCGAATGCGGCAACACGAAATTTCATCCTGCCTGCCGACAGCGCCGCCGAAGCTTCGCTGGTACAGTCGGCCCGCATACTCCCGGCGCGCAGCCTGCTGGAGGTCTGCGCCCATCTCAACGGACAACAGCCCATCCAGCCATACACCGGCGCGGCCCTGCTGGCGGAACCGTGCTATCCCGACCTCGCCGAAGTCAAGGGGCAGGTCCACGCCAAACGTGCCCTCGAAGTCGCCGCCGCCGGCAGCCACAGCCTGCTGCTGTCCGGCCCGCCGGGAACCGGCAAGTCGATGCTGGCGAGCCGCTTCCCCGGCATCCTGCCGGCCATGACCGCAGCGGAAGCCCTGGAAAGCGCCGCTGTGCAATCCCTGGCGGGGAGCTTCCGCATCGAGGACTGGGGGCGCCGGCCTTTCCGCGCGCCGCATCATTCGGCATCCAGCGCGGCGCTGGTCGGCGGCGGCAGCGTGCCGCGCCCGGGAGAAATTTCACTGGCGCACCACGGCGTACTGTTTCTCGATGAGTTGGTCGAGTTCGAGAGGCGCGTTCTGGAAGCACTGCGCGAACCGCTCGAAAGCGGCCACATCTGCGTTTCCAGGGCGGCGCGCCGCGCCGACTTTCCCGCCCGCTTCCAACTGGTGGCGGCGATGAATCCCTGCCCCTGCGGCTGGCTCGCCCATCCCAATGGCAAGTGCCGGTGCACGCCCGACCAGGTGGCGAAATACCGCGGCAAGCTTTCCGGCCCCTTGCTCGACCGCATCGACCTGATGCTCGATGTGCCCTCCCTGTCCGATGCCGAATTGCAGACCCAGGCGAACGGTGAATCCTCCGCCGATGTGCGTGTCCGAGTCGCCCGGGCGCGCGACCGCCAACTGGCGCGGCAGGGCAAGGCCAACGCATTGCTGAGCAGCGCGGAGATCGACCGGCACTGCCTGCCCGACGAAGCGGGGACGCAACTGCTGAAGCAGGCGATTGCCCGGCTGTCGCTGTCGGCGCGCGCCTACCATCGCGTCCTCAAGGTGGCGCGTAGCGTGGCCGACCTGGCCGATGTGGACCTGGTACGCGGCCCGCACATCGCCGAGGCGATTCATTACCGGCGCGGCCTGTCAGAGGGCTGATGTCACCCTTCCTTCAGCAGATTCGCCAGTGAAAACTCCAGCTACCACTCCGACTGCACCGCTGCGCGGTTTCTCGGCCCTGCTGGCGACGCTGGCGATGATCGGCCCGTTTTCGATCGACACCTACCTGCCGGCCTTCCCGGCGATGAGCGCCTCGCTTGGCGCCAGCCAGGTCGAGATCCAGCAGACCCTGACCGCCTTCATGGTGCCGTTCGCCTTCATGATGCTGTGGCACGGCGCCCTGTCGGACGCGCTCGGCCGGCGCAAGGTGATCCTTGTCGGGCTGGCCGTGTACACGCTGGCCTCGCTGTTCTGCGCCTTGTCCACGCGCATCGAATACCTATGGATCGGCCGCGCCTTGCAAGGACTGTCCTGCGGTGTCGGCATGGTGGTGAGCCGCGCCATCGTCCGCGACCTGCTCGACGGGCCGGCCGCGCAGCGCCTGATGGCGCGCATCAGCATCATGTTCGCCATCGCGCCGGCGATCGCGCCCATCATCGGCGGCTGGATCCACGCCTACTTCGACTGGCACGGCATCTTCATCTTCATGGCGCTGTTCGGCGCCGCGATATGGCTGGCGACGCTGCTCTGGCTGCCGGAAACCCTGGCGCCGGACAAGCGCCAGAGCCTGCATCCGGTGCATCTCTGGCATGCCTATGTCGGGGTCTTTTCGCACGGCGAATTCATGCGTCTGTCGGCATCGATGGCCCTCAACTTCAACGCCATGTTTCTTTACGTGCTGTCGGCGCCGGTGTTCCTGATCCAGCATCTCGGGATATCGCCGCAGGGCTTCGCCTGGCTGTTCGGTCCCGGCGTTGGCGGCATGGTAATCGGCGCAGTTATCTCCGGTCAATTGGCGGGCCGGCTCAGCCCGCGCCGCACCATCGCTCTCGGCTGCGTCATCATGAGCGTGGCCGCCGCGGCCAATCTGGCCATGAACCTGCTGATGCCGGCGCGCCTGCCCTGGGCCATCCTGCCCTTCCCTTTGTACAACATCGGCATGGCCATGGCGATGCCCAGCATGCAATTGCTGGCGCTGGACCTGTTCCCGGAAAAGCGTGGCCTGGCTTCGAGCTGCCAGGGAGTGGTGCAGACCGCCACCAACGCCCTCACCGCCGCCGTGCTGGCGCCGCTGCTGTGGGCCACGCCGCTGACGCTGGCCTTGGGGATGGGGGGCTTTCTGTCGCTGGGGCTGATCGTCTTCGCAATCGCGCTGTGGCACTACCGCACGCCATAGACAAAAAGCTTAGCCGGTCTGACGGCAGTTCGTTTCGCGCAGGAAAGAAATCAGGATGGCCGACGCCACCACGGTCCCGACGATCAGGCTGAAACCGGCTTGATAGGCGGCGGCGTCATAAGTGCGAGCGCCGTTGGCCAGGGTGCCTGTCCAATGGCCGTCGAGAACCCAGCCGATCGCGGGCTGCAACAGCATGCCGCCGACCAGCGGTCCCATGTTGCAGACGCCGGATGCCGTCCCGGTCAGGCGCAGCGGCAATGATTCCTTGGCACAGGCGAAGCCGATGGTAATGTTGCCGGAGGCGAATCCCACGGGCACCAGCACAGCCACCAGCAACCACAGGGGTAACGGCAGGTAAATGATCGCCGCCCAGCCGATCAGCGCGACGAGGGTGGTCAGCACATACAGCGGCTTGCGGCGCCCCAGGTGTTCCGACCAGGCGCCGAGCAACGGTCCGCCCAGCGCCCAGGCCACCAGCAGCGTCGAGGTGATGGTCGCCGCGCTCTTCGCATCCAAGCCGTGCACCTGGCGCAGGTAAGGTACGCCCCACAGGCCGGCGAAAGCCAGGACCGCGCCGACCACGCCGACCGGCGTCAATAGCAGAATCCAGATATTGCGGTAGCCCAGCACTTCCACCAGGCCGCGCAGGATGGGCGTCGCCTCGTGGTGTTGATGGCCGCCCTGGAAATAACTGGCATAACCGGCCTCGGCGGGATCGTCGCGCACCAGCCACCAGGTGGCGAGACACACCAGCGCGGTCAGCCCGGCCGAAGCACCCATCACCGCGCGCCAGCCGAAAGCGTCCACCAGCAGGCTCAAGGGCACGCCGGCCGCCACCGCGCCAACCACGCCCGTCAGCAACGCCATGCCGGACGCCAGCGCATATTGGCGCGGCGCGAACCAGTGGCTGGCGAGTTTGAGCATCGACACGAAAGCCACGGCCACCGACGCCCCGATCAGCAGGCGGCCGGCATTGGCCCACCACAGACTCGCGGCGCCGGCGAACAGCGCCGTGCCGATTGCCGCCACGCCGGCACCCAGCGTCAGCAGGCGGCGCGGGCCCCAGCGGTCGGCGATGACACCGGTGGGAATCTGCATCGCCACATAGGAATAGAAGTAGAAACCGGAAAGATTGCCGAGTGCCGCGGCGCCGATGGCGAACTCCGCCATCAGCTGATCGGTGATCACCGCCGGCGCCACCCGTTGGTAGAAGCCGATCAGGTACAGCAGCGCGCCCAGCCCCCACACCAGCCATGCCAGCGTCGCCGGTGGAAAACCTCGCGGCGATTCACGCATCGGTCAGAACACGTTTGGTGGTGAGGCGCTTCATCGGACGGTGGATGCCCTGGAACGATTCGGGCACTCATTATAAGCCAGGCGCCAATCGCCCCGAATCGCCAGGAAGGGCGCGGGCCTGCGGCATGGCGCATGATAAAATGCAACGATTCTCCAACGTCTCACACACCATGCAAGCCGACCGCAGTCAACAGCTACGCGAACTCCTGAGCCGCCGCATCCTGATCCTCGACGGTGCCATGGGCACCATGATCCAGCGGCTAGGCCTGGCCGAGGAGGATTATCGCGGCGAGCGCTTCGCCGACCACCCCAAGGATCTCAAGGGCAACAACGACCTGCTGCTGTTGACCCAGCCGGCAATGATCCGCGCCATCCACGCCGAGTACCTGGCGGCCGGCGCCGACATCATCGAGACCGGCACCTTCAACGCCACCGCCATCTCCCAGGCCGACTACGGCCTGGAGTCCGTCGTCTACGAACTCAACGTGGCCGGTGCGCGGGTGGCGCGCGCCGCCTGCGACGAATTCACAGCACGTGAGCCGGCCAAGCCGCGCTGGGTCGCCGGCGTGCTCGGCCCGACCTCGCGCACCGCCTCGCTGTCGCCGGACGTGAACGACCCCGGCTACCGCAATGTGCATTTCGACGAACTGGTGGCCACCTACCTGGAAGCCGCGCGCGGCTTGGCCGATGGCGGGGCCGACCTGCTGCTGGTGGAAACGATTTTCGACACCCTCAACGCCAAGGCCGCCTTGTTCGCCATCGAGCAATTGTTCGAGGAAAGAGGGCAACGCTTGCCGCTGATGATTTCCGGCACCATCACCGACGCCTCCGGCCGCACCCTTTCCGGCCAGACGCCGGAGGCCTTCTGGAACTCGCTGCGGCATTCCCGGCCGCTGTCGTTCGGGCTGAACTGCGCACTCGGCGCTGCCGAATTGCGCCAGTATGTCGCCGAGCTGGCGCAGGTCTGCGACTGTTTCGTCTCGGCCCACCCCAACGCCGGCCTGCCCAACGCCTTCGGCGGCTATGACGAGACGCCGCAGATGCTGGCCGACGAGATCGGCGAATGGGCGGGTGATGGCAAACGAGCCAGCATCATCAATATCGCCGGCGGCTGCTGCGGCACCACGCCGGAACACATCCGCGCCATCGCCGAGGCGCTGGATGGTGTGGCACCGCGCCAGCCGGCCGTGCCCGAAAAGAAATTGCGCCTGTCCGGCCTGGAGCCTTGCAACATCGACGCAGAATCGCTGTTCGTCAACGTCGGCGAGCGCACCAACGTCACCGGCTCGAAGGCTTTCGCCCGACTGATCCTGGGCGGCCAGTTCGAGGAGGCCGTGGCGGTGGCGCGCAACCAGGTGGAAGCCGGCGCGCAGATCGTCGACGTCAACATGGACGAGGCGATGCTCGACTCCAAGGCGGCGATGGTGAAATTCCTCAACCTGATCGCCTCCGAACCCGACATCGCCCGCGTGCCGGTCATGCTCGACTCCTCCAAGTGGGAGGTGCTGGAAGCGGGCCTGAAGTGCCTACAGGGCAAGGGTATCGTCAACTCGATCTCGCTCAAGGAAGGCGAGGAAAAGTTTCTCGCCCAGGCCCGCCTGATCCGCCGCTACGGCGCCGCCGCCATCGTTATGGCCTTCGACGAACAAGGCCAGGCCGACACCTATGAGCGCAAGACCGGCATCTGCAAACGCGCTTACGATCTGCTGGTCGGCGACGGCTTCCCGGCCGAGGACATCGTCTTCGATCCGAACATCTTCGCCATCGCCACCGGCATCGAGGAGCACGACAACTACGCCGTCGACTTCATCAACGCGACGCGCTGGATCAGACAGAACCTGCCGCATGCCCAGGTCTCCGGCGGCGTCTCCAACGTCAGCTTCAGTTTCCGCGGCAATGACCCGGTGCGCGAGGCGATCCACACGGTGTTCCTGTATCACGCCATCCAGGCCGGCATGAGCATGGGCATCGTCAATGCCGCCCAGCTCGGCGTGTATGACGATCTCGATCCGGCCTTGCGCGACAAAGTCGAGGCAGTGGTACTGAACCGCTCCGCCGATGCCGGCGAGCGGCTGGTCGAGTTCGCCCAGACCGTGAAAGGTTCGGCCAGGGAACAGGTGCAGGATCTGGCCTGGCGTGAGCAACCGGTCAATGAGCGCCTGGCGCACGCCATGGTCAAGGGCATCACCGAGTGGATTGTCGCCGACACCGAGGAAGCGCGTCTGGCCAGCGTCGCCGCGGGACTGCCGCCGCTGGCGGTGATCGAAGGGCCGCTGATGGGCGGCATGAGCGTGGTCGGCGACCTGTTTGGCGCCGGCAAGATGTTCCTGCCGCAGGTGGTCAAATCGGCGCGCGTCATGAAACAGGCGGTGGCGCATCTGCTGCCCTACATCGAGGCCGAGAAGCTGCGCGTAGGCAGCAAGGCCAAGGGCCGCATCGTGATGGCCACGGTGAAGGGCGACGTCCATGACATCGGCAAGAACATCGTCGGCGTGGTGCTGGGCTGCAACGGCTACGAGGTGTTCGACCTCGGCGTGATGGTGGCCTCCGACAAGATCCTCGCGGCGGCGCGCCAGCATGATGCCGACATCATCGGTCTGTCGGGCCTGATCACGCCTTCGCTGGAAGAGATGAGCCACGTCGCCGCCGAGATGAAGCGCCAAGGCTTCGCGGTGCCGCTGTTGATTGGCGGCGCCACCACCAGCCGCGCCCACACCG
>JBAYJH010000151.1:0-11370 GCA_041665185.1 Sterolibacterium sp.
CCGGCGCGGCCAGTGCGATGACGGCGGTGATCTGCGTACCGTCGCGGGTCGCGGCGCGTGAGAAGGTGAGCATCGACTGCGCGGCGCCCGACGAGGAAATGCTGCTGGTGGATTGGCTCAATGCGCTGGTCTACGAGATGGCGACGCGCCACATGCTGTTCTCGCGCTTCGAGGTGAGCATCGACAACTTGCGTGTGCGGGCCACCGCCTGGGGCGAGCCGGTGGATGTGGCGCGCCACCAACCCGCGGCCGAGGTCAAGGGCGCATCGTTCTGCGAACTGGCGGTGCGCCATGAGCCAGACGGCCAGTGGCTGGCGCAGTGCGTGGTCGACGTGTAAGGGCGAGCGAGGACGACATGGATATCCGGCAACTGAGGCAGCGTGGCGACTTCGAATGGGAATTGCCCCAGTCCGGCGCGATGCGCGTGCCGGGGGTATTGTTCGCCTCGCGCGAACTCATCGAAGCCATGGATGAGAAGGTGCGCGAGCAGGTGGCCAACGTCGCCAGCCTGCCGGGCATCGTCACGGCGTCCTATGCAATGCCCGATGCCCATTGGGGCTACGGTTTTCCCATCGGCGGGGTGGCCGCCTTCGATGCCGACGAGGGCGGCGTGGTATCGGCCGGCGGCGTCGGCTTCGACATCTCCTGCGGCGTGCGCACCCTGCGCACCGGCCTCACGCTCGCCGACGTCGAGGCACACAAGGTCGAACTCGCCGACCTGCTGTATGCGCGCATCCCGGCCGGCGTCGGCAGCACCGGCCCGCTCCATCTGCGGCCGGCCGAGATGGCGGCGATGCTCAAGGGCGGCGCGCGCTGGGCCGTCGCGGAAGGCTACGGCAGCGATGCCGACCTGGCGCACATCGAGGAACACGGCCGCGTCGCCGGCGCCGATCCCGACGCGGTGTCCGAGAAGGCCAGGAAGCGCCAGCGCGACGAAATGGGCACGCTGGGTTCGGGCAACCATTACCTCGAAGTGCAGGTGGTGGACGAAATCTTCGACCCGGCCGCCGCGCGTGCCTATAGCCTCGCCGCCGGCGACGTGGTGGTGAGCATCCATTGCGGCTCGCGCGGCCTGGGCCACCAGATCGGCACCGACTACCTGCGCGAGATGGTGCTGGCGGCGCCGGCCGCGGGCCTCGCCCTGCCCGACCGCGAGCTGGCCTGCGCACCGCTGAAATCGGCTCTCGGCCAGCGCTACCTCGGCGCCATGCGAGCCGGCATCAACTGCGCGCTGGCCAATCGGCAGATCCTCACCCATCTGGCGCGCCTGGCTTTCGCCGAGATATTTCCCGGCATCAAGCTGCCGCTGCTCTACGATGTCTCGCACAACACCTGCAAGGAAGAGACGCACACGGTGGCAGGCCGCCGACGCCGCCTGTTCGTGCATCGCAAGGGCGCGACGCGTGCCTTCGGGCCGGGCAATACCGAACTGCCCAACGAGTATGCCCAGGCCGGACAGCCGGTGCTGATCGGCGGCAGCATGGGCACCTCTTCCTATATCCTCTCCGGCACGTCCGGCACCGAGGAGCGAGCCTTCGGCTCGGCCTGCCACGGCGCCGGCCGCGCCATGAGCCGCCACGAAGCCACGCGCCGCTGGCATGGCCGGGCGCTGATCGACGAACTGGCGGCGCGCGGCATCCTGATACGCAGTCCCAGTTGGCGGGGCGTCGCCGAAGAGGCCCCGCTCGCCTACAAGGATGTCGGGGCCGTCGTCGAAGCCTCCGACCGCGCCGGACTGGCCGGCAAGGTGGCGCGATTGCTGCCGCTGGTCTGCATCAAGGGCTGAACCCGGCAGGAGAGAAAAGTTGAGCTATATTGAAATCAGGCACACCACCCGCCCGATCCCCGAGTAAGGACGAGACACATCATGACGCTTAACCATGTCCAGTTGTCGAAACTCAAGAAGAGTCTCCGGCAGAACTACACGTCATTGCTCGAGGAAGTCCGCGACGCCCTGGCGACGGGTGAACACCAGCAGTACATCGACTTGATCGATCGCGGCGCGACGGATACGGGCGACGAAGCGATCGGCGACTTGCTGGCGGATATCAATCTGGCCATCATCGACCGGCATGTCAAGGAAATCCGCGAGGTCGAGGCGGCCACGGCGCGGATCGCCGCGGGGGGTTACGGCAACTGCACCGATTGCGGCGAGCCTATCGCCTTCGAGCGTCTACAGGCCGCTCCCGCGGCCACGCGTTGCGTCGCCTGCCAGCAACAACGCGAACGAACCTACGCCCATGAAAGAACGCCCACACTCTGAAGCCGCCGACTGTGGGCAAAAGGCGGCACGGAGATAGGTAGCGTAGCCGATACGATTCATACGATTCGATAGCTTTGGAGACTCCAATGCAGCTTCCAGTGCAAGTCACGTTTCGCGATTTTCCCCACTCCGAGGCGGTCGAGGCCGTTATCCGCGACAAGGCCGGGAGGCTCGAGCGGTTCTCCGAGCACATCACGTCCTGCCGCGTGACGGCAGGCATGATTCAGAAACATAAACATCAAGGCAAACTTTTCAATATCCGCGTCGACCTGTGCCTGCCCGGAACCGAAATCTGTGTCAATCGCGACAAGGCGGAAGATATCTATATCGCGATACGCGACGCTTTCGACGTCGTCAAGCGCAAGGTCGAAGAGCATGTCCGGCGTGCGCGTGGCGACGTCAAAGCGCACGAAGTGGACGCGCATGGGCAGGTGGCACGCCTGTTCCCGGATGAAGGCTACGGCTTCATCGAAAAGCACGATGGCGCCGAGTTGTACTTTCATCGATATAACTGCGTACACCCGGATTTCGAGCACTTCCAGGTCGGTGATGAAGTGGCGTTCCTGGAAGAGATCGGCGGCGACGGGATGCAAGCCAACCGGGTGCGCAAGGGCAAGCACAAGACGCAGTGACGCGCCGCCGCCTGGCCGCGCCACTCGACAGCGCCATGCACCCCAAGATCGACAGCACCGAATTTGGCGCCATCACCGTCGGCGGCCAGCGCATCGAGCATGATGTTCTGATCCGCCTTTGCGGGACGGTGGCGAAACGGAAGAAGAAACTCTCCAAGGATGTGTATGGAACCTCGCACATGGTTTCGCTTGCGGAAGCCGAGCACGTCTATGAGAAGGGCGCTAAACGGCTGATTGTCGGCGCCGGCCAGCAGGCCATGGTGGAACTTTCCGCCGAGGCGGCGGAATATTTCAAGGCCAAGAAGGTTGCCGTCGAACTGCTGGCCACGCCGGATGCCATTGCCCGCTGGAACAAGGCCAAAGGCTCGGTGATCGGGCTGTTCCACGTGACCTGTTGAGGATACGGCCGGAACAGGCAAGCGCCGGATAGGCAAGGGCTCGGGGCCGGCTGCTCATGGTGACTTTTCGGTTCTACGCGGAGTTGAACGACTTCCTGGCGACGGAGCGCCGCCAGCGGGAATTCGCCTGCCGTTGCGCCCGGGCGGCCACCACCAAGCACATGATCGAGGCGCTCGGCGTTCCCCACACCGAGGTCGACCTGATACTGGTCAATGGCGTAGCGGCGGGTTTCGACCGCTTGCTGGAAGAGGGCGACCGGGTCGCCGTCTACCCAGGGTTCGAGACGCTTGACGTCGCGCCGCTCGGCGTGCGCGAGCGTCCTATGCGCAGCGAGGCAGCGCGCTTTGTCGCCGATGCCCATCTGGGCGGTCTTGCCCGCCTGCTGCGCATGGCGGGCTTCGACACCCTTTACGACAACCATTTCCACGACAGCAGCATCGCGGCCATCGCCACTGCGGAGAACCGCATCGTGCTCTCGCGCGACCGCGAACTGCTCAAGCGCCGGGAGATCAGCCGCGGCTGCTACGTCCATGCGCTGAACTCGGCACAGCAGTTGCAGGAGATTTTCCGGCGGCTGGATCTGGCAAGCAGCGCCCGGCCATTCACACTGTGCCTGCACTGCAATGCGCCGCTCCACGCCATCGACAGGGCGCTGGCGCTGCCGCGCGTGCCGCCTGCCGTGCAGGCGCGCTACCGGCGTTTCACCACCTGCGAAATCTGCCAGCGCGTGTATTGGGAGGGCTCGCACTGGGAACGCATGCGTGGCTTGCTGGACCGGGTGATGCCGGCGCGCGACTGATCCGTTGGTTTCGCCGCGAGCGTCCAAGCTTAACGTGAAATACCGTTACGAAGCGCCCCTTAACCCACGAGCGCAGCGAGCAACTTGTAGCCCCCGCCTGGGCGGGGGTTGGGGGTGGGGGCGTAAACCTCGTCTTCGAACGATTTCATGGCACGGGGGGTGGTCTGACGACGATGCGAGTTAGATGAACAGGCAGACGTCCGACTGCTGCGCCACCGGCAGGAAGGTGGCGGCGCCGGCGAAATCCATGCCGGGGATGAAGTCGTCGTGGCTGAAGCCGAACAGGTCGACCGTCATCTGGCAGGCGATGAACTTGACGTCGCCTTCCTTGCAGGCGTCGCGCAACTCCTCGACGCTGGCTACGCCGTTGTTGCTGATGGTCTGCTTCATCAGCGTGGTTGCCATGACCTCGAACCCAGGGATGCCGGCCTGGACGAGATTGGGAATATTCCAGTTGATGCCCTTGAACCAGTCTGGCCCGAAGGGCATCTTCATGGGCATGCCGGGGTTGCCGAGGGGGCTGATCTTGAGCTCACTGACATCCTTGCGGACTAGGTTGAGGCCGTAGAAGGTGAAGAAGACCGATACGTCCCAGCCCAGGGCGGCGGCGGTCGACGCCAGGATGAAGGGTGGATAGGCCCAGTCCAGCGTGCCCTTGGTGGCGATGATGGCCAGGGAAGGCGTCTTGCTTTCCTGGATCTCCCTGAGCTTTTCTTCGATCTTGCCCGGCAGGATTTCGTCGATCCGGCGACGGACCAGATCCTCGATGATCGCCAGTTGCGAGGGTTCGCCCATGAGATTTCTCCTGTTTACTTGCGCTTGACGAAGAACTCGAATTCCTTGTTCTTCTCTTCCGTCGACAGCAGTTCGTTGCCGGTCTGCTTGGCGAAAGCTGCGAGGTCCTTGACCGAACCCGGATCGGTGGACACCACTTTCAATACCTGGCCCGACTGCATGTCGGTCAATGCTTTCTTGGTGCGCAGGATGGGCAATGGGCAGTTCAAACCGCGAGCGTCGAGTTCCTTGTCGAAATGCATGTTGGCTTCCTTATGAATTTACTTGGGAGTGTAACAATAAGCTTTATGAGTCAATTTTGCTATCGTGTCAAAATTTGCGCCTCTTGGGTTCAGGAAATTTTTATCCCGCGATAAGGAAGCCTCTTGATGAAAGTATGTATCGTTTCCGACAGCCACGACCGCGGCCCCATGCTGGCAGCGGCGGTGGCCGAAGCCAAGCAGGAGGGCGCCGAAGCGGTGATCCATTGCGGCGACCTGATCGGCACCAACACCCTGAAAGCCACACTAGGGCTAGGGTTGGTAATCCACGCGGTGCACGGCAACAACCTCGGCGACCCGGTGGCGATCGCCCGTCTGGCCTGCAATTCGGAGGGCCAGTTTCACTATTACGGCCAGGACGCCGACCTGGTGCTCGCCGGCCGGCGCATCTTCGTTACCCACTACCCCCACTATGGCCACGCCATGGCCTGCGCCGGCGATCACGAGCTGGTGTGTTGCGGCCACAGCCACGTGCCGAACGTTGCGCAGCAGGCCAACATTCATGGCGCTGCCACCTGGCTCGTCAATCCGGGGACCGTGGCCGGCCTCGGCGCCGCCGCGGCAACGTGGATCTTCGCCGACCTAGCCACCATGGTGTTTGACATCCGAAATACTCCTGCGATCTAAGCGCGCGCTCCGCCTTATGGGTGAATAAAAACATTTGCGCTCGCATCCTCCCGGCGCCAAAATTCAAACGCTAGAATCGTCGTCATTCCCTCAGTATCCTCACCCCGGAGACTCGACGTGACAGTTCCCACCGCAACCAGCCGCATGATCCTCGTCGTCGGCGGGGGCATCAGCGGCATCACCGCGGCGCTGGAGGCCGCGGAATGCGGCCAGCAGGTGATGCTGGTCGAGAAGACCCCGACTCTGGGCGGCCGCACCTCCCAGCTTTACCGCTACTTCCCGAAGATGTGCCATCCCAGTTGCGGCCTGGAGATCAACCTGAAACGCCTGCGCGGCAACCCCAATGTACGCGTCATGACCCAGACCGAGGTGGTCGCGGTCGAGGGCAAGCGCGGCGACTACCGGGTGAGCCTGAAGCTGACGCCGCGCTATGTGAACCAGAACTGCACCGCCTGCGGCAAGTGCGGCGAGGCCGTCAGTGCCGAAATTCCCGATGCCTTCAATTACGGACTCTCCAAAGTCAAGGCCGCCTATCTGCCGCACGCCATGGCCTACCCGCAGCGCTATGTGATCGACCCGTCGATCGTCGGCAGCGCCGAGGGACAAAAGGCCAAGGCCGCCTGCCCGGTCAATGCCATCGACCTGGAAATGGTCGAGGAAACAGTCGAAGTCAATGTCGGCGCCATCGTCTGGGCCACCGGCTGGCGGCCTTTTGATGCCAACAAGATCCAGCCCTACGGCTACGATCGCTACGACAACGTGATCACCAGCGTCGAGTTCGAGCGTCTGGCCGACCCGCGCGGGCCCACGGCTGGCCGCCTGTTGCGCCCGTCCGACGGTCAGCCGGCGAAAAACATCGCCTTCATCCAGTGCGCCGGTTCGCGCGACGAGAACTACCTGCGCCATTGCTCGCGCATCTGCTGCATGGCCTCGCTGAAGCAAACGCAGTATGTGCGCGAGGCGGGCGACGGCGCCAGGTCCACCATCTACTACATCGACATCCGCGCCATCGACCGCTTCGAGGACTTCTACCAGATGGTGCAGGCCGACAGCACGGTGTCCTTCATCAAGTCCAAGGTGGCGCGCATCGCGGTCAACGAAGCCAACGGCAACCCCATTCTGCACGGCGTCGACACCGAGGGCTATCACCGCTACGCCACCGAGCATGACCTGGTGGTGCTGGCGGTCGGCATGGAGCCGGAGATCACCGGCCTGCTGGACAACGGCGGACTGCGCGCCGACATTGTCCTGGATTCGTCCAACTTCATCGAAGGCTGCGCCGGCAGCGCGCTCGAAGCCGGCATGTTCGGCGCCGGCGCCGCCGCCAGCCCGCTCGACGTGAACCGCTCGGTGCAAAGCGCCACCGCGGCGAGTCTCAAGGCGATCCAGGTCTTGCACAAAGTCGCTTCATCGGAGGTTAACTGATATGGCCGACAATAAATTCGCGGCCTACATCTGTGCCGGCTGCGGCATTGGCGAGACGCTCGACGTCAAGACGCTGGAAAAGATTGCCCAGAAGGAAGGCAAGATGGCGCTGGTCAAGAGCCATCCCTTCCTGTGCAGCGAAGAGGGAGTCAAGCTGATCCAGGACGACATCGCCAGCGAGGCGGTCACCCATGTCTGTATCGCCGCCTGCTCGCGCCGCGCCAAGACCGAGGCTTTCAGTTTCCCGGGGATTTCCATCGCCCGCGCCAACCTGCGCGAAGGCGTGCTGTGGGTGGTCGCCGCGGGAGCGGAACACGACGAGGTGCGCCAGGAGATGGCCGAAGACTACGTCCGCATGGGCTGCGCCGAAGTCAAGAAGATGAAGATGCCCGAGGGCAACCCGGACAAGACCCAGGCCAAGAACATCCTGGTGGTCGGCGGCGGCATGGCCGGCATGACCGCCGCGATCGAGGCTGCGGAGGCCGGTTACGACGTGATCCTGGTGGAAAAGCAAGGCGAGCTCGGCGGCTTCGCCAGGCAGCTGTGGAAACGCGTCCCCTTCGCCGCCCCCTATAGCGAACCTCAGCCGACCGGCGTTGCCGAACTGGCGGCCCGCGTAGCCGCCCACCCACGGATCAAGCTGCACCTCAATTCGACGCTGGCGGAGACCGCCGGTGCGCCCGGCCGCTTCATGATCAAGATCGCCCAGGAGTCGGGCGGCGTGAGCGACGTCACGGTCGGCGCCATCATCCAGGCCAGCGGCTTCACGCCTTACGATGCCAACAAGTTGCCGGAGCTCGGCGGTGGGCAGGCCAACGTAGTCGACCAGGCCGGTCTTGAGGCGCTGGCGCAGGCCGCCAATGGTACTCCCATCAAGCGCGCCGACGGCAAGGCGGTGAACTCGGTGATTTTCCTGCAATGCGCCGGCCAGCGCGACGACAGCGGCCAGCACCTGTCCTACTGCTCCGGTCATTGCTGCGCAACAAGCATCAAGCAGGCGATGTACTTCAAGGACGCCAATCCCGACGTCGACACCATGATCCTCTACCAGGATCTGCGCGTACCGGGCATGGGCGAAGACTTCTACCGCAGCGCCCAGGAAAAGGGCGTGACCTTCACCAAGGGCAAGGCCAGCAAGGTGTCGAGCAGCGGCAACGGTTGCCAGGTCCAGTTCAAGGATCTGATCCTCGACGCCGAAACGACCCTGGACGCCGATCTGGTGGTGCTGGCCACCGGCCAGGTGGCCAATGCCGGCGTCGATCTCGACAAATGGACCGAGGTGAGCACCGCCGCGGACAACGGTGATGCGGCGGCCAAGGAACAACAACAGATGCTGCGGGCCGGATCGGTGCTCAAGATGAACTACCGCCAGGGGCCGGACCTGCCCCAGCTCAAGCATGGCTTCGCCGACTCCCACTTCATCTGCTTCCCCTATGAGACGCGGCGCACCGGCATCTATGCCGCCGGTCCGACGCGCCGGCCGATGGATCTGGACCAGGCCATCACCGACGCCACCGGCGCGGCACTCAAGGCCATCCAGGCGGTGGAGAACGCCGCCGCCGGGCGCGCTTCGCTGCCGCGCGTCGGCGACCTGTCCTATCCCATCGTGCGCCTCGAAGGCTGCACCCAGTGCAAGCGCTGCACCGTGGAATGCCCGTTCGGCGCCATCGACGAGGACGAGCGCCGCTTTCCGCAGTTCAACGAGCAGCGCTGCCGCCGTTGCGGCACCTGCATGGGCGCCTGTCCGGTGCGGGTGATCTCCTTCGAGAACTATTCGGTGGATACCGTCGGCATGCAGATCAAGGCGGTCAATGTTCCCGACGAGGACGAGAACAAGCCGCGCATCCTCATCCTCGCCTGCGAGAACGACGCCTATCCGGCGCTCGACATGGCCGGCCTGCAACGCCAGGTGTATTCGGCCTACGTGCGCGCCATCCCGATCCGCTGCCTGGGTTCGATCAACACCATCTGGATCACCGACGCCCTCAACTCCGGCTACGACGGGGTGATGATGATGGGCTGCAAGCGCGGCGACGACTACCAGTGCCATTTCGTCAAGGGTTCGGAGATGGCCTATTACCGCATGAGCAAGATCGACGACACCATGAAGCAGATGGGCCTGGAGCCGGAACGCGTGCAGACGCTGGAGATCGCCATCACCGACAGCGCGCGCGTCGCCGGCCTGATCAACGACTATGTCAAGCAGATCGAGGAAATCGGCTTGTCGCCGATGAAGGGATTCGGTTAAGCATATGGCCACCAACCTGCAAACCCCTGCGCCGTACAAGAACAACTTCCTGCGCGAAGTCGAGGAGCGCGTCGAGGAAGGCGAATGGGTCAAGATGTGCATGCAATGCGGCGTCTGCGCCGGATCGTGCCCCTTTGGCCCGCACTGGGAACACTCGCCACAGAAGATCTTCATGATGATCCGCGCCGGCAAGCGCGAGGAAGTGCTGACCTCCGACGCGATGTGGATGTGCACCTCCTGCTACAACTGCGTGGTGCGCTGCCCGCGCGAGTTGCCGATCACCCACATCATGCATGGCCTGGCGAGCTATGCGCACCGCCTGGGATTGGTGCCGAAGGGCCAGCCGACCCATGAGTTCGCCACCATGTTCTGGAACAACCTGGCCAAGAAGGGCCGCGTGAATGAACTCAAGCTGACCCTCGCCCTGTATTTCAAGGACGGTCTGGTCGCCGGCATCAAGACGGCGCTGGGCATGCAGAGCATCGGCCTGGGGATGGTGCTGGCCAAGCGTCTCAACCCGATGGAGATTTTCGGCGGCCACGCCATCAAGGATCTGAAAGGCTTCCAGGCCATCATCGCCAAGGCGCGCGAGATCGAGGACAAGAAGCAGGGTTTGACGAGCTGACGCGTCGACACCGTCACGGAGAAATACATGGCAAAGAAGGAATACGCGTTCTACCCCGGCTGCTCATCCCAACTCAAGGCGTCGGCGTCGAACTACCTGACCTCGGTCAACTCGATGTGCAAGACGCTCGACGTCAAGCTCACCGAGATCCCCGACTGGAACTGCTGCTCCGCCTCGATCGGCTACTGCGAGGGCGGCGAACTGCCGCGCCTGGCCATCAACGCCCGCAACTTCGCCCAGGCCGAGACCCATCTGCCGGGCCAGGACATCGTCGCCACCTGCGCCGCCTGCTGGCTGTCGGCGCGCGAAACCAAAGACCGCCTGGACGGTTCGGCCCAGCTCATGAAAGAGACCAACGAGGCGCTGGCCGCCGCCGGCCTGCACTACAAAGCCGAGGTCGAGATCCGCCACATGGTCGAAGTGCTGATCGAGGATTTCGGCTACGACGAACTGAAGAAACCGATGAAGAAGTCGCTGGAAGGCATCAAGTTCGCCGGTTATGTCGGCTGCCAGACCAACCGCCCCTTCGGCATCGCCGGCGAGTCCTTCGAGAACCCGCTGTACCTCGACAAGATGGTCGAGACCTTCGGCGGCGAGGCGCTCACCCAGTATGACCAGAAGGTTGCCTGCTGCGGCGGCGCGCTGGCCTTCTCGGAGCCGGAAAAATCCCAGAAGCAGATCCGCGCCATCGTCGAATCGGCCTACGACCACGGCGCCGAAATGATCGTCACGCCCTGCCCGCTGTGCCAGGCCAACGTCGAGGTATACCAGTCCGAGATCAACAAGAAGCAGGGCACCAAGTTCAATATGCCGGTGCTCTACTACTCGCAATTGATGACCGTGGCCTACGGCGGCAGCATGAAGGAGGCTGGGCTGGACGGCCAGTTGATCCGGGCCACCAAGCTTGAGGATATCGCCAAGAAGTAGGCTGAGATGACTGTCGGGAATTGGCCACAATTAAGCAGAGTCGATTAGCGGCTAGCGCTTTTTGCGGAGAGGATCAGCAATGGAAAGAGCGGTCTACAAGCCCCTGTCGATGGCCAAGATGAAGCTGGGCGTCACCTGCCAGCCCCCCGGCGCCTATGCGCCGAAACCGGTCAGAGTGGATAGCCCCGCCATCGAGGTGATGACCGATCTACAGCGGGTCACTCCCGCCACGATCGGCTCGAACGCCACCCTTGCCCAAGCCAATCAGGCCATGATCGCGCGCGGCGTGCGCCTGTTGCTGGTGGTCGGCGACCACCGCGAGATCGCCGGCCTGATCACCGCCCGCGATACCATGGGAGAAAAGCCGGTC
>JBAYJH010000152.1:0-11348 GCA_041665185.1 Sterolibacterium sp.
AGGTCATCGACATCATTTGCAGCCAGGCGCCCCGCATCATGTCGGCAATTCTGCCGACCGAGTGGGAGGTAAAATTGGCGGAGCTGCTCGTCGATCGCATCCCGAGCATCGAGAGGGCCCGCTTCATGAATTCCGGGACCGAGGCTTTGATGATTGCCGTCAAGGTCGGGCGCGCGTATACGGGACGATCCAAGGTCGCCAAGGCGGAAGGCGCCTATCACGGACAGTACGACTTGCTGGAGGCGAGCTTCCAGCCAACGCCGGATAAATGGGGTCCTGCCGATGCACCGACTCCGGTTGCCAACTCGGTGGGTACGCCGCAAAGCCTCCTCGACGAGATCGTCCTGTTCCCCACCAACAATATCGAGGCCACGCGAAACATTCTGCGCCAGCGTGCCAATGAAATAGGCACGGTGGTCATCGACCCTTGCCGCCTGCAATTGGGACTGGTGCAGCCGCGCAACGATTTCTTGCAGATGCTGCGGGAAGAGACCCAACGCCTTGGCATGGTACTGATCTTCGACGAAGTGTTGTGCCTGCGCATGGGTTACCACGGAATGCAGGGCAGAACCGGGATCACCCCTGATCTCACCACGATGGGCAAGATCATCGGCGGCGGTCTGCCGGTTGGCGGACTGGGCGGAAGCGCCAAAGTCATGTCGGTGTTTGAGGTGGATGCAGGGGAGCCCAAGGTCAAACAGAGCGGAACCTTTACCGCAAACCCGATGACCATGGCCACGGGCTACACCAGCATGTCGCTATTGACCGCCGAAGTGTTCGACGATATGGAGCGGAAGAGCGAACGTCTGCGCGAAGGCCTGGAAAAAATCCGCGTCGACCTCGGATTGGTCGGACGTGTCGAGGGCATAGCCTCGCTATCGGTGCTGCTGCTGACCGACAAACCGATGAACAACTACCGGGAGCTGGCCGTTGCCATGGGATCCGGCTTGCTGGAAAAGATCGGCATCATGTCCCGGCTATTTGGTGAAGAAGGAATTCTCACCTTGCGCGGTGGATTCGTCGCCTCGACACCGATGACCAACGACGACGTCGACTTCGCCTTGGCGGGCGCCCGTCGCGCACTCGCCCGGATGAAGGAAATGGGCGCCACCTGATCTTGACGCTTCGAGGAGAGTCCGCATGAAAAGCTTTGCACTGCGCCATCCGTTCTGGGCGTTCTATATCGTGGCGATATCCTTTCCGTCGATCCTGTTCATCTATCTCACGATTGCGGAAGGGCTATCCCGAATGAGCGGCGGCCCCGAGGCGAGCTTGTTCATGGAATTCGTCCGGACTCGCGACATGCTCCACCAGACGCAGCCGATTCTGACGCAACATCAGGATGGCCTGCCCAAGGTATTGACGCTCTATGCCCTCGTTCCGTTTGCATTTCCCTTCCTGTTTTTTCCGTTTGCGCCGACCGTGTCGGCGCTCTGGATTGTCTGGTTATCGCGAGGCAAAGAAGCCGTAGCCAAACTTCTGTCGCTCTATCGACCTATCCAGGGATCCCTCGGAGCGGCAGAGGGTGTGAGGATCTACGCGACGTTGCTGGCCTTCATCGGACTCGGGATAGCCGCCGGGCTGGCCTATTCGGCCATGTTTGGAAATCCCGGCGATGCCGCACGTTATGCCACGGCCTTCGGAGTGTTTGACTGGCGGCTGTTCTTCAGCGGCTGGATGGTTGCGCTCTTCCTGAACCAGGGAGCGCTGTTGGAGGAACTCGGCTGGCGCGGTTATGTCTTGCCACTGTTTGTGCGCTACTTCAAGAGTCCGCTGCGTGCCGCCATTGCTCTGGGTATCGCCTGGGCGACGTGGCATTCGCCGCGCGATGTGTGGATGCTCGCGACCGGCCAGCAAACGTTTGAAGATATTCTCCTCTTTCTTGCAGGCTTTATCCCGGCCTGCATCGGCATGACGATAATCGCAACCTACTTCGTCAACATTACCGGGGGGAGCGTCTTGCCGGCGATCATGTTGCACGGCACCTTTAACTACTTGACCCAGATCTATTCCACCGGAAATAGTGGTATCCGGTCTGCTGTGCAACTTGAGTATTCGGTGACATTTGTTTGCGCCGCCATTGCCGTGCTCGTTCTGGTCGGCTCGGACCTCGGTTGGCAGCGTCGCAAGGAACTTCATGGCGGTGACGGCTCGACGGATCCGTCCCGGGCCTGGGTTGAGTAGGCCGGATTCTATAGAACTTTACGGGGCACCCGATGTTTCCTGATCTATCGTCGAAATCGGCAACACTGTTTGAACGCGCCAAGCGGGTCATGCCCGGCGGCAACACGCGCCATATGATTACCTTTGGCCCTTATCTGGTTTTCGCAGAAAGCGGCACGGGATGCCGCCTTACCGACGTTGATGGGAACAACTATATCGACTGGGTAAACAACTTCTCGGGACAGATCCACGGCCATGGCGCGCCGTTCATCACGGCTGCGGTACGGGACCAACTCGACAGGTTGACCTCGTGCATCTTGCCGACAGAGCCCGAGATCGAGTTGGCCGAAATTATCGCCGGGCGAGTTGAGGGTATCGAGCAGATTCGCTTTGCCAATTCCGGCACGGAAGCCGTGATGGTGGCGATCAAGGCGGCACGGGCGCACACCGGGCGAACGCGCATCGCAAAATGCGAAGGCGGCTATCACGGACAGTATGATCTGGTCGAAACCAGCTTTCTCCCGACGCCGGAAAACTGGGGACCGCTGGAACGTCCGGGGGTGACCCCGTTTGCCCGGGGAACGCCGACCTGTCTTCTCGACAGCGTCACCGTCATCCCCTTCAACGAGACCGCGATCTCCCTGCGATTGCTGGAAGAAGGCGCGAGCGACCTGGCGGCGGTGATCGTGGATCCTATCCCGGCGCGTCTTGGCTTCACCCGGGCTGTTAAGGAATATCTGGAGATGTTGCGGGCGTTTTGTACTCGCAACGGCACGGTTCTGATTTTCGATGAAGTTTTCTGCCACCGCGTCGGCTACCATGGTGCTCAGGGCCTCGCCGGCGTCATTCCGGACATGACGGTGCTCGGCAAGATCATCGGCGGGGGCTTTCCTGTCGGTGCCGTGGGCGGCAAGGCGGACGTGATGTGCGTCTTCGACAACCTGGCAGGGCCGCTCAAGATCAGCCATAGTGGAACCTATACCGCCAACCCGATCACCATGGTGGCAGGCATCGCTTCCATGAAGGCCCTGACCCCCGAAGCATTCGATCGGCTTTCCCGGCAGGGCGACAGATTGCGCGCCGGTTTGACCAGGAAGCTTGCCGCAGCCGGATTGAAGATGCGTGCCAATGGTCTCGCATCCATGACGAGCCTGCAGTTCTTCAGCGATCCGATCCGTACCTATCGGGAGTTTCATGTTTCCTCGGGTGAGAACTATATGGCACGCATGCAGAGAATGCACCGGGTATTGCTGAACGAGGGTGTGCTCATGGCAACCCGAGGCATGATGATCGGTTCGACACCGATGACCGATGCCGACATCGACGAAACCATCGAGCGCTGCGGACGCGGCTTCATCGCATTCGCGCGCGAAGATCGCGCGGCAGTCTGATTGCGGGAGGCAGCCATGAGAAAATTCAGCGCCAGTGTGACCTTGATGTTTCGAGAATTGCCGGCTTTGGAGCGATTTGCGGCAGCCCGAAAGGCGGGTTTTGAGAAAGTCGAAATTCAGGTCCTGGAAGCGGGGCCGGCAGATATGGCGCGCGAGGCGCAACGGGCTGGAGTCGGCGTTTATCTGTTGAATGTCGGCATGGGAGACTTCATCAAAGGGGGGCCGGGCCTGATCGGGGTACCCGGACGCGAGGGCGAGTTTCTTGATGAAGTCCGCACGGCGCTGAGTGTCGCGATGGCGATGGATATTCCCTTTCTCCATCTCGGCCCGAGCCGCATTCCGTCGGACGCAACACGCTCGGCGTGCTTGGCGACACTGAAGGGCAATCTGGCCGCGGCAATTGCGATGGCGCATGACTATCCGGGAACGCTGTTGCTTGAACCGCTAAACGTGGCGGATATGCCGGATGTGCTGGTGGGAAATATGGACGAAGCGGCAGCCATGATTCGCGCCGAGTTCCAGGGCAGGCTGTGGCTGATGTTCGACATCTATCATGTGGTTCGCAACGGTCAGGATGTGGTGGCGTCCTATCGTCGCCACAAGGATCTCATCAAGCATGTCCAATTTTCCGACGTGCCGGGTCGTCACGAGCCGGGAACAGGCGGGATCGAATTCGCCGCCTTGTTCGCAGCCATCGAGGCGGAAGGATACGCGGGCTATTTTGGCGCCGAGTACCTGCCTTCCAGGCCGACCGGCGAGACGTTTTCATGGGTTGGGTCCCTGGGAGGAACAAAATGAGTCACTACAGAATCGCCGTTCTTCCAGGTGACGGTATTGGCAAGGAAGTTGTCCCGGAAGGCGTGCGCGTACTGGATGCCGTAGGACGGCGAATTGGCGTCACCTTTACCTGGACGCAGTTCGACTGGAGTTGCGAGTCCTACCGGAAGACCGGGCGCATGATGCCCGAGAATGCTTTGGAGACACTCGCGCAGTTCGACGCCATTTACCTCGGTGCGGTGGGATTTCCAGGGGTTCCCGATCACGTCTCGTTGTGGGGCATGCTGATACCGATTCGTCGGGGATTCGATCAATATGCGAATATCCGTCCCTGTCGGGTCATGCCGGGCCTGGCATCGCCACTCGCCAAGGCGGGCGAACAGAAGATCGATTTCTGGGTGGTTCGCGAGAATGTCGAGGGAGAGTATTCGCAAATTGGCGGGACCATTTTTGAGGGTACGGATCGTGAAACGGTCATGCAGGAAACCGTATTTACCCGCAAGGGTGTCGACCGGATCATCAAGTACGCCTTCGAACTGGCGCAACGCAGAGGATTGAAGAAAGTCACTTCGGCGACCAAATCCAACGGGATCGCGATCACTATGCCGTTCTGGGATAGGCGCTTCGAGGAAATTGCCGCGGGCTACCCCGCCATCGCCAATGACAAGTTCCATATCGATATTCTCACCGCCCACTTTGTTCAGCATCCGGACTGGTTCGACGTGGTCGTTGGATCGAATCTTTTCGGCGACATCCTCTCCGATCTTGGTCCGGCCGTCTGCGGCAGCATAGGCATTGCCCCTTCCGCCAATCTGAACCCCGAGAAATTGTATCCATCGATGTTCGAGCCGGTGCACGGCTCGGCGCCGGATATCGCGGGTAAGGGAATCGCCAATCCGATCGGCCAGATCTGGGCCGGAGCCATGCTGCTCGATCATCTGGGGCATCCGCAGGGGCATGATCTGATCGTCTCGGCAATCGAAGCGGTTATCGGCGGAGACGGACCGAAGACTCCCGATATGGGCGGCAGGGCGACCACCGCCGATCTCGGTCGGGCTATCGAGTCGGCGCTTGCGCGATGAGCCCGGGCCACACCGTGCCGCCGATCATCCTGCCATACCTGGGGATCGAACCGCGAATTGCACGAGGTGTGTTTGTTGCTCCAGGCGCCAGCGTGATTGGCGATGTGGAACTCGCCGAGGGAGTCAGTATATGGTTCGGCAGTGTGTTGCGTGGCGACGAGCGCGCCATCCGTATCGGTCGGAACAGCAATATCCAGGATATGAGCACCATTCATACCAGCCGTAACGGGTGGGACGTCGAGATCGGCGAAGACGTTACGGTGGGGCATCGCGTGGTTTTGCACGGCTGCCGGATTCACAACCGGGTGCTGATAGGCATCGGCGCAGTGGTGCTGGATGAGGTTGAAATAGAGACGGGGGCGATTGTGGCCGCGGGCGCAACAGTGACCCCGGGCAAGCGTATTCAATCCGGGGAGGTGTGGGCAGGTTGTCCGGCAAAAAAGATCGGTGAAGTAAGTGACGCCCAGCGGTTGATACTGGACTCCACGCCACCGCACTATCGCGCGAAGGCGGAAACGTATCTGGCAATGATCGAGCGGCGATGATCATCGGCTCCGGCAACAAGATCCAAGCGATGCTGGAAAGGATGATCAATCGTGCCGGGGATGCTCCTATCCACAGTGCTGTGGCTCAGCTATCGAGCCTGGGCGGCGAGGTGGTATTTTCAGGTGCGGCCGGGATCGCACGGCCCGACAGCGACATGGCGATGACCCCCGAATCGCCGATACATATCGCCAGCGTGACCAAGACCATGACGGCCGTGGCGTTGCACCAACTGGTGGAGGCGGGGAGTGCCGGTCCCGGGATGTGGGATACACGCCTCGCCGAACTCGATGTTGTCCCGGCCGAGGTGCTCACTCGCCTGCATCGGACGGGCGGCCGCAGCGCTGCCGAGCAAATCACCTTGCGACACCTGCTGACTCACACCAGCGGCATCCGGGACGCCATGGAAGACGATGCCGAACAACTCGGTGGCCCCGCCCCGGGTTCGATTATCGGCGAGCTGCTGATGACCGGTGGAGTGCCCTCACGGTCATGGGTTGGCTGGGACCCGACACGCGTGAACGAAGCTTACGCTGGAGTACTCAACTTCTATCTGGCCCGCGGTCTCGGCGAAAAGCCGTTGTTTGCCCCCGGCGAGGGATTCCACTACTCGGATACCGGCTATGTGATGCTCGCCCTGGTCATTGAAAAGCTGGCCGGCGAACCACTGCAATCTGTGTTTGCAGAGCGCATTTTTCGTCCGCTCGGGATGGCGAACAGCTACCTGGCCTATCGAAACGACCCCTCCATTGGACCGTTCAGGTCGCCCGAGGCCGAGATATGGGCAGGGGCCATGCCGATCCTGTGTTCCGGAGTCAGCCTTTCATTCGATTGGGGTGGGGGCGGCGTGGTGTCCACGGTCGCCGACCTGGCAAAGTTTCTCGCAGCAGTGATCGACGGTCGATTGTTCCAGCATTCGGCAACCCGCGATGCCATGCTCGACTGGTGTGTTCCCGACGATCTGCGGTTGCCCCGTACTGGCGTCGGGATGGGCGTGTTCCGTACCAAATATCCCGGCCTTGAACTGTGGGGGCATTCCGGCGCGTGGGGAACCAAAATGGTCTTCGATCCGGAGAGCCGGCTCCTCTTGACGGGGAGTGTCAATCAGGCAGGAGCCCCTCCGGATTGGCACGTTCGCCTGCTGCTGGCCGCCCGAGAGGGAGGGCTATGAGGTTCCATCTGTTGAAGCCACAACCAGGAGAAATCGCACCATGAGCGCCGATACGATTGCGAGTGACTTTGTCAAAAACTTTCACGCTGCCGCGATATCCCGAGACATCAAGAACGTTTCGGGCTTGATCGCCGACGACGTGGTGTTTCATACCCCGAGATTCCTGCGCCCGATTACCGATCGCAAGCACATGTTGATTATTATCAAGGGAATTATCGACCATGTGGAAGGCTTTGAGTACCACCGCACATTTGTTTCCGGCAGCGAGGCGGTCATGGAATTCAAGGGAACGCTCAACGGCGTGACCATTCACGGAGTCGATATCTTCACAATCAACGATGACGGCCGAGCCACCGAATTGACCGTGATGATTCGACCGACCAAGGCGCTTGAGGCGATCGGAGCAATGGAAGACGAGTTCTTCAAACGTATCGCTGGACAACCGCCAAGCGCTGCAAAATAGCAACGATCATTGCCATGCGTCGCCTGGATGACACCCTGTATTCGATTGGGCCGACCCGAAACGAGGGATACCTTGCTGATCGTGACGGCCACGAAATCTATTGGCAGGACGCCGGCAATCCTTCGGGAATTGCATTGATTGTTGTCCATGGCGGACCCGGCGGGCAGTCCTCGGAGGGATACCGAAGATTGGCTGATGGCGATGTCTACCGCATCATTCAGTTCGATCAACGGGGCTGCGGTAGATCGAAACCCAAGACATCGGTTGCAAACAACACCCTGCAACACACCATCGCCGACATGGAACTTTTGCGCGAGCGGATGGGGATCGACACCTGGGTGGTATCGGGCGGTTCGTGGGGCAGTACCGTCGCGCTTGCTTACGCCGAAGCCCATCCGGAGCGCTGCCGCGGCCTTCTTCTGGTTTCCACCTGGCTGCTCAGGCAGACGGAGATTGACTGGTGGTTTTACGGTGTGCGAACGATCTTTCCAGAACTGTGGGAGGCGTTCGCCGATCTTGTTCCGGAAAGCCAGAGAACAAATCTTGTCTCCGCCTACCACCGACTGATTTTTTCTGGAGATCAGGCGGTCGCAAGCCAGGCGAGCCGGGCCCTCTATCTTTACGAAGAAGCGTTCATGCACGCCAACGCTCCCTTCAGTCCGAATAATGGAGAGTCGGGTGATAGCTATAGCCGTATCTTCATTCACTATGCGGCGAACCGGTTCTTCCTCCGGGAAAACCAGATCATTGAAGATTCGTCGAGGATAGCCCACTTGCCGGCAATCCTTGTCACGGGGAGATACGACATGTGCACGCCGCCGAACAATGCCTGGGACTTGGCCAAGGTGTTGCCGAAAGCCGAACTTAGAATTGTGCCGGGGGGTGGCCACTATCCGACCGAGCATGCGATGGCTTACGAATGCGCGCGAGCATCCCGTGATCTGGGACTGATGTTATGAGCGCCGCGGCAAAACTATCGCGCCGAGTGTTGCTGGCTTATTCCGCACCGGGACTGATACTCACCTTGCTCATGGCGCCTTTCCCGGCGCTGTTCGCCGCCTTCTATGCCAAATACACCGCGGCGACCGTGGCCGGGATTGCGTTCACCCTGCTGGTGGCGCGCCTGGTCGATGCAATCGTCGATCCCTCCATCGGTTATGCGACCGACCATACACGTACCCGTTGGGGAGGGCGCAAGCCATGGATCGTCCTGGGCACCATGGTGGCCATGCTGTCGTTTTACGTGTTGCTGATGCCATCGCCGGAGTCGGGAGACGTTCGGTTCTTTTTCGGAATGCTGCTGTACTACATGGCGCTGGCAATGCTGGATATCCCGATGAAGGCCTGGATGGGGGAGATTACGACCGACTACCAGGAACGCTCAAGGATCGCCGCTTACTTCACTTCGGCCACCCTGATTGGCGGCGCGTTGTTCATGGTCTTGCCCGAGATACTGTCGCTGCCGGCGATAGGCTACGCCAAGACTTCGGAGATGGATCCGGACATGATTGCGACCTATGGCATGCTCGGAATGTTCCTGTTGCCGGTCATGGTGGGGATTGCCCTCGCGACGGTACATCAGGGCCAGGTCTCGGCCAACAAGGAGAAGCACTCGGTTGGGCAGATGCTGCGAGTGCTTAAGGCCAATCGGCCTTTCTGGACCTTCCTGGCAGCGGACGGGTTGACCCAGGTCGGGTACGGCGCGTTCTATGCGGTCCTGTTCATCGCCCTGGATACCTACTACCGTCTCGGCGACAAGATTGCGATCTTTCTGCTTGCCGTCACTGCGGCGCAGATCGTGTCAGTACCCGCAGTGACCTGGATCACGGGACGCCTCGGCAAGCACAAGACCTGGGCGTGGGGATGGCTGCTGCATGTGGGCCTACTGCCGCTGATCGTGTTCTTTGAGCCGGGCCATGTGGACTTTCTCCTCTTTACCGCTTATGCATGCACCCTGAGTGCGCTGGGAACTCCTCAAATGATGCTGCCGATGTCCATGATCAACGACATTGCCGATTACGACAGCCTGAAATCGCACGAACGGCGCGCCGGCATCTATTTCTCCATTCGCATGCTGGTATACAAGGGGACCTATGCGGTGGGGGGTGCGGCGGGTTTTATGATGCTGTCTCTTTATGACTACAGTCCGAAGATCAACACCAATTCGCCGGAAGCCGCGTTCGGCATGTTGCTGGCGCTGGTCGGGATCCCCAATCTGTGTTTCCTGGCGACCAGCCTGTTTCTCTTCAAGTATCCGCTGGATCAGCGCCGCTACGCCACCATCCGCAAGCGTCTCGACCAGAGGGAGATGCGCATTGCCAACGGAACTATGGAGGCCGGGCGATGACACAACATCGGCCGCTACCGCTACTCGAACTGCGCGGTAACGCGCGCCAGCGTGGCAGAATCCATGGCGAGGCGCTGCGCCCACTGGTCGTCGAACACCTGGAGTGCTGGAAGGACAACCTGGCAGCCGACACCGGCTTCGATCCAGAAACCTACGTCGACGAATTCCTTGCCGACACCAATTTCTTTCCCGCGATCGAGCGCTGGACCCCGGATTTGCTGGAAGAATTGAGGGGCATTGCCGAAGGCGCCGGTACGGATTTCAAGTTCACGTTTGTGCGCGCACTCAGCGACGAGGAACCTTGGTATCGGCGGGAGAGGCGCCTCTCTGCTGGCGGGACCAAAGGCTGTTCCTCGCTGGGGATTGATTGCCGTGAGGATCAGCCAACGATCGTCGCGCAGAACATGGATATGCCGGGATGGTGCGATGGATATCAGGTGTTGTTGCACATCATCGATCCCGAAAGTCCCGTCGAAGTGTTTTCATTTACGTTGGCGGGAAAGATATCTCTTGCGGGAATGAATAGTGCGGGAATCGGTGTCTGCTGCAATACGCTTTCGCACCTGAACTATGCCAGGGATGGTTTGGTGGAAGACTTCGTGGTCAGAGGATTTCTTTCAAGGCCGAGCCTGGAAGAGGGGCTGGGGTTCATGCGTAGCGTCAAGCACGCCTCAGGTCAGAACTACACCATCGGTGGCCCCGGCAGCCCGGCCTATGACCTGGAGTGCTCTGCCGGCGGTGTATCGGAGTTTCGTCCCGAAGGATTCGACGACCGCGTTTTCCATACCAATCACCCGCTGGTGAACGACGATCAAAGCCTGTTCCGCGCGGTAGCGGCGACGGTGCCCGAGGAGGATTTGCCGCGCCTTTACCATGGCACCAGTTACCAACGTCTGTCTGTCATTGAAAAAGGGTTCGGCAGCGCGGTGTCCGCCCCGAGCGTCGCGACCATCAAAGAGGTGTTGAGCACTCATCCGGTATGTCGTCACGGCGAGTTGGAAGGCCGCTACGATCACTACACCATTGGTTGCCTGATCATGGAGCTCAGCGGGAAACCGCAACTGCATGTCGCGCCGGGCCCCCCTTGCTGTACGCCCTTCCAAACCTTTTCGTTCTGACTGCCGAGGGACGATTTCGGTGAGCGTCAAAGCGCAACGGATCGGTTTCATCGGCGCCGGCAATATGGGGAGGCCGATGATCCGTCGGCTCGTCGAAGCCGGGTATCGAGTGACCGTATCGGTGCGTCGCGAGGAAGCGCGCACGGCGGTTGCGCGGTTGGGAGCCAGCACGGTGGATACGCCGGCGGAGGCGGCAGCCCAGGCGGATCTTCTACTCACCAACGTGACCACCACCAGCGATGTCGAGGCCGTTCTGTTCGGAACGCTTGGTGCGACGGCGACCATGAATCCCG
>JBAYJH010000153.1:0-11280 GCA_041665185.1 Sterolibacterium sp.
AGCTCGATTTCCGGGAATTCAGCCCGCCCGAGCTACCCTAGATCCGGCCTGACGCATTCCAGCCCACCCATATAGGGACGTAGCAGGGCCGGCACGCCGACGCTGCCGTCGGCGTGCTGATAGTTCTCGAGGATGGCGACGAGGGTGCGGCCAACCGCCAGGCCGGAACCATTCAGGGTATGCACCAGTTCCGGCTTGTTCTTTTCGTTGCGGTAGCGGGCCTGCATGCGCCGCGCCTGGAATGCCTCGTAGTTTGAGCAGGACGAAATCTCACGATAGGTGTTCTGCGCCGGCAACCAGACTTCCAAGTCGTAGGTCTTGGCCGCGCCGAAGCCCATGTCGCCGCTGCACAACGCCATCTTGCGATAGGGCAGCTCGAGTTTTTGCAGAATCGCCTCGGCATGGCCGGCGAGCTGTTCCAGCGCCTCCCAGGATGCGTCCGGATGGACGATCTGTACCAGCTCGACCTTGTCGAACTGATGCTGGCGGATCATGCCGCGCGTGTCGCGGCCGTAGGACCCCGCCTCGGAGCGGAAGCAAGGTGTGTGACAGACAAATTTCAACGGCAGGGAAGCCGCCGCCAGGATTTCGCCGCGGACGATGTTGGTGACCGGGACTTCGGCAGTCGGGATCAGGTAAAAAGGTTTTCCGCCTGACGCCGGATGAGCGGATTGATCGACCGGGCCTCCGAAGTGAACCTTGAACAGGTCCTCTTCGAACTTCGGCAACTGACCCGTGCCGAAGAGGCTCTCGGCATTGACGAGGTAGGGCGCGTACACCTCGGTGTAGCCGTGCTCGCCACTGTGCGTATCGAGCATGAACTGAGCCAGCGCGCGGTGCAGGCGGGCGACGGCGCCCTTCATCAGCGAAAAGCGGCTGCCGGAGATCTTGGTGGCGGTCTCGAAGTCGATACCGCCGAGAGCGTTGCCGATGTCGACGTGATCCTTCACCGCGAAATCAAAGCTGCGCGGCGCGCCCCAGCGCAGCACCTCGACATTGCCGGTCTCATCGCTGCCGACGGGCACGCTCTCATGCGGCAAGTTGGGTATGACGGCAAGGAACTCGTTGAAACGCTCCAGCAATGCGGCAAGCTGGTCCTCATCGGCTTTGAGTTGTTCGCCGAGGCCGGCGACCTCCGCCATCACCGCGGCGACATCCTGTCCCTTGGCCTTGAGCATGCCGATCTGCTTGGACAGGCTATTGCGCTTGGCCTGCAGCTCCTGGGTGCGCGTCTGCACCTGCTTGCGTTCGTTCTCCAGTGCCTGGAAGCTTGCCGTGTCCAGCGTCACGCCGCGTGTGGCGAGGCGTTTGGCGACAGCATCGAGATCGTTGCGCAGCAATTGGATGTCCAGCATGAGTTATTCCTATCGTGTCCTAGCGGTTCTTCCTGGCCTGGCGGTCGAGTTCGCGCAGGTGCGCCAGCTTGTCGGAAATTTTCGCTTCCAGACCGCGCGGCGTCGGTTTGTACCAGCCCGGCGCCGTGATGCCATCGGGAAGATAATTCTCGCCGGCGGCATAGGCTTCCGGCTCGTCGTGGGCGTATCGGTATTCGCGACCGAAGCCCAGATCCTTCATCAGTCGGGTCGGTGCGTTGCGCAGCTGCTCCGGCACCGGCCGCGTTCCATCCTTGGCGACGAAGGCGCGGGCGGCATTATACGCGACATAGGTGGCATTCGATTTTGGCGCGACAGCCATGTACAGCGCCGCCTCCGCCAGCGCCAGCTCGCCTTCCGGCGAGCCCAGGCGTTCATACACGGCGCAGGCGTTCAGCGCGATCTCCAGCGCGCGTGGGTCGGCCAGGCCGATGTCCTCGGTGGCCATGCGGATGATGCGGCGGCCCATATACAGCGGATCAGCGCCGCCGTCGAGCATGCGCACCAGCCAGTAGAGCGCGGCATCCGGATCGGAGCCGCGCACCGACTTGTGCAACGCCGAGATCTGGTCGTAGAAGGTGTCGCCGCCCTTGTCGAAGCGGCGCAGGTCGGTGGCCAGCGCCGCGTCGAGGAAGGCGTTGTCGATAAACGTGGCACCGGCTGTCGATGCCGCCGTGCGCAACTGCTCCAGGACGTTGAGCAGACGCCGGGCATCGCCGTCGGCATGGCCGATCAGGCGATCGCGGGCATCCGCCGCGAAGGCCAGGCCGGGCAGCGCCGCCGCCACGGCACGCTCGAATAGCTGCGCCAGTTCCTCCGCCGACAGGCTCTTCAAGACATACACCGCAGCACGCGACAGCAAGGCCGAATTCACTTCGAAGGACGGATTTTCGGTGGTGGCCCCGATGAAAGTCAGCGTGCCGCTCTCCACAAAAGGCAGGAAGGCGTCCTGCTGCGCCTTGTTGAAGCGATGCACCTCATCCACAAAGAGTATGGTTCGGCGCCCCGACTGCGACAGCGCGAGTTCCGCCCGCTCCACCGCGGCGCGGATGTCTTTCACCCCGGAAAGAACCGCAGACAGGGCCATGAAATCGGCCTCGAAGGCGTCCGCCATGAGTCGCGCCAGGGTGGTCTTGCCCACGCCCGGCGGGCCCCACAGGATCATCGAATGCGGCGTGCGCGATTCGAAAGCCAGGCGCAACGGCTTGCCGGGTCCGATCAAATGCGACTGGCCGATCACATCGTCCAGGCTGCGCGGCCGCAAGCGCTCGGCCAGGGGCGCATTGGCCTTGGCGGCGGCATCGGGGGTATCGCTGATAAACAGATCGCTCATGGATGGCTCGGCGGGCGGGTCGCATTGCACCCGTCCCGATCAAGGTCGGGAGTGTAGATCATCGTGGTCAAAAAGTCCGTCGGCTAGGCGGTATCTCAGGGCAATCATACGAACCCGACTTGGGTTCTCTCCGACCCATTTTCCAAAGGGATGGCCCAAGGCCACTTCCTTCGGGGCGTTTCCTTTGGTCACAAGGGAAGGGAGGGTAGCCCCCGCGGTTTGACTACCGTTCGGTACTACTTGCGCTTGATTTCCCCTCTGTCGCGCAACCAGCGGGATGCGTTCCTGTCCAGCCACTCCCGGGCAATGACATCCTCTTTCACGTAAGCATCCAGGAACGCGGTCGAGACGCCCTGGATGGCCGCCTCGCCGATGGCCAGGGAGGTCGGTGACAGGCCGGCATCCCTGAAGGTGGCGGGCCTTGCGCCTCCGCTCCGGCCAGCATCGACCGCAGCGCTTCCGCTCGCTCCCGATTTGCGGTGTCCGCCGCGGCTCCCGCGGTCCGGGGCGCGATCTCCGGCACCTGGATTGAGCCCGGATTCGGATTGGCCGGGGGAAGTGCCGGCCTGGCCGGTGTCGGACTTCGGTCCGCCTCCACTCATGCCTGCGTGCGGGATGCCGGACAGCGTCAGCAAGTACTTGTTCCCGCCGGGCATGGTCTCGAAGGGTGCCTTGCGTATCGACGGAGACGTCACCAGGCCGAGTGCATCGGTATCGTCGTCGCTGGTAACGGAAAGCACCGGGCCGCGTATGCCGGCGTAACGCTCGTCGAAAGGCGCACCGGAAAAGTCCGAATAGGGGCTCAAGGCGATGACCGCCTTGATCGGGAACGGCAACACCGGGCGGGGCACACCGCGGATGCTTTCTCCGGCAACGGCCATGGCCGTGTAAGCACCCATGTCGTAACCGGCAATCGCCACCTGGGACAGGTCGATTTTGTCCAGCGGCGCTTCGCCGCCGGCGTGACGTCGAGCCAATTCGCTCAACGCCGATTGCAGCGCCTCGATCCGGCCGGCCATCACCCTGGCAGAGTATCGTTCCCGGGCGAGCAAGGCGAAATCGCCGCTCCTCGCCTTGGCCGAGGACCAGACCCTGGCGTCGTCCAGCAGAGGCTGAATGCTCAGGACCGCATAACCGCTCTGGGCCCAGGCGGTGCGCCAGGCCTCGCCAGCGGAACGCGTTTCACCCAGGGCGGGCAGGTAAATCACCAAGGGGAAGATTCCCGGCTTCACCGGGACGGTCAGGGAAACGTCGAAATCGAGATAGCCTGCAATCCAATTGGCATAGGTCGTGGCGATGCCGAAATGATCGTCGGATTGATAGCCCAGCCCGGCAAACTGCTTGACCTTGGTTTCATCCGGTCTTTGCGGCGGCGACGCGGAACAGCCGGCGAGAAACGCCAGCGCCAGCGTGGCTGCGCCGATACGTCTCCCGCTCAGTGCCTGAGGCACGGAATTCTTACTGGACGAAATCATGACAGTCAAATGGAAAGATCAATTGTTCGATTTCAACATGTAAGGCTCCGCCGGCAAAGCGCCGATATGTAACAGCATGTAAGGCGCACACCCATTTCGCCGACCGATGCGGATCATCATCGCCATCGCGCGTAATGACTCGACACCCGTGATCGGCTATCCTTGCGCATTCGTCAAAACACCATACTGACCACTCGCCATGATCATCCCGACAGCATCTCTGGCGCAGGCCCAGGATCTCCTTGACTACATCGATGCCAGCCCCAGTCCCTGGCATGCGGTTCACACCGCCGAGCAAAGACTGCTGGCCCAGGGATTTTCTCGTCTGATCGAGACCGAACGCTGGCGACTGGTCCCAGGGGGACGATATTTCGTGGTGCGGGGCGGGTCGTCCATCATCGCCTTTATCCTGGGCGGGATTTCCCTGATGGAAACCGGCTTGAGGATGGTCGGGGCACATACCGATTCGCCGGGGCTGCGCCTGAAACCGAAGGCGCCGCACGGCTGCGAGGGCATCGTCCGGGTCGGCGTCGAAGTATACGGCGGCCCCATCCTGGCGACATTCGCCGATCGCGACTTGAGCCTGGCGGGACGCGTGAATGTGCGGACTCCCAGTGGATTCGAGACGCGCTTGCTGCGTTTCGATGCACCGCTCCTGCGTTTGCCCAATCTCGCCATCCACATGAATCGCGAGGTCAACGAGAATGGCCTCAAGTTCAACAAGCAAACCGAGTTGCCCCTGATCTTCGGCATCGCCCGCGAGCAGGAACAAGCCGTGGGCCAATTCAATCGTCGCATCGCCGATCAACTCCAGGTCGACGCAAGCGACATCCTGACATGGGACTTGAACATCTACGACACCCAGCGGGGAACGTTCTGGGGCGCACAAGAGGAATTCATTGCCGACAGCCAACTGGACAACCTCGCCTCCTGCCACGCCGCATTGACGGCCTTGCTGGCGACCTCGAGTCCCGCGGCAACCTGCCTGTGCGCGTTCTTCGATCACGAGGAAGTGGGCAGCGGCAGCGCCGCCGGCGCGGGCGGGAGCTTCGTTTCGGACGTGATCGAGCGAATTGCCGCCAACACCGGACTGGACGACGAGGCGCGCCGCTGCGCGCTCGCCAGGAGTTTCTTCATCAGCGCGGACATGGCGCATGCTTACAATCCCAACTTTCCCGCTGCCTATGAACCGGATCACAAGGTGATGATGAATGCCGGTCCTGTCATCAAGAGCAACGTCAACCAACGCTACACCACGGGCGCCGAGAGCGCCGCAAGATTCATGGCCTTCTGCGACAACGCCGGCGTTCCCTGCCAGCAGTATGCCCACCGCAGCGACCTCGGCTGCGGCAGCACCATCGGTCCCATCGTCGCTTCCCGCCTGGGCATCGCCAGTGTCGACGTCGGTTCGCCGATGTGGGCCATGCACAGCATCCGGGAAAGCGCCGGCGTGCTGGACCACGCTTACATGATCGCCGCGCTGGGAGCCGCATTCAACAATGCGGGTGGTGGAAAAGTTGCTTGACAGCCGGTCGAACCGCCGAAGATACTGCCGTTTGTTATCCTTCAACCCTCAAGGAGTCGCAACATGATCAAGATTGGTGACCAACTGCCCGACGGAATACTCACCGAATTCATCGAAACCGAAACCGCCGGCTGCACCCTGGGCCCAAATGTTTTCCAGGTTGCCGACCTGGTCAAAGGCAAGAAGATCGCCGTCTTCGGCCTGCCCGGCGCGTTTACGCCGACTTGCTCGGCCAAGCATGTGCCCGGCTATGTCGCCAACTACGACAAGCTCAAGGCCAAAGGCGTGGATGAAATCTGGTGCATCGCCGTCAATGATGCTTTCGTCATGGATGCCTGGGGCCGCGACCAGAAGGCCATCGGCAAGGTGCGCATGATGGCCGATGGCAGCGCCGACTACACCAAGAAGCTTGGGGTCGAACTGGATCTCACCGCGCGCGGCATGGGATTGCGCATGAACCGTTTCTCGATGCTGGTCGACAACGGCATCGTCAAACAATTGAATGTCGAGGGACCGGGCAAGTTTGAAGTCTCGGATGCCGAGACCATGCTGAAGCAACTCTAGGCTCGCGGCTAAACGCACGGCTGACCGGACGGGTTGTCCACACGCATGCCTGATAGCAGGAAGCCGCTGAAGATCGACGACCCGCGACTGGTGGCGGCCTTGCGCGATGTGTTCGAGGAACGGGTGCCGTTCAACAAGGCGCTGGCGATGAAGATCGTCTCGATGGACCCGGCGGCGCCGGTGATACGCATCGACATGCGCTCCGATCTGGTCGGCAACTTCATGCGCGGAATACTCCATGGCGGCGTAATTTCGGCGGTGCTCGACGTCGCCTGCGGGCTGGGCGCGATGCTCAGCGTGATCGAAAAGCATATCGCCCACGGCGAACCGCTGGAAGCCCAGATCGGTCGCTTCAGCCGCATCGGCACCATCGATCTGCGCGTGGACTATCTCCGACCCGGCGTCGGCGAGTGGTTCGTCGCCAAGGCGGAGATCATGCGTTCCGGCAACCGGGTCGCCGTGGTGCGCTCCGAACTGCGCAACGACAGCGATGAACTGATCGCGGCCGCGGTGGCGGCTTATACGATAGGCTAAGCTGCCACCCCAGTCATCTGCCGACCGCGCCGGACGGCGCCGCGCGCAGGTATTGGTTAGGCCAGGCCACGTTGTGGCCCAAAGTCTGCGCTGCATGCAACGGCCAGTAAGGATCGCGCAGCACTTCGCGCCCCACCAATACCAGGTCGGCCTGGCCGCTGCGTATCACGTGATCCGCCTGGGCGGGAGAAGTAATCATGCCGACCGCGGCGGTGGCGATGCCGGCTTCGCGGCGAATCCGCGCCGCGAACTCGCTCTGGAAGCCCGGACCAGCCGGAATCCGCGCCGCCGGCGCGTTGCCGCCGGATGACACGTCGACCAGATCGACCCCGCATTCCTTGAGTTTCCGCGACAATTCCACGCTCTCTTCGATACACCAGCCGCCGTCCAGCCAATCGGTGGCGGAAAGCCGCAGCAGCAGCGGCAAATCGTCAGGCCAGACGGCGCGGACGGCACTCGCGACTTCGACGACGATGCGGATTCGGTTCTCGAAGCTGCCGCCGTAGGCGTCCTTGCGCCGGTTCGAAAGAGGCGAGAGAAACTCGTGCAGCAGATAGCCGTGGGCGGCGTGTATCTCCGCGACCTGGAAACCCGCTGAGCGCGCGCGTCGCGCCGCGTCGGCAAATTTCGCCACCAGGGCGCGAATGGCGTCTGAATGCAGTTCCTGCGGAAT
This sequence comes from Sterolibacterium sp., assembly GCA_041665185.1. Classification (GTDB taxonomy): domain Bacteria; phylum Pseudomonadota; class Gammaproteobacteria; order Burkholderiales; family Rhodocyclaceae; genus JACRAR01. Next base: position 7,478 of record JBAYJH010000153.1, read on the forward strand.
CGCGTAATCGTCCGAGAACGCCACGGCCGACGGCGCCAGCGTCGGCCAGCCGTGCTCGTCCTGCGTCAGCGTGCGCTGCGCCTGCCAGCCCAGCCCGACGCTAGCCTTGCGCCCGGCATGGGCAAGTTGAATGCACGGCACCGTACCCTGTTTGGACATCTGGGCAACAATGCGGGCGAGCGGCTCGATCTGCTGATCCTGCCACAAACCCATATCGCCCGGACTGATGCGTCCTTCGGCGCTTACTGCAGTCGCCTCAACGACGATCAGCCCGGCACCGCCCACCGCGCGACTGCCGTAGTGAATGAAATGCCAATCCTGGGCCACGCCGTCCAGCGCCGAATACTGGCACATCGGTGGGATTCCGATGCGATTCGGCAAGACGAGTTTACGCAGTTGCAAGGGTTCAAATAGATGGGCCATGGAAGTTCTCTCGGGATAGTTTGAGCGATATTCAGGACGCTTCGAAGCCTGCATCGTCGATAGCTTGTTTGATCACATCGCGGCCGACTTTGCCCGCGTCGTAGTCGATTGCTGCTTCGCCACGCTCCAGGGACACCTCCGCTTTGCCGACGCCCGGAAGCTCCAACAACACCTTGGTGACGCTTTTCACGCAACCCTGGCAGCTCATGCCGCCGACCTTGACGATTGTCGATTCCATTGTCTTCTCCTTAAAGCTATTCGCGATGCTTGGGCTGCCAGCGTCTCAGCAGCAGCGAGTTGCTGACCACCGACACCGAACTCAGCGCCATCGCGGCGCCTGCAATCACCGGGTTCAGCATGCCCAGCGCCGCCAGCGGTATGCCGAGCACGTTGTAGATGAAAGCGAAGAACAGGTTCTGGCGTATCTTCGCCAGGGTTGCACGCGACAGCTCGATGGCGTCGGCGACGCTGTTCAGGTCATTGCGCATCAAGGTCACCCCGGCGGTTTCCATCGCTACGTCGGATCCGGCGCCCATGGCGAAGCCGACATCGGCTGCCGCCAATGCCGGCGCGTCGTTGATGCCGTCGCCGGCCATGCCGACGCGCCTGCCCGTTGTGCCCGCCGACTTCGCTTCGGCCTTGAGAGCGGCGATCGCTTGCGCCTTGTCGCCCGGCAACACTTCCGACCGGTAGCGGACGATGCCCGCCTCGCCGGCGATTGCCGCCGCGGTCTGGCCATTGTCACCGGTCAGCATCACCACTTCGACGCCCATCTGACTCAAACGGGCTACTGCCTGGCGCGACGAGGAACGCAATCGGTCGGAGACCGCGATGATGCCGAGAACCTGGCTGCCGCGGGCCACGGCGACGATACTCTTGCCGGCCTGCCGCAACGGCACCAGCGCCGCGGCATCGAGCGAAAGGCCCTGCTCCTGAAGAAAGGCGGGCGATCCCAGCAGGCAGGCAATGCCCCCTACATCGCCACGCAGCCCCCTGCCCGGCACGGCCCGTAAGTTCGCGGGCGCGGGCGCGACGATAGCGAATTCGCCGGCACGGGTCAGGATCGCCGCGGCCAGCGGGTGCGAGGCGCCTTGTTCGAGGGCGGCGGCGATCTGTAGCAACTCTTCGACGGAGACGCCGTCAGTGGGCACCAGGTCAGTTACTACGGGCTTGCCCTCGGTCAGGGTGCCCGTCTTGTCCACCGCCATCAGGGAAATCTTCTCAGCCAGTTCCAGTGCCTCCGCGTCCTTGACCAGGATGCCGGCCTTGGCGCCTTGTCCGGTGCCGACCATGATCGCCGTCGGCGTCGCCAGGCCCAAGGCGCAAGGACAGGCGATAACCAGCACCGCAACCGCATTGACCATGGCCTGGGTAAAATCGCCCGCCAGGCCCCACCACGCCACAAAGGTCAGCAGGGCAATGGCGCTCACCACCGGAACGAAGACCGCCGCGATCTTGTCGGCCAGTCGCTGCACTGGTGCCTTGGAGCCCTGCGCCTGTTCGACCATGCGGATGATCCCGGCCAGCAAGGTATGGCTGCCGACACCGGTGGCGCGGCAACGCAACAGCGCCTCGCCATTCACCGTGGCGGCGAACAGTCTGTCGCCGGGTTGCTTGGCAACGGGCAGGCTCTCACCGGTCAACATGGCTTCATTGAGGGCGGAGACGCCTTCCAGCACTTCGCCATCCACCGGCACGCTCTCGCCCGGACGCACGATGAAGGTGTCGCCCGGAATCATGGTCTTGACATCCACCTCCACCAGTTGCCCGTCGCGCTCGATACGCGCTGTCTGGGGTTGCAGGCGGATCAGGCTTTCCAGTGCGGCCGAGGTGCGCGCCTTGGCCCGCGCTTCGAGGATCTTGCCGAGCAGCACCAGGGTGATGACGGTCGCCGATGCCTCGAAGTAGACATGCTGGTGCTGCAATGCCGCTAAGGTGACGACGACGCTGTAGAGGTAAGCCATGCTGGTGCCGAGCGCCACCAGCACATCCATGTTGCCGCCGCCGCCGCGCAGCGCATTCCAGGCGCCGGTATAGAAACGCCAGCCTATCCAAAACTGGACGGGGGTCGCCAGCATGAGTTGCAGCCAGCGCGGCAACACATCCGCATGACCGCCGCCGGCGCTGCCGAACATCCAGGCCATTTGCGCCACCAGCGGCAAAGTCAGTGCCGCGGCAATCCAGAAGCGCCGCAATTCGGCGTGGTAAGCAGCCTGCTTGCGCTGGCGCTCCTCGGTTGGTGAAACGTCACTGGACAAATGCGCGTGGAAACCGGTTCGCTCGATCGTGGCGATGAGCTGCGCGGCATCGCTCTGTCCTGGCGTGAACCGCACATAAGCCTTCTCGGCAGCAAAATTGACAGCCGCCTCCACGCCCGGAAGCTTGTTCAATTGCCTCTCGATGCGCGCCGCGCAGGCCGAGCAGGTCATGCCTTCGATCTGTAGGTCCAGCGTATCGTGAGGCGGAGAGGCGTTCATGGATTGATTCTACACATGACAGACGATCCCCTGCCACAACCGGCCGCCCAAGGTCGTCGCGTTGGCCAGGCCATACAGCCCGAAACCAAGCACCAGCAGTCCCGACACCAAGCGTACCATGCGTGCCCGCACCACGTCGCGCAGACGCTTCACCAGCAAGCCGGCGAGCAGCAGGTTGGGCAGGGTGCCGAGACCGAAGGCCAGCATCAAGCCGGCACCGCGTGCGGCACTGCCCGACACCAGCGCCGTGGTCAGCACGCTATACACCATGCCGCACGGCAACCAGCCCCACAGCATGCCCAACGGCAATGCCTGGGTGACGCTGTGCACCGGCAGGAAACGCGCCGTCAGCGGCTGTATCCGGGTCCACAGTTTCTGCCCGAGTCGTTCGACAAAGGCCAGGCTCCGCGTGAAACCGGTGAGATACAGGCCGAGTGCCACCAGCATCAGATTGGCGGCGACATACAGCGCCATCTGAACCGGCAATATCCCTTCGAGCAGCAGCCCGATGCTGCCGACGGTTCCCATTGCCGCGCCGGCCGCGGTGTAGCTGCCGATGCGGCCGATGTTATACGCCAAGTGCAGCGGCCAGACGACCGGCCGTGGGCCTGGTCCGGGCTGGCCGGACGGAATCTGCGCGGTCAAGGCGCTGACGATGCCGCCGCACATGGCAGCGCAATGCATGCCCCCGAGAAGTCCGACGAGGAATACCGCGATATAGCCGGTTTCTGGCATGGCGTGAAATGTGGGGAGCAAGACTGCCGCTCCCCAGGGGTTCAGATGACTTTGGAATAACGCACTTGCTCGCGCTGGGTGCGCAAGTAACGGTCGAATACCATGGCGACCACCCGGACCAGCATGCGGCCACGCGGCTCGACGGTGATCCATTGGCTGTCGATCCTG
>JBAYJH010000154.1:0-11198 GCA_041665185.1 Sterolibacterium sp.
GACCGGGTCGCCATCGCCGGAGAGGAGATCGCCTACCTTTGCGAGATGTCCAACCGCTATTTCAAGCGGCATATCGCCCCTGCCGACGTGGTCTGGAGCTACTCCGGGGTGCGGCCGCTGCTCGACGACGAAACCGGCGATCCTTCCGAAGTCACACGCGACTACTCGCTGGAACTCGACACCCACGGCGCGCCGCTGCTGTCGGTGTTCGGCGGCAAGCTGACCACCTTCCGCCGTCTCGCCGAGGAAGCCGTCGACCGGCTCCAGCCCCTGCTTGGCCAGCGAATCGCCCCGTGGACCGCCGCCGCCGTGCTGCCCGGCGGCGACCTGCCCCACGGCAGCCTGGTCGATTACCAGGCGCAGTTGACGGCCCGATATCCCTGGCTTCCCGCCGCGCTCGCCCGGCGCTGGGCGCGCACCTACGGCACGCGCAGCGCCGAAATCATCGGCAACGCGGCCGCGCTGGCTGATCTCGGCGAGGAAGTACTGCCCGCCCTGGCACTCTATGCACGTGAAATCGACTACCTGGTGCAGGAAGAATGGGCGACCAGCAGCGATGATATCCTGTGGCGGCGTACCAAACTCGGCCTGCGTGCCGGTACGGCCGGCGCGACGACACTCGATCGCTGGCTGGCGGAACACCCTCGCAGGTAAGCAGGAGCGCAGCCGTGGCCTACGTCCTCGCCCTCGACCAGGGCACCACCAGTTCCCGCGCCATCGTCTTCGACCAGGACAGCAGCGTCCGCAGCATGGCGCAGCGCGAGTTCCGCCAGATATTTCCCCGCTCCGGCTGGGTCGAGCACGATCCCGGCGAGATCTGGCAAAGCCAGCTCGACACCGCGCGCGAGGCGCTGGCCAAGGCCGGCATCACCGCAGGCGAGCTGGCCGCGCTGGGCATCACCAACCAGCGCGAGACCACCGTGGTGTGGGAGCGCGCCTCCGGCCGCCCGATCTATAACGCCATCGTCTGGCAGGATAGACGCGGCGCGGCGCTGTGCGCCGAACTCAAGGCCGGCGGCCATGAGAGCCTGTTCCGCAGCCGCACCGGGCTGACCCTCGACCCCTATTTCTCGGCCAGCAAACTCGCCTGGATTCTTGAAGAGGTTCCCGGCGCGCGCGCCAGGGCCGAAGCGGGCGAGCTGGCCTTCGGCACGGTGGACAGCTGGCTGATGTGGCAACTGACCGGCGGCCGACTGCATGTCACCGATGTCAGCAACGCCTCGCGGACCTTGCTGTTCGACATCCATCGCAACACCTGGGACGAACAGTTACTGGCGCTGTTGCGCATCCCCGCCGCGATGCTGCCGCAAGTGCGACCTTCCGCGCACCGCCATGGCGAGACCGATGCGGCGATCTTCGGCGCCTCGGTGATGATCGGCGGCATCGCCGGCGATCAGCAGGCGGCCCTGTTCGGCCAGGCCTGCCACCGTCCGGGCATGGCCAAGAACACCTATGGCACCGGTTGCTTCATGCTGCTCGCCACCGGCGGCGACGCCAGCGCCTCCAGCAACGGCCTGATCACCACGGCGGCGGCGCAGCCGGACGCAACGCCACGCTACGCCCTGGAAGGCAGTGTCTTCATCGGCGGCGCCGTGGTGCAATGGTTGCGCGACGGCCTGGGGCTGATCAAGAATTCCTCGGAAGTCACCGCCCTGGCCGAGTCCGTGCCGGACAGCGGCGGCGTGGTGTTTGTGCCGGCGTTCACCGGCCTGGGGGCGCCCTACTGGGATCCGCACGCGCGTGGCGGACTGCTGGGCCTGAGCCGCGCCACCAGCGGCGCCCACATCGCCCGTGCCGCCGTGGAAGCGATCGCCTTCCAGACCGCCGAGCTGCTCGTCGCGATGCAGGCGGACGCCGCCGACGCACTCACCGAACTGCGCGTCGATGGCGGCGCGGCGATCAACGACATGCTGCTGCAATTCCAGGCGGATCTGCTCGGCATCCCGGTCGTCAGGCCCAGGACCTTCGAGACCACCGCCCTCGGCGCGGCCCATCTGGCCGGCCTCAGCGCCGGCGTGTGGTCCGGCATCGACGACCTGGAAGCGGCCTGGCAACTGGATCGCATCTTCGAACCGCAGATGTCCCGCGACGAGGCGGAAGCGCGCATGACACACTGGCGCGATGCAGTACGCCGGGTCGGCGGCTGGGAGAAGTAGCGGCCCCCCGGTAAGCAACTACCTCATTGCGAACACCCGGCGGTGGACAGGAAGCTGGTCATCGGTCCGATGTCGAACAAGCTGTTCCCGGTCACGGGACCATACGCCCAGATATGATTGTCCGGCGACGATGTCGCCAGGTAGGTCTGAGTGCCTGAATAATATCGGTAGTAGTAAGGTGCGGCGGTTGACGATGCGGCGACGGCCGGCGCAAAGAACTCGGGAAAGGCGCGTTCCGCCCAACTGAAGACGCAATCGGCAAGAGTCGGGTAGCTGGTGATGGTCAGCGTGGCGGTCGCCGCAGCCGCATTGTTGGCGTCGCCCGCTTGATTGGCGAGTATGCTGCAGGTGCCGGCGCCGACTCCGCTGACGATACCGCCGGAGACGGTGCACACGCTCGGAGTGGCGCTGCTGAAGGTGACAGCAAGTCCCGATGTGGCGGTGGCGGAAACGCTGCCGGTGCCCCCTACGACTATCGTCGGCGCACGGCCAAAGCTGATGGTCTGGCAACAGTCATTCAGATAGCGCGCGATGGACAGGTTGTAGGTCGTATCGTTCTTGCTGAAGCCGACCGCCACGATCTTGCCGTCCTGTGGCTGGAGCGCCAGCGACTTGATCCAGTCATTGCTGCCGATGACGGTCGTCACCACACCGCCCGTGCCAAAACTGGTGTCCAGCGCGCCGCTGGTGAGATAGCGGGCCAGCGCAAATTTCTGGTCGCTGTATCCCCCGGCGACGATCTTGCCATCGGACTGGATGGCGCCGCCGGCGGTTTCCTCGATCGAAGGGCGCGGACTCGATGCAAAGTTCGTCGTCACCACGCCGCTGGTGCCGAAGCCGGTATCCAGTGAGCCGTCGCTATTGAAACGTATCAGGACAAAATCGTAGTTGGTGGCCGTGACCGCGCTGCCGGTTAGGACAATCTTGCCGTCGCCTTGCAGCATCATGGCATGGCAGTAATTGTTGCCGGTGCCCACCGAAACGGTGCTGGAACCGTTGCTGCCGAAACTGGTATCCAGGGTGCCGTTGGCCAGGAAACGCGCCACCAGAAAGCCCGGCTTGCCTGTTGCCTCGATGGTCGTGTAGCCGCCGATCAGCAGCCTGCCATCGGTCTGCAACACCAAGGCATGGCCATTGGCGGCGCTGCCGAAAGTCTGCGTAACCTTACCGTCCACGCCAAAACCGGTATCCAGGGCGCCGCTGCTCAGAACCCGGGCGATCACCACCATGCCGCCATCGCCGCTGGTGTAGGACTCGCCCGTCACCAGGATTTTCCCGTCGCTTTGTACGACGACCGAATGGGCATGGCTCGGCAGGCCAAAATCGACCAATACATACCCTTTGGTGCCGAAACTGGTGTCCAGTACGCCGGCGGCGGTCACTCGGGCCAGGGCTATCGTCTCGTAAGAGCCCGGCTGTCCGGCGCCACCCGCAATGACAATCTTGCCGTCGGACTGGAAGTCCAGCGCTTTGGCGTTGTCATCCGAGTTTGAGAGCTTTATGACCGTTGCGCCGGCGCTGCCAAAGGAAGTATCTGGCGTCCCGTCGCCGAGAAATCGCTGCACCAGGAAATCGTCGTCGTGGTCGTTGTACTGTTTGCCGACGGCCACGATCTTCTCATCAGACTGCACTTTCACCGCCGGACCGAACTGGCTGAGGCCGCCGTAGCTGCTGACCAGCTTGCCGCTGCCAGCGAAGCTGGTATCGAGGTCGCCGGGCGCTGCCAGTAAAGGCGTGGAGGCCAGGCAGATCGCCGCGGCAAGAAGTCGGTGAAATCGATTCATTGTCGGTAACTCCAAGAGCGAAAGACCTGCGTGGATCGTGACGCCGCTAGTTATCCAGCGATACGAGTTGTTCGCGAATAAGCGCCGCGTCGTCGAAACGCAGCAGGCGCGCCACCTTGGCGCGTAGCCGCGAGAAATCGCTGCGCAGGATTTGCTGCTTGACCTCCAGCAACTGCGAGGGGTGCATCGAGAACTGGCGCAGCCCCATGCCCAGCAGCAGCCGCGTCAGGCTGGCATCGCCGGCCATCTCGCCGCACACCGCCACCGGCAGGTCGGCGCGCTCGCAACGCTCGATGGTCAGCGCCACCAGGCGCAACACCGCCGGATGCAGGGGTTCGTACAGATGCGCCACGGCTTCGTCGGTGCGGTCGATCGCCAGGGTGTACTGGATCAGGTCGTTGGTGCCGATCGAGAGGAATTGCAGGCGCTTCAGGAACGGCCCCAGCGCCAGCGCCGCGGCGGGGATCTCGATCATGCCGCCGACCTCGATTTCCTCGTCGAATTTGATCCGGCTGTCGCGCAACTGCACTTTGGCCTGTTCGATCATCTCCAGCGACTGCTCGATCTCGTGGGCATGGGCGAGCATCGGGATCAACAGGCGGATCTTGCCGTACTGCGACGCCCTCAGGATGGCCCGCAACTGGGCCAGGAAGACCTGCGGCTCGGCCAGGCAATAGCGGATCGCGCGCAGCCCCAGCGCCGGATTCGGCTCCATCCGCTCGGCCCCACGCAAGGCCCGGGCCTGCTTGTCGGCGCCGAGGTCGAGAGTGCGGATGGTGACCGGTTTGCCCGGCAGCGCCTTGACCACCGAGCGATAGGACTCGAACTGCTCGTCCTCGCCGGGCAGCTCGTCGCGGTTCATGAACAGAAACTCGGTGCGGAACAGGCCGATGCCGGCGGCGCCGACCTCCTTGACCTTGTCGATATCCTGCGGCAGCTCGATATTGGCGACCAGCGAGATTTCCACGTCGTCGAGGGTGATGGCGCGCGCCGACTTGAGACGCTTGAGCTTGTTGCGCTCCAGCTCCATCTCGCTCTTGCGCAGCCGGTATTCTTCCAGCACCCGTGCATCGGGATCGACGATCAGCACGCCGCGGCTGCCGTCGATGATCAGCAGGTCGTCGTCGCGCAGCATCGGCCGCGCATGGTGCAGGCCGACCACTGCCGGGATGGCCAGGCTGCGCGCGACGATGGCGGTGTGCGACGTGGCGCCGCCGAGATCGGTGACGAAGCCGCCGATCTTGAGCTGCTTGAACTGGATGGTGTCGGCCGGCGACAGGTCGTGGGCGACGATGATCAGGTCGCCGTCGGCGACTTCCTTGCGCCGCGTGATCTTGCGCGACTTGCCGAGCAGCACCTTGAGAATACGCTCGACCACCTGGACGATGTCCTGCTTGCGCTCACGCAGGTAGGCGTCCTCCATCTCGTCGAACTGGTCGGTCAGGTGCTCCATCTGTTGCACCAGGGCCCACTCGGCATTGCAGCGGCGCGCGCGGATCAGCTCGCGCGGCGCTTCGGCCAGGAGCGGATCGGCGAGAAACATCGATTGCAGGTCGACGAAGGCGGAAAGCTCGGCGGCCGCGCCGGGTGAAGCTTCGGCTTCGGTCTTGAGCAGCGCCAGTTCCGTCTGCACCGTCGTCAGCGCCGCATCGAAACGCGCCAACTCGGCCTCGACATCGCGCTCGCGCACCTGGTATTGCGCCACCTCCATGGTGGCGTGCGACACCAGGTGGGCATGGCCGATGGCGATGCCCGGTGAAACCGCCAGGCCATGCAGGGCGAAGGTCACGGCACTAAGCCCCTTCGCCGAACTTGTCGGCGATCAGCGCCAGCAGGGCCTGCATCGCCTCTTCGGCGCGCTCGCCTTCGGTTTCGATCAGCACTTTCGAGCCCTTGCCGGCGGCCAGCATCATCACCCCCATGATGCTCTTGGCATTGATGCGGCGCTTGTTGCGTTCCATCCAGACTTCGCAAGGAAAGCTGCCGGCGAGCTGGGTGAGCTTGGCCGAGGCGCGCGCATGCAGGCCCAGCTGGTTGAGGATTTCGGCTTCGACTTTAGGCATGGGGTTCAGTGCTTGAGCATGTTCAGGACGCCGTCCCGGCCACCGCTGATGGCCTTGGTCAGCAGAATCTTCATGCCCTTGTCGCGGTAAGTCAGGGCGCGCAGCAACATCGGCAGGTTGACCCCGGCGACGCCTTCGACGCGGCCCGGCTCGAGCAGCTTGAGGGCGACGTTGGCCGGCGACGCGCCGTAGATGTCGGTGAGCACCAGCACGCCCTCGCCGCTATCCACCAGCTTCAGCATCTCGCACGCCAGCGGCAGGGCGTCCTGCGGATCGTCCTGCGCCGCGACGCCGAGCTGGACGATCTGCCTGGGGCGGTGGTTGAGCACATGGCAGGCGCACTGGATCAGCGACTCGCCAAAACTGCTGTGGGTAATCAGGAACAATCCGATCATGTCGTGTCGCGCAGCGCGGGGGATCGATGGATACCCTATTCTAACCTCGTCGGCGCCGCGCCGGAACCCGAACCCGCACGCCCGCCCACCCGAGCGCCGACCAGCCGGCTAACCTGCCGCCGCCTGCTCCAGCGCATCGACAAACAGCCCCGCCACGTCGCAGCCGCTCTGCTGCGCGATCTCGACGAAACAGGTGGGGCTGGTGACGTTGATTTCGGTCAGGCAGTCGCCGATCACGTCGAGCCCGACCAGCAGCAGCCCGCGTGCGGCCAGGATGGGGCCGAGCGTCCCGGCGATCTCGCGGTCGCGTTCGGACAGCGGCTGCGCCACCCCGGTGCCGCCGGCGGCCAGGTTGCCGCGGCTCTCGCCGGGCTTGGGGATGCGGGCCAGGCAGTATGGCACCGGCTTCCCGGCGATCAGCAGGATGCGTTTGTCGCCCTCGGAAATCCGCGGCAGGTAGCGCTGCGCCATGATGGTGCGAGCACCATGGGCGGTGAGCGTCTCGACGATGACATGGCGGTTCGGGTCGTCGCGCCGGACGCGGAAGATCGAGCTGCCGCCCATGCCGTCGAGAGGTTTGAGGATGACATCGCCCAGCTCGTCGATGAAGGCATTGAGGTCGACCGCATCGCGCGCCACCAGCGTCGTCGCGGTGAATTGCGGGAACTCGGTGATGGCGATCTTCTCGTTGTGGTCGGATCGCCCGCGGCCGGTTGAAGACCCGCGCGCCCTGCGCCTCGGCGCGTTCCAGCAGCCAGGTGGCGGCGACATATTCGAAATCGAAGGGCGGATCCTGGCGCATCAGCACCGCATCGAAGGCGGTGAGCGGCTGATGCTCGCGTTCCTGCTGGGCACACCACGGGCCGTGATCGGCGTGTCCGGATTGGTCGGCGTGGAACTCCAGGCGCGTCGCCGCGGCGCACACCGAGCCATCGCGCCAGGTCAGCGCCTCGCGCATGATGGCATGCACCTCGTGGCCACGCCGCTGCGCCTCGCGCATCATGGCGACGCTGGAGTCCTTGTAGGCTTTCAGCGATTCCAGCGGATCGAGTATGAACGCCAGTCTCATTGAATCTCCGGCATGGTGCGTTCCAGTTCCAGCGAGGCCGCCAGCATGGCCAGGCGGCCGACCACGCCATAGGCGTAGAAGCGGTTGGGCGGCGCGTCCGGAGAGATTGTGCGATCGGGCAGGCAGCAGCCGAATTCGAAGGTCAGCGGCTTGAAGCTCATGCCGGGCGCATTGAGGTTCTCGTTGCGGCCACGGCTGGTATTGACGCGGTAGAAGCCGCCGACCACGTAGCGGTCGATCATGTACACCACCGGCTCGGCGACACCCTCGTCCACCGTCTCGAAGCTGTGCACGCCTTCCTGGATGATGACCTCGGTCACCTGCACGCCTTCCTTGCCCACCGCCATCTTGTTGCGCTGCTTGCGGTTCAGGCTTTTCACCTCGCTGGCGTCCTTCACCGTCATGATGCCCATGCCATAGGTCCCGGCATCGGCCTTGACGATGACGAAGGGATCGTCCTTGACGCCGTATTCCTTGTACTTGGCGCGCATGCGGAACAGCAGCGTATCGACATTGGCAGCCAGGCACTCCTCGCCGGTGCGTTCATGGAAGTTGATCTTGCCGCACACTTCGAAATCGGGGTTGATCAGCCAGGGATCGATGCCCAGCGCCGTGGCGAAGACCACGGCCACCTCGTTGTAGGCGGCGAAGTGATGCGACTTGCGCCGGCCGTGCCAGCCGGCGTGCAGCGGCGGGATCAGCACCTGTTCGTTGAGGTCCTGCAACAGCGCCGGCACCCCGGCGGAAAGATCGTTATTGAGCAGGATCGCGCAGGGATCGAAACCCTCCAGGCCCAGCCGGCGGCCGGCCGGCCCCAGCCGCTTGAGCGGTTCCAGCACCAGCTTCTGGCCGTCGGGCAGGTCCAGCGCGGTCGGCGCGGTGATCTCCGGCAGCAGCGAGCCAATGCGCACATTCAGTCCGGCATGGTGGAGGATATTGGCCAGCGAGGCGACGTTTTGCAGGTAGAACAGGTTACGGGTGTGGTTCTCCGGCACCAAGAGCAGGTTCTTCGCCTCGGGGCAGATCTTCTCGATCGCCGCCATGGCCGCTTGGACGCACAGCGGCAGGAAGGCCGGGTTGAGATTGTTGAAGCCGCCGGGAAACAGATTGGTATCCACCGGCGCCAGCTTGAAGCCGGCATTGCGCAGATCCACCGAGGTATAGAACGGCGGGGTGTGCTCCAGCCACTGCGCGCGCAGCCACTGCTCGATCTTGGTGTCGTTGTCGAGGAAGCTGCGTTCGAGTTCGAGCAGCGGCCCGGTCAGGGCGGTCGTCAGATGGGGAACCATGGTGTCGTGCCGAAGATTTCAACAAGCTTCATCTTACTACATCACCCGTTTCGCGACTCCGCGTAAGCGGCGAAAGCCTCGGGCAGCAGCGCCTGTTCCAGGCTGCGCTGGGCGAACAGGAAACGGCCGTCGCAGACGAAGCCAAGTTCCGCCCAGTCGACGTCGTTGAGCAGTTCGGCCAACTGGCCGAGGTCGGCACTCGCCCGTTTCGGGAACAGCGCCAGCACCGCGCCGTCGTAATTCTTGCAGGCGTTGAGAAAGAACGGCCGGGCATTGCGCGTCTTGTTATTCACATAGATGCGCGGGGCCTCGGAGACATAATGGCGGCGCCCCCATTGCCACCAGTTGTGCTCGTCGAAGCGAGCCACGCGGCGCGCCAGCAGGCGCTCCTTGAACTGCTCCAGATACGGCAGCGGCGCGGGTGTGTCAAAGATCATGCGGCGCAACTCGCCGGTCTGGGCGGTGCGCGAGCAGACGAAATCGGCATTGCCCAATTCCGCATTGGTGAAAATCGCATCGGCGCCGGAGACGGCGCCGACCTTTACGGCGAACACGCTGGCCAGCGGCACGCTGTAGATGCCGTGGGTGAACATCAATTGCCCGCCGGTGAGGCGCATGCGCCTGCCATCGGTGAGCCGCCGCTGCATATTGCCCTTCTCGTAGCGCCAGATGATGCAGTTGGGAAGCGCGCCGTGGAAGATTTTCGCATCGCCCAGTTCGATCAGGTCGGTGAAGCTGCCGTGGTCGTTGAGCCAGGTGTTCAGGCGCCCCGCGCCGGTGGCCTTGAGGAAATCCCGCGGGGTGATGAAGATCAGCTCGCCGCCGGGCTTGAGATGACGCACGCATTTCTCGATGAAGTAGTAATACAGGTTGGCGTGGCCGTCGAGCAGCCGCGACGACAGGTGCCGCGCGGTCGCAGGCGCGATGTCTCGCGCCTTCACATAAGGCGGGTTGCCGATGATGGTGTCGAACTTTTCGCTCTCCGGGTAGGCGAAGAAATCCATATTGAAGGTCCCGGCCTGGCAATGGCGCGGGTCGATCTCGATGGCGACGCAGCGGCTCAGACGCGAGGAAAACGCCCCGGCGCCGCTGGCGGGGTCGAGCCGGCGCCCCTTATTGCGGATCAGGGCCAGCATACGCTCGACGATGTCCGGCGGCGTGAATACCTGGCCGAGGGTGGCGACGTCGTGGGTGTGGGTAGTCGTGGGGGTCATGTCATTCAAGTCAGTCCGTCGAGCGGGCTGACCACGCCGCGGCCGCCCTTGTTGAGGACGTGAGTGTAAATCATGGTGGTGGAAACGTCCGAGTGCCCCAACAGTTCCTGGACCGTGCGAATGTCGTAGCCGGATTGCAACAGGTGCGTGGCGAATGAATGCCGTAGCGTGTGGGGAGTAGCCGGTTTGACCAAACCGGCGGCGGCCACGGCCTTCTTCATCGCCCGCTGCAACAGCTTCTCGTCGACGTGATGCCGCCGCTCGCGACCGCTACGCGGATCGATGGAATAGCTGCCGGAGCAGAATACATACTGCCAGCCCCATTCCGTCGGCGCGGTCGGATACTTTTTGGCCAGCGCATCCGGCAGCCAGACTTCCGCCTTGCCGGCGGTGCGGTCGTCGTCATACAAACGGCGGCGTCTCTCCAGATGCGCGACCAGCGGCTGTATCATTGCGTCCGGCAACATCGTGACCCGGTCCTTGCCGCCCTTGCCATCGCGAATCAGGATCTCGCGCCGGGTGAATTCGATATCCTTGACCCGCAGCCGCACGCATTCCATCAGCCGCATGCCGGTGCCATAGAGCAGGCGGGCCATCAGCGCATACACGCCATCGCCGCCCGCGATGCGATCAAGCACCGACTTGACCTCGCCCGGCGTCAGAACCGTCGGCAGGCGCTGCGGTTTCTTCGCCCGAGTGACGTTATCCAGCCAAGGGAGGGCCACGCCGAGCACCTCGCGATACAGAAACAGCAGCGCCGAGAGCGCCTGATTCTGCGTCGCCGCGGCGACGCCTCCCGCGACGGCGAGGTGGGTCAGAAACGCCTCGACCTCGGCCGCGCCCATCTCGCGCGGGGGTCGCTTTCCATGGAAGAAAATGAAGCGCTTGATCCATGTACATATTGCGTTTCGGTGCGGATGCTGTAATGCTTGACGCGTATCCGCTCGCGGACCTGGTCCAACAGCATGGGCGGACTTTCGGGACGAGGTGCGTCGGCTTCGGCCATGAGGATAAAGAAAATATGCGAGTTGTTGAAAGTCAGTTAGTTGGAGCCCGAAGGTGGTAATCATACACCCCCGGAAATCCGCGTATACACCGAAATCGGTGGGAGTGTCAGGATTTTTGTGTGTGAGGCGCTCAGAGACTTTTCCACGGCGCCGCCGCTGGCCCCTCTGAGGCCAGAGGCGAGCGGCGCGGTGGGAAAGTCGGTGTTCATATTACGCGACTC
>JBAYJH010000155.1:0-11190 GCA_041665185.1 Sterolibacterium sp.
CACGCCAATATGGCCATCTACACCAGCAACACCGCCGGGCAGGCCGACACCGAGATTCCGCGCGGCCTCGGCGAGCAACTGGGTCTCATCCACCTCGACAAGCACTACCTCGCCGACGACGAAGGCATCTCCGCTTTGACGGTGGCCGAGGGGGGAACCCACGCCGACTTCATTCCCTATACCAACCGCACCATCAAGTGGCACACCGACGGCTACTACAATCCTCCCGAGCGTACCGTGCGCGGCATGTTGCTGCATTGCGTGCGGCCGGCGCTTGACGGCGGCGACAACCAGCTACTGGACCACGAAATTGCCTACATCCTGCTGCGCGACAACGACCCGGAGTTGGTGCGTGCCCTGTCGGCTGCCGATGCCATGACCATCCCGGCGCGCGTGGAGGCCGACGGCGAAGCGCGCGCCGCGCAAAGCGGCCCGGTGTTCTCGGTCGACGGCGGCGGTTCATTGCATATGCGCTATACCGCCCGGCGCATCAGCATCCTCTGGAAAAACGACGACACAACGCGCGCCGCCGTCGCGGCATTGGAAGACATCCTGGCGCGCGGCACACCCTGGACATTGCGCGGCCGCCTCGAAGCGGGCATGGGTCTGATCTGCAACAACGTGCTGCATGATCGTTCGGCTTTCCGCGATGAGGCTAACCGGCAACGCCTGCTCTACCGCGCCCGCTACTACGAACGCGTCAGCGGCCGGTGATGCGCCGGTAACTGGCATCGTCGTCACACCACCCCCGTGCCATGAAATTGCTCAAAGACGGTATTTACGCCCCGAAGGAAGTGGCCTTGGGCCACGCCCCCACCCCCAACCCC
This sequence comes from Sterolibacterium sp., assembly GCA_041665185.1. GTDB lineage: Bacteria > Pseudomonadota > Gammaproteobacteria > Burkholderiales > Rhodocyclaceae > JACRAR01. Next base: position 828 of record JBAYJH010000155.1, read on the forward strand.
CGCCCGGGCGGGGGCTACAAATTGCTCGCTGCGCTCGTATGTTTCGGGGTGCTCCGTAACGTACGTTAGGCGTTTACTTAGCGGCGACCTGCTTGAGCCGGGTCGAGGCGAATTCGACGAAGGTGGTGACGAGCTTGGAGCGGAACTTGTCCTTCGAATACACCATGGATAGCGTGCGCATATAGCGCGGCTTGAGCGGGATGGCGACGAGTTCGCCGAGGCGCTGGGAACTCGTCACCGAGGCGCGCGAGGCGATGGTGTAGCCCAACCCCGTTTCAACCACGGCGTTCAGCGCCACCGGGCTGCCCAGTTCCATGACGGTGTTCAACTGCTCGATGCTGCTGCCGTGCTCGCGCAGGTAGGCATCGGTGAACTCGCGCGTGCCGGAACCCGACTCGCGCGACACGTAGGGATGGTCGAGCAGCCTCTCGGGAGATACTTCCTTCAACCGTGCCAGCGGAAAACGCGGATTACAGACGACGACGAGTTCGTCTTCGCAACACACGTCGGTCTGCAGGTTGGGATCATGCGATTGGGACTCGATGAAGCCGATGTCGAGGACATGTTCGGCGATGCGCTTTTCGATGGTTTCCGAATTGGCGACGACGAGGCGCGGTTGCACCCCGGGGTAGCGCGACTTGAATTCGCCCAGGATGCGCGGCAGAAGGAACTCGGCGATGGTCATCGAGGCGCCGACCAGCAAGGGGCCGCAAACCTCGCCGGTCATCTCGGACAGGCGGACCTCCATTTCCGAGGAGAGGTTGAGGATCTTCTCCGCATAGGCGAACACCATCTCGCCGGCCGGGGTCAGGGAAAGGCGACCGTGGCCGCGATCGAAGAGGCGAGTGTCGAACTGTTCTTCGAGTTGCTTGATCTGGAAAGTGACCGCCGGCTGGGTCATGAACAATACTTCGCCAGCCTTGGTGAAGGACAGTTGTTTTGCCACCGTGTGAAAGACTTGCAGCCTGCGATCAGCCATGCTTCCTCCTCAACCCTTCTTTGTTTTTCTTCGCAAGATACTGAAACGTGCCGGTCAATCGAAATCGCGCCCTAACACTGTTCCCAGGGGAGTCCGTCATGCCGCCAGCCGGCGGTCCTGCCGCGCTGGTGGTGTTCATCCAACTCTCCCTCGAAGCCGTGCAGAACGTTGTACACCGAGGTAAATCCCGCCTGTTCGAGCGCCGCGCCGGCATCCTTCGAGCGATTGCCGCTGCGGCAGATCAACACGATCGGGCGGTCCACACTGGCTGCCTTCTTGACATGGGCGACAAAGTGCGGATTGATCTCCCAGTCGGGTCCGTCATTCCAGGGCACCATGATGGCGCCGACGGGGTGGCCCACAAAGAGAAACTCCATCTCGCTGCGGACATCGATGAACAACGCCAGGGGATCTTCGTGCAGGAACTTGTCAGCTTCCTTGGGAGTCAGGTGTTTCATTGTATGGCCTTGAGTATCAATGGTGTCAGGGCTTCGGGCAGTTTGAGCTTGCCGGAGACAGCGAACGCGCGGCCCTGGTCGGACATCTTCTTCCAGGTCTTCCTAATGATATCCAGCCATTTCTCCTCGGTGTAGTCCGGCTTGATGCCAGCAAAGCCGAGCATATAGTGCTCGATGAACACCAGGTCGGCGACGTCTTCCATCATCTGGGTTTCGGGATTGACCTTCAGTCCGCGCTTGGCGACGACTTTCTTCACGCGCTCCACCATTTCGTCGTCGTAGCCGGCCTCCTGCATCAGCTTGCCGGCCAGATCGGCGTGGAATTTGTAGAGCGTGGTACGCCAACGCTGGTACCCTTCGGGCGTCATCGGATACTCCTTGCGCGGAATCTTCCAGCGCTGGATATGCTGGGCGCGGCAAGCCAGGCAAACCGCCTCGGAGGCATCCGCGGCAAAACGTTCAAGCATCTCCGTCATACGCTGAGAGTAGAGCAGCTCCTTGGGCTGGTCTACGCCGTCGACCTGGTCGCGGTTGGGATCGTCGCCGTTCGCCGCATCGAAAAGCGCGATAGCGCGCGCATAACGCTGTTGATCGATGATATGGGTCATGATGTCCTGGAGAGATTCATTGATTCGTTGATTCGTTGATCTGCAATGTGACGCCGGTCACATTTCCGTCTTTATGCGCTGTCGTCCGAGAATATCACTGCGCGGCCATGTCGTGCGGCATTCCTGAGAACACCGGACGATTTTAGCGCAAGCACCGCGGCGTTTCATCGCAATCGCGGCACTTGCCGTATGCCCACAGCCGGCCTACTATTCAAACCTTTCTTTGATTATCCGGAGGGGACATGGATAGGATCAGCCACTGGGAGGACGTGTATTCGACACGCCGGGCACATGAGGTCAGCTGGTACCAGGTGCGGCCGGATACCTCGCTGCGCCTGATTTCCCAACTGGGGATCGGCCCCGGGGACCCTACCATCGACGTCGGCGGCGGCGCGTCCAACCTGGTGGATCACCTCCTCGACCGGGGATTCTCGAATATCAGCGTGCTGGATATTTCCCCGACCGCCCTTGACGCTGCCAAAGGCCGCCTGGGCTCCCGAGCTTCGGCTGTGCACTGGCTGGCCGGCGACATTACCCGGTTGAAGCCCGCCGGGCCGTACAAACTCTGGCACGACCGGGCGGTGTTTCATTTTCTGACCGACCCCGCCGACCGCGCCGCCTATGTATCCATCCTGGCCGATGCGGTGCCGCCCGCCGCACACGTCATCATGGCCACATTTGCCGATGACGGCCCCGACATGTGCAGCAATCTTCCGGTCTGTCGCTATAGCCCGGAGCAGTTGAGCGCGGAACTGGGCGACGGCTTTGAACTCTGCCAATCGCTGCGTGAAACCCATGTCACGCCATCTCAGGGCCAACAGAAATTTATCTACTGCTGCTTCCGCCGCCGCTGAAGCAACGTCATAATCCGTCCCATGACGTCTTCAAAAAGTCCCAAGCAGAAACTGCTGGCGCATTTCGCGCAGGCGGCCAAGGCGCTGGCCCATCCGGTGCGCCTCGAATTGCTGGAAGCCCTCGGCCAGGGCGAGCGCAGCGTCGAGGTCCTGGCGCAGGCATGCGCGTTGCCTGTTGCCAACACCTCGCACCACTTGCAAGTCCTGCGTCTGGGCGGCCTTGCCACTTCGCGCAGGGCGGGCCTGCAAGTGATCTATTCCCTTGCCGACGATGCCGTCCCCGGCATTATCGCCGCGCTACGCGGCGTGGCGGAGCGACAGAACAGCGAGGTCGAGCGCATCGTCCGCGACAATTTCGAGAGGCGCGACACGCTCCAGGCGGTGAACCGGGATGAACTGCTGGTACGGGTGAAACGCGGCGAAGTGATGGTGCTGGACGTTCGCCCGGCCAGCGAGTATGTCGCCGGCCATATTCCGGACGCGGTCAACATTCCGCTTGACGAACTCCCGCGGCGCCTGGCCGACCTGCCCAAGGACCGCGAGATCGTCGCCTATTGCCGCGGCCCATACTGCCTGCTGGCCTTCGACGCGGTCGAGCAACTGCGCCGGTCGGGCTATCGCGCGCGGCGCCTGCAAGACGGCTACCCGGAATGGAAAGCCGGGCAACGCACGACAAACAGCGGCCGGCATGCGTGAAATACTCATCCTCGCCGTCTGCCAGGGCCTGTTGCTGACCCACGGCGTCAGCATGGTCGCCGTGACCGGTCTGGCCGGCCGGGCGATTGCTCCCGACCCCGGCTTTGCCACGCTGCCGCTGACCGCCTATGTGCTGGGCGGCGCCAGCATAACGCTGCCCGCCTCCTTCTTCATGCGCCGCTATGGCCGGCGCGCCGGCTTCTCCGCTGGCGCGCTGTTGGGCTGCCTCGGCTCGCTGGTTTGCGCGCTGGCCATCATCAACCGGAGCTTCCTCTGGCTGTGCCTGGGTGCGGCGTTGTGCGGCGGCTACACGGCTTTTGGCCAGCAATATCGCTTTGCCGCCGCCGACGCGGCTCTCCCAAGCTGGAAGAGCCGGGCGATCTCCTTCACGCTTGCCGGCGGCATCCTCGGCGGCATCCTCGGGCCCTGGGCCAGCACCCACACCCGGCACATGCTGGAGCCGGCCTACCTCGGCACCTATCTGTCGCTGGCCGGCATTGCGTTGGTCGCGCTCGCCTGTGTCAGCCGCCTCAACATTCCCCCCCTGACCGCGCTGGAGCGCGTGCATTCCGGCCGGCCCATCGGCGAAATCGCCCGCCAACCAGCCTACCTCATCGCCGTGCTCGCCGCCGCCACCGGCTACGGCGTGATGAACCTGCTGATGACCGCGACGCCGCTGGCGATGGACATTTGCAGCCACCCTTACGCCGATACCGCGCTGGTACTGGAATGGCACGTCATCGGGATGTTTGCGCCGTCCTTCTTTACCGGCGATATCATCAAACGCTTCGGCGTCCTCAAAGTCATCTTGACCGGCACGGCGCTGATGGCCGTGTGCATCGCCATCGCCCTCGACGGTATCTCCGTCATGCATTTCTGGTGGGCGCTGTTTCTGCTCGGCGTCGGCTGGAACTTCCTTTACATCGGCGGTACCACGCTGCTGACCGAAACCTATCGCAGCGAGGAAAAAGCCAAGGCACAAGGCACTAACGATTTCATCGTCTTCGCCATCCAGGGCATCACGTCCCTGTCCTCCGGCATTCTGATCTCGCGCCAGGGCTGGGAGACGCTCAATGCGTACGCCCTGCCGGCAGTGGCGGCGACAGCGCTGGCGACTCTCGCCTACGGCTGGAAGACGAGGCGGGCGACGCCCGCCGGCAGATCGTGATGGGGGCTTTCGACGCGCTCTGCGAACTGGATCTGCTGGTCGAAGCGGTACGGCGCAACTGCTGCATCGCCGATGCCCGCCATGCCCGTGAAATGACCATGTGCAACTACCTGCTGGCAATGCGCGAGTACTGCCGTTGGGAACGCGGCATCCCGCCGGGGGGAACCCTGCCGGCGCGGGCGGAGATCGGCGCCTGGCTCAACGCCCGTGAAGCGCTGTGGGAAGCGTTGGAAGACCAGGACTACGGCACCGTCCCGGTCGGCGGCCAGTATCACGAGCCGTTCGACAGCGCGGCGATCAACCAGGCCTTGCAAGGGCAAGACCTGATCTACGGCGCTGGCATCGGCCGTTTTCACAAGCCGCATTTCTTCCTCGGCCGCCTGGTCCGCGAAGAGCGGCGCGAAGGCCTGGATATCCGTATTTGCGGACGCGAATACGCGCGCGACCTGACGGCGATCCCGGCGGCTTCGCGTGGGGACACCATCATCATTCGCCAAGATGCCCTGCATCAGTGGCTGTGGGAGAAAGTCGAGGCATGGCAGGCCAAGGGCGACGACGGCCCGCTGCAAGCGGCGCTGGATAGCTACGCTTACCGCACCGGCGCCACCGCGGCAATGGCGCGCCTGGCGGATGCGGTCACCGAGCTGCTGGTGCTACACGAACTGGGCGAACACGGCGCAGGGCGCCTGCTCGGTCCGGCCTGGGAAGAGATGCTCGCCGCCGGCCACGACAAACGCGCCGAAGTCCTGGCGCGAGCGGTGCGCGACAACCTGGCCGACTGCCTCGTCACCCTGCCCGCCCTGCTGGAAGGCGACGCGCGCGGCGCGCTGCATTTCTGGTTCGCCAATTTCGACGGCATGCGCCTCGCGCTGTTTCCGGCGCTGGCCACCGCCTACCGCGAATGGCGCGCGAACGACGCCGACGCCGCGTTGCGAGCCGCCATTGCAGAGGGCGCCGCCCATTGGCGCCATGTCGCCGAGGACGTCCTGGCGCGCTTCGAACTCAGCGCGGCGGCAGCGGAAGCGGCACTCGCGCAATGGAGCGGCGATCCGGCAGCGATCAGGCTTTAGCGAAAGTTTGTCAGGTCAGCATGTCGAAGAGAGAGAGGTTCCCGGTGGTCTTTCCCGAGGCATTCTGCTGCGAGTAGAGTTTTGCCAAGGCGTTCGCCTGGGCAGTCAGTGCTTTCGCCAAGCTGTCCTTCTTCGCGTTCAGGGACGCAATGTCCTTGTTTATGGCCGCCGTCTCTTTCTTGATGCTGCCGGTCGGCGACACCAAGCCCTGAATCTGGCTCACCATATTGTCGGCAATCCCCTTGCCGCCGTTGGCGAAAAGCCTGGCTACACCATCAGGGTTTGCGGCGATGGCTTTCTGCAACTTGGCCGCATCGATAGCGTAGGCACCGTTCTTCGGGGTGGAAATCCCGATACTTCCCAGTGTGAGACTTGACGCATCTGCCCTGCCGCCCGAACTGGGGTTGAAAGCTTTGGCAAGCTGGCTTTGTATGCGCAAGACGCCGGCATCCGACTTCAGGTCGCCTTTGCGGAGCCCGTTTATCGTCGTGTTCAGCGCGTTGTATTGACTGACCAGGTCGGTCACTTTCTGGGCAAGTTGTATCGCATCCGGCGCCGCCCCTGCCACGGCCGCCGCCTTTCCGGAGAGCGATTGCGCGGCCGACTGGAATGACGTCAGGGCACTCATCAACTTCCCTAGGCCGGAAAGCGTGGTGTTGTCGCTTGCCAGCGCCGCATTGAGCGCGGGCGCACCGGTATTTTGGGCCTGCATGGTCTTGGCAACTTTCGCCATCACCTCCGGTGAACTGCTGCTCGTTGTGTTCGAATAGTAGGAAGAAAGGAACTGCGAAAGTATCATTTTGACCATCCTTTTGACATGCATCTGATCACTACAGTGACGGGGTAATTGCTATCCACGATGCCTCCGCCCGCCTAGCCGCAACAAAAGAGTCGGCAACAATTGACAACTCGGTCGTCGAACGGTGGCATGCGGGGGGCAGGAATTGCCGACAGGGCTTCAGGTTGCACGGGTGATACCGGCAAGTTTCCAGGTTTAACAGTTGGATTCAACATGTTCGAGTAGATAGGCACAGCCATGCCGCAAGCGTTTTGGAAAGACCCTTTCAACTAAGCAAGAGACATTCCACTCGTCTATCGGGCGCTGCGGCACTCCCTACTTACTTGTTTCCGCAGGCCACTTTCCACATCGCCTCGCCGTTCGAGCCAGGCCGAATCGCGACCCACTCCCCGTGCGTTGGGTTGGCATAGACAGGACTGTCTTCAGCCATCTTCCCGGAAAAGAAAGTCTGAGCCACTCGGCGCAGCTTGTTCTCCGCGCAGTCGTATTCAACCTGTGAAACCGTGGAGCGGAACGACACCGGCCTGATGCTCGCGTTGAATGTCTTGGTCGTCTTGTAGTCGACCAATTCCCACATCTTCACCACACCCAGTACCCGGCTGACAGTCGACGGATCGGCATACCCGGTCGCGTTGGCGTCACTCGCCGTCTCGACCCATTCCGCCCGCGCGCTGCTGCTCGCGGCAATCAAAAGGGCCATCAGGATAGCGGTGCGCGTTGCCATGAGTCTCGGGGGCGGGGTCGGGGTCGGGGTCGGGGTCGAAATGATCGTTTCAATAATACCCCGCATATTCGGCGAATGGCATTTTGTCAGTCGGTCTAAAGTCGGACACCGCCATTACCGTTAAAACACCCGGAGGCCAACCGTCATGAGAAGTCATCTGTTAAGTGAATTCGTCAAAGCGTTGCATCTGCGCAAGGATGCCCCTATGCCCTCGGAGTTGCGGGAGTCGCACGACAGGGTCAATAGATTGAGGGCCTGCGCCCATCCTCCTCAAGGGGCGAAGATTCTCCAGTTCGACAGGAATAGGCACGGACGATAGTCTGACCGGCTCAGTTCCGGCTCTGCGCGGCCCCATGCCACTTGCGACATCCGCCTGATCGGAAAGCCGGGAAACACCCTGGCTCTCCCGTGGCGAGTCGGCGAGATTGAATCCGACAATTCTTGGCGTCAGGGACAGAACCGAACTGAGCCGAACTGTCGACTCACGAATATTCGGCCGGCCGATTTGTGGTTAAATCAACCGATGGACTACAGAACAGTCATCTTCTATCTTGCACTCTTTCTAGTCGTTGGGAGCCTAGCGGAAATCTATGCGCGAAAGAAAGAATATGAAGAGGTTAAGAGAACCACCAAAGGCAGAACCATCCCGCACTTCCGCAGCGTCCTTTATCCCGTCCTGCTCCTCATTGCCGCCATCATTACGGCGGTAGCGGCTCGCCTTTGGCACTAAGGGCTGGCCGCACAATCGCGCAAGCCAAGCCACTGGAGATGCCATGGAATCCCGCCTCGCGGAAATCGAAATCAAGTTGAGCTATGCCGAAGATATGCTGGAAGATCTGAACAAAACGGTGTTCCGACAGCAGCAACAAATTGAGCAACTTCAGAAGGAACTGCGTGCCTTGAGTCAGCAATTGCAGGCTGACGATACTCAAGCCTCACCACGCAACTTGCGCGACGAGATGCCTCCGCACTATTAGACCATGCTACCGGCGATCGCCCGGTCGGCCATGGGTAGTATTCGAAAACCGTCTTCGCGTTGCCTGGCCATTCAAGCCTTCTTCACAAACTCCGACTTCAGAGACATCGCTCCAATGCCATCGATCTTGCAGTCGATATCGTGATCGCCGTCGACCAGGCGGATGTTCTTCACCTTCGTTCCGACCTTGACCACCGAGGATGAGCCCTTGACCTTCAGGTCCTTGATCACGGTCACGGAATCGCCATCCTGAAGCACGCTTCCATGGACGTCGCGCACGACGCGCTTTTCATCGGCATTCGCCGTGGCTTCCTTGGTCCATTCGTGGGCGCATTCCGGGCAGATGTACATGCTGCCGTCCTCGTAGGTGAACTCAGAGTTGCATTTCGGGCATTTGGGCAGAGCACTCATTGAACTAGCCCTTATCTAACTCTTCGCCCCTGGCTTCGGCCCTGGAGCAGACGGCGGAATATAGCCCGCGACCCTACAGAGCACGCCCGATACGGGCTTGCCATCGTTGAATCGGGTCACGCTGCAACTGGAAATTTCGCCCCGCGCGGACAGGCTCGATAGGGAACTGCGGACCTTGGTCAACGGAATGTCCATAGCCGTCGCGATCTCCCAGTCAAGTCGCTGGCCGTACTTCTTCAGGTATTGGAGAATTGGAACAGTGTGCATATCTGTACTCCGGTTGCCCAACGTGCTCATAGGGAATTCAAGATTCTCATCTTGGCTTGATTTGCTGCCTTGTTCGCTTCGGTCATCTGGCGACCGAATGAATCGCGCCGCGCTTGTTCGGCTTTCGCTGCCTGGATGCTCTTGATGCAGCGCATGCGCTTGCCACCTTTGGTCATGATCTGGCGCATTTCCTCGACCGGGTGATGGACGCCGCAATGATAACAATAGGCTGTTTGATGCATTTCCAAATTTCCCAAGAATTGCGGCCCCCAGGCACCCGTATACCGGCCGTCCTGCCGACCCATAGCGCCGCGCGGACCAATTATGGCGGCACGCGAACCACCAAAAAGAACAAAGGCCACCCCAAAAGGTGACCTATCCACATGAAACTTAAGAACTTTTGGTGGCCAGGGGCGGAATCGAACCGTCGACACGCGGATTTTCAGTCCGCTGCTCTACCAACTGAGCTACCTGGCCATGTCCTGCAAATGAGCGCGCGATTATAGCCGTGGTGCGTGCCCGAGTCAAAGCGCAAACGCCACCGGCGGATCTGCCCGGCTGGCGGATCGCTCAGAGCCGGTAGTCGAGCTGGAGCTTCTGCTGTAGCCTCCTGGCCTGCTTGAAGGCCTGCTTCAATACGTGGCGATGCAGCTCATTCAATTGATCCGGATCGATGCGGTTGGCTGAGTCCGGCGTGGTTCCGCCAACTTGCTGGTGGCGCAAACGTAGCTGCTGGATGAAATAGAAGCCTTCGACCATGGCCGCCACGTCATCGCGGGCGAATTCCATGCGTTCGGCAACCGCGCGCAGGCGTTGCACCGTCGACGTGTGGCTAATCCCGTTGGCGAGGGCGAAGATGCGCGCGGCATCGACAAACGGCCGCGAGCCGTAGGCCTTGAGGTCGATGGTGTGAGGGAATTCACGGTTCTTTTGATAAACGAAATCGCGCACGATACCCAGCGGCGGCGGCGCCAACATGGCATTCCCCGCCATGAAACGCAGGAATAGCGATGCCCCACCGGTTCGGGCCAACAGCCATTCGCGCAACGTATCGGCCAGCGAATCGGCGCCGAAGATCGGGCGCAAGTCGAAAAAGATGGAGGCATTCAACAAGGCTTGCGGGCTGGCCGCATGCAGCCAGCTCGAGAACTTGTCGCGCCACTCGGTCAGCGACAGACATAACTCCGGGTTGCCCGCCATGATGTTGCCTTTGCACAGGGTGAATCCGCAAGCATCGAGCTTGCGATTGACCGCCTGGGCAAAGGGCAGAAAAGCCTGGCGCAGGGCATCGGTACGCTCGCCTTCATGGTCGGGGGCCTCGAAGATGATGCCGTTGTCCTGATCGGTGCTGAA
>JBAYJH010000156.1:0-11037 GCA_041665185.1 Sterolibacterium sp.
CTGTTCCAGCGCACCTTCTCGGTGGCCAAGGAAGTGCGTTCGACCACCGCCATCGGCGCCAATATCGTTTCCATGGCCGCCGCCGCCGTGCATTTGTCGGCGCGCATTTTCGAGAGCCTGGCGGAGCAGAAAGTGTTGTTCATCGGCGCCGGCGAGATGATCGACCTGTGTGCCGCGCATTTCGCCGGACAGCGGCCGAAGCGCATCACCATAGCCAATCGCACGCTGGAACGCGCTGAGTCCCTGGCACAAAAATACCAGGGCGACGCCCTGCGCCTCGACGAGGTGGCCGGCCGCCTCGCCGAATACGACATCGTGGTTTCCTGCACCGGCAGCCCGCTGCCCATCATCGGCCTGGGCATGGTCGAGCGCGCCGTCAAGGTGCGTCGTCACCGGCCGATGGTGATGGTCGACCTGGCGATGCCGCGCGACATCGAGGCCGAGGTCGGCAAGCTCGACGACGTCTTTCTCTACACTCTCGACGATCTCGGCCAGATAGTCGAGAGCGGCATGGAGTCGCGCCAGGCCGCCGTGGTCGAGGCCGAGGAAATCATCGCCACGCGCGTCAACAACTTTCTGCACTGGATGGACTCGCGCGAAGCGGTGCCGACCATCCGGGCGCTGCGCGATGCCGCGGAGCGTTCCCGCCGCCACGAAGTTGAGCATGCGCACAAGCTGCTGGCCCGCGGCGACGATCCGGCCAAGGTGCTGGAAGCGCTGTCGCAAGGACTCACCAACAAGTTGCTGCATGCGCCGACCCACGCGCTGAATCAGGCCGAGGGCGACGAGCGCGACCAGCTGGCGCAACTGATCTCGCGCATTTACCACCTGCATCCCGGAGAATAGCTGGTCTGTGACCGCGCCGCGCCGCAGCCAGGGCGCCGTGCGGCATTTCGACTGGTGATTATGAAACCAAGCATTCGCGCCAAACTTGAACAGCTCAGCGGCCGCCTGACCGAACTCGACCAATTGCTGGGCCAGCAGGACGTTGCCCGCGACATGGACAACTATCGCAAGCTGACCCGGGAACATGCCGAGATCGGGCAGGTGGTGGCGCTCTATGCGGAATTCCGCAAGGCCGAGGACGGGCTGAACGAAGCGCAGGAGATGCTCGGCGATGCCGAAATGAAGGCGCTGGCCGAGGATGAGATTCCGCGCTGCCGTGACGAGATGCTGCGCGTCGAAGAGGCCTTGCAGAAAGCCCTGTTGCCCCGCGACCCGAACGACGAGCGCAACCTGTTCCTGGAAATCCGCGCCGGCACCGGCGGAGACGAATCGGCCCTGTTCGCCGGCGACCTGTTCCGCATGTACACCCGTTACGCCGAGCGCCAACGCTGGCAGGTCGAGGTGATCTCGGCCAGCGAATCGGAACTCGGCGGCTACCGCGAAGTGATTGCCCGCGTGCTGGGCAACGGCGCCTATTCCAGGCTCAAGTTCGAGTCCGGCGGACACCGCGTCCAGCGCGTTCCCGAGACCGAGACCCAGGGGCGCATTCACACCTCGGCGTGCACCGTGGCGGTGCTGCCCGAAGCGGATGAACTGGCCGAGGTGAATATCAACCCGGCCGAGCTGCGCATCGACACCTTCCGCGCCTCCGGCGCCGGCGGCCAGCACATCAACAAGACCGACTCGGCGGTGCGCATCACCCATCTGCCCACCGGCATCGTCGTCGAGTGCCAGGACGACCGTTCCCAGCACCGCAACAAGGCGCAGGCCCTGGCGGTCCTGGCGGCGCGCATCAAGGACAAGCAGACGCGCGAGCAGCAGGCCAGGATCGCCTCGACGCGCAAGAGCCTGATCGGCAGCGGCGACCGCTCCGAGCGCATCCGCACCTACAATTTCCCTCAGGGAAGAATGACCGACCATCGCATCAACCTGACCCTGTACAAGCTCGACGCCATCATGGACGGCGACCTCGACGAGCTGGTCGGCGCCCTGACCGCAGAGCATCAGGCTGAACTGCTCGCCGCCCTGTCGGAAAACCAATGATCCGTACCCCAGAACCAACATCGGGCACCAGTGCCCGCACCGGCGATCGGAGTGCCGGCAGCATCGCCGGCGCTCTTGCCGAGGCGCGGGCAGCCATCCCTGTTAGCGAGGCGCGTCTGTTGCTGAGACATGTGCTGGGCCACTCGGCGGCCTATCTGGCAGCACACTGCGATGACGCGTTGCCTGCCGACGCGGCGGCGCGTTTTGGGGAATTGGTGCGGCGCCGCGCCGCGGGCGAACCGATCGCCTACCTGACCGGATTGCGGGAGTTCTACGGCCGCGACTTCGCGGTGTCGCCGGCAGTGCTGATTCCGCGCCCGGAAACCGAACTGCTGGTCGACCTTGCCATCGAAAGCCTGCGCGGAGTTTCACGCGCTCGCGTGCTGGATCTGGGCACCGGCAGCGGCTGTATCGCCGTCACCCTGGCGCTCGAAGCCGAACTTGCGGCAGTCACGGCCGTCGACCTTTCTGCCGATGCGCTGGCGCTGGCACGGGTGAACGCCGCCCGGCACAGTGCCGTCATAGGTTTCGTGCAGAGCGATTGGTTCGAGGCGCTGGGTGACGAGCGCTATCACGTGATCGTCGCCAATCCGCCATACATTCGTGCCGAGGACCAGCATCTGACTCAGGGTGATTTGCGTTACGAGCCGCAGCGCGCGCTGGCCAGCGGTGACGACGGTTTAGCGGCGATCCGCCACATCGTCGAAGCTTCTTTGCCTCGCCTCTTGCCGGGCGGTGGGCTGTGGTTCGAGCATGGCTACGACCAGGCGGAAAGTGTGCGCGCTCTGCTGCAGCGGGCCGGCTACGCCGACGTCCAGCAACACCGCGACCTGGCGGGAATCGTCCGCGTCTCCGGCGGCCGGCTGGCAGCCCAGAAACAGAACCGGGCACTAGCGTAGCAGGTAGGCCAGGTAGGCGTTGTCCGCGGTTGCCGTCACACCATTGATGGTCAGCGACCCGGTAGTATTCTGGAGCTGGAACTTATCGTTGAAATTGAAAGCCAGGTCGTTGAACACGACGTCGAATGACTTTCCTCCCACCGTAAACGTCAGTGGCCCATTCCTGAAAACCAGGGCGCCGATGGCGTCGCTGGCCCAGTCCAGCCGCATGTCCACCGTTCCGTTGATTTGATAGGTGCCATCGAAGCTGACGTTGTTGTACGTCATGTTGCTTTCCCAGTAGAGCGATGGGTGTCTCAAATCGGTGATGCAAATCCGATAGCTGAGCGAGATGTTGCCACCGCCGGGATATTCGACCACCAGCGGATTCGCGGATTTGCCGCACAAATCCTCGGCCTGCGCGGCGCCGAAAGCGCCAGCAGCAAGCAGTAGCGCGGTGAACATCAGTCGGATCAGGTTCATGGATTTTCCCTGCCAATGGCAGTATTGCGTAGCGGTTGTGTGAGTCTACCCGCTTTCCGCCGGCCTCGCGGCTACCTTTTGTCGCTGGCCCCAGCCGGTGGGTGAGGGACGAAACTCATCCAGGCACCGCTTTCGATGGTTTTCGGCGCCACCTTCCGCCCCTGGTAGAAAATTATCAGGTTGCGGCCTTGCGCGACCCGAAAGATTTCGTTTTCCGCAAACGCCACGTTTTCCGTCGCCCCCCGGGCAATTTCGATACGCGTTCCCTCGCCGGGATCCAGGCGCCTCTTCCTGATCAGCACGGACGCTTCCTTGCAGATCACCGAAAAGACGCCCGCCGGCTTGCCGGGATTGACTCCTTGCACGATCTGCGGTGCTTCCGCGTCGGTTTCGGCAAGAGCGGCGGGCGGCACGCGCAGATCCCTGCTGGCATCCGGATCCGAGCCTGGCGCCACGACAACCGCATGGCCGGCAGTTTCTTTCGGGCCATCCTTCGATTCGCCACTGCCTGCCGCGACGGTGGGCGCCGGCGCAGCCGCCTGCATGGACGATTCGGCCCTGAGTACGACATCCGTCTCCGGCGGCACGACGGGCGTCGAACCCCGGTACACCAGCACCGCCGTGGTCATGGCGGCGAGCAGCGCCACGCCAACGCCGAGCTTGCGCCGGCCCTTCAGGCGCCGCCAATAGCCGCCGCCGGGCGGGATGCGACGTTCCCCGAGCGATGGCGGCGCCGGGATATTACTATCGGGCTCCTGCCGCGCTCGCTCACCATCGATTGGCATCCGTGGCTTCAGTTCGCCTTCGATGATGCCGCCCAATTGGATTTCAATGGCCCGATAGTCGGCGTCCCCGATCAGGCAGGCGCCTTGCTGAATTTCTATGGTCTCCGATGAACTGACCGGTCCGTCGACACGGCCACCGACCACGACGTACGGTGCGTTGATGGTGCCGGTGACGTTTCCCGACTTGCCAACGACGATCGTTCCGTTTGAATCACCGTCGCAGGCGATGCTGCCGAGGACAGCTCCTTGAACGCGCAAAACGCCGGTGAAATCCATCTGACCATGGACGTGCATGCCGGCACCGATCAGGGTATCGGTTCGACTCTGGGCATATCTCGCGGTTTTGCTCATTTTTCACCAACGACACGGCACGATGATTCTTGAAATGCTTCTGACGACCACCGGCATGGTTCGAACGGGATACCGAGGATTTCAACGTGGCAACGATACAGGATAGCCATAGTCGCGACAAATCTCCAGGCGGCTGGAGAATCCGGGCGATAATAAGCTTCCGTTGCGGTTCATTTGAGTGCCATGCGCCGTTGCTTTCGTCTCCTGTCGGTCCTCTGCGCGGCCTTGCTGCTGACTGGCTGTAGTACCGTGCGCCTCAGCTATGACAATGCCGACAGTCTGGTCCGCTGGTGGATCGACCAGTATGTCGAGCTGTCGCCGGAGCAGGATGAATTGGTCCGCGAGCGGCTCACCCGCTTTCATGCCTGGCATCGCCAGACCCAGTTGTCCGAGTACATTCGTCTGGTCCGTCAAGGCCAGGAGTTCGTCGCCGGCCAGCCAACGCCCGGCGATGCCTTGACCCTGGCCGATGGAATCATCCACGCCGGCATGACGCTGGCCGAACAGGCGGCGCCGGACATCGCGGACTTGCTGCTGACTGCCACGCCCGACCAGATCGCGCGTGCGGCCAGCCGATTCAAGCGGAACGACGCCGCTTACGCCAGGGAGGTGCGGCTGGCCGACGGAGAAGGCGGGCAGCACGATGCGCAATTCAAGCGGCAACTGGAACGCGCCGAATACTGGTTTGGCGAGTTCAGCGATGACCAGCGATTAGCGCTGCGAAAATTGGTTGCCGGACAGCCGCCGGCCACCCGCTTCTGGTATGACGAACGACTGCGGCGGCAACGCGACTGGCTGGCGCTGATGCGCCTGGTGCAGCGTCAGCACCCGCCGCGCGAGCGGATCGTGCAGCTGCTCCGCGAGTACGCGGCGCACTTCGACCTGCCCAATGATCCCGCGCGCCTAACCCAGGCGCGGGCGCTGCGGCGAAACTCGGCGACCCTGCTGGTGGCCATTCATGCCATGACCACGCCGGGGCAACGCGCCCATGCCCGGCACAAACTGGGCGACCTGATCAACGACTTCACGGCCTTGTCGCGCGGCGAGTGAGCCCGATCCGGCCGTCAGCGGGGAGCGGCGGGGACTACTAACCGCCCCAGCCTTGCCACGGTGACGCCGGGTCGCAATTGACGCAAGGAAGGCATCACCAGGACGCAGTCCGGGTAGGGAGTCAGGACCGGAACGCCGGCGTCCACAGCCGGTTGAAATCCTGATCAACGCGGCGGGACGCCGCTGGCAAACGAATACACGTAAGGGATGCCGCCGTTGCCCTCGACATAATCGCCGAGATCGGGGAAGACGACTTCCACCGGGTAAGCGGTCGGCGTCGCAGGGCGCCTCGTCATGTCGCGGTCAGCGCGTCAAGCCTGCGCGGCTACCCGCTCGGCAATCACCCGGCCCATCTCGGTCGTCGAGGCGCTGCCGCCCATGTCGGCGGTATGCGGCCCATCGGCCAGCACGCCGGCGATTGCCGAAAGAATGGCGTCATGCGCGTCATGCGCCGGTCCGCTGCCGCGGCCGAGGAAGTCCAGCATCATCGCCCCGGACCAGATCATGGCCACCGGATTGGCGATATTCTTGCCGTAGATGTCAGGCGCCGAGCCATGCACCGGTTCGAACAGGGAAGGAAACACCCGTTCCGGGTTGAGGTTCGCCGACGGCGCGATGCCGATGGTGCCGGTGCAGGCCGGACCGAGGTCGGACAGGATGTCGCCGAACAGGTTCGAGGCCACGACCACATCGAAGCGCTGCGGTTGCAGGACAAAGCGTGCGCACAGGATGTCGATATGCTGCTTGTCCCAGGCGACGTCCGGATACGCTGCCGCCATTTCCGCGGCGCGCCCGTCCCACCACGGCATGCTGATCGAGATGCCGTTGCTCTTGGTCGCCACGGTGACGTGTTTGCGCGGTCGTCGTTGCGCCAGCTCGAAGGCGTAGCGCAGCACCCGGTCGGCGCCGCTGCGCGAGAACACCGACTGCTGCATGACGATCTCGCGCGGGGTGTTCTCGTACATGATGCCGCCGACCGAGGAATATTCGCCTTCGGTGTTTTCCCGCACGATCAGCATGTCGATGTCGCCCGGTCCCCGGCCGGCCAGGGGGCAGGCGACGCCGGGGAAGATCCGGGCCGGGCGCAGATTGATGTACTGGTCGAATTCGCGGCGAAACTTCAGGAGCGATCCCCACAGCGATATATGGTCGGGCACGGTCGCCGCCCAGCCCGCCGCGCCGAAATAGATCGCATCCATGCCGGCGAGTTGCACCTTCCAGTCGTCGGGCATCATCTGCCCGGTCTTGGCGTAGTAATCGCAGCTCGCCCAGTCGATGTGGGTGTACTGAAGGCCGAATCCGAAACGCTTTGCGGCGGCATTGAGCACGCGCAAACCTTCGGGCATCACTTCCCGGCCGATGCCGTCGCCCGGAATGACCGCGATCTTGAATGGTGAGACCATGATTATCGACTCAAAGAAATGGACAGGCCCGCCGTAGCGGGAGCGTGGCGGCGTGTCAGGCCAAGGCGCCGCGAACGTCGGGCTGTTCGAGAACCATGTCCAGGGTCTTGCGGACACGCTCGAACAGGAGGTCGAAGTTTTCCGCGCTGTAGCAGAGTGCCGGTGCGAAGCCGAGAATATTGTCGTCGAAGGCGCGGAAGATGATGCCGTTGCGGTAGGCGGCCGACGAAATTCGTTCGCTCAACTTAAGGGCCGGGTCGAAGCGCCGCTTGCTGGCTTTGTCGGCGACCAGTTCCAATGCGCCCAGCAGACCGCGCTGGCGTGCGTCGCCGACCAGCGGATGTTCCAGTAGCCGGTGTAAGACTTGGGCGAAATACGGCCCCTGGGCGATACCATTGGCCAGCAGTCCGCCTTCGTCATAGAGGCGCAGCACTTCCAGGCCGATCGCCGCGCTGACCGGATGCGCCGAGTAGGTATTGCCGTGGCCGACCACCAGCTTGCCGCCGTCGCTGTCGGCGATGGTGTTGTACACCGCGTCCGACATCAGCACCGCGCCCATCGGCGCATAACCGGCGGTCAGTCCCTTGGCGAGGGTCATCAGGTCGGGTTCGACATCCTCGGCGGCGCAGGCGAACATCGGGCCGGTGCGGCCGAAGGCGGTGATCACTTCGTCGGCGACGAACAGGACGCCCAGCTCCCGGCAAGTCTCGCGCATCGCCTTCAGCCAGCCATAGGGCGGCACGATGACGCCGCCCGATCCCTGCACCGGCTCGCAGAAGAAAGCGGCGACGCGCTCAACGCCGATCTCCGCGACCTTGGCGCGCAATGCCGCCACCGACGCGGCGATGATGGCCTGCGGGTCGTTGCCGACCGGATTGCGGTAGGGATAGGGCGAGGCGATGTAATGTTGATTCTCTTTCGGCACATCGAACTTGCGATGAAACGTCGGCAACGCCGTCAGGCCCGAACCCAGCGCGGAAGATCCATGGTAGCCGCGCTCGAGAGTGATGAAATGCTTCTTCTCGGGTTGACCGAGGGCGTTGCAGTAGTAAGTGATATAGCGAATCGCCGAATCGACGGCATCGGAACCGCCCAGCGTAAAGTAGACATGCCGCAGCGCCGCCGGCGCCAGTTCGACCAGCCGCGCCGCCAGGCGTATGCCGGGTTCGGCGCCGAAGCTGAAGTAGCCCGTGGCGTAGGGCAGGCGACTCATTTGCTCGGCGGCGACGCGCACGATGCTCTCCTGGCCGTAGCCGACGTTGACGCACCACAAGCCGGAGAATGCGTCGAGCAATTCGTGGCCGTCGATGTCGCGAAGAAAGGCACCGCGCCCGGACTCGAGGATCGTGACGCCCTTATTCTCGTGGCTACGCAAGCATGAAACCGGGTGGATGAGGTGATCCCGATCGAGGGCAACGAGCGATGACTTAGACATGATGGAGGCCGATTTGACGATGAGGGAATGTTAGCCGGCCGTGTGAAGTGTTTGCTTGTACAAAAGGCGGTTCGAAGCAAAGCGGATTTTGTATTTATCGCGGCCTTGGCATATTGTGCTGGAGGGTAAATTCACCGCCAGGCGACAAATTGCCGTCCTTGGCGAGGCCGGCGCTGAAAATTTCACGCCGGCCGTGGCCGATGCGGCGCGCACGGCAAACTATGCTGATTGACCCTGACAAAACCGCGTTTTGTTGGTCCTTAAACCTTCAATAAAGGACATTCCAAAGTCCCCTCATGTTTTAATTGTCGGGCCAGTAACGACCGGCCATGCCGGACCAGAAAGAGGATCATGAGCCGCTATCAGCCCCACCCCATTTCTTGCGTTTGTCACCGCTAACTTCGCCATGAAACTCGAATCCTACTGGCTGGAAACGGCCCCCAAGTTCGCCGGAGCCGCCGCCGGGCCGGTCGATGGCCGTGTCGACGTTGCCATCATCGGCGGCGGTTTCACCGGCCTGTCCGCCGCACTGGCCTTGTCGCGACGCAAGGCGACGGTCACCGTGCTCGAGTCGGGCGGGGTGGTCGGCGAAGCCTCGGGGCGCAATGGCGGGCAATGCAATTCCGGCCTGGTACAAGACTTCGGCGGACTGGCGCGGAAGATCGGCCTCGAGCGTGCCCGCTCCTACTATCAGGCCTTCGGCAATGCGGTCGGCACGGTCGAGAACATCGTCAAGACGGAGCATATTCAATGCGACTTCCGGCGCACCAGCAAGATAAAACTCGCCGTCAAGCCCGGGCACTATGAACAACTGGTCCGCACCCACGACATGCTGAGCGCCAATGTCGACACTGACGTCAAGCTCGTCACCCGTGAACGCATACGTGACGAGATCGATTCGGGCAAATTCTACGGTGGCCTGGTTCAAGGCGGCTGTGCCCAGATGCACGTCGGCAAATTCGGCGTCGGGCTGGCCGAGGCGGCCGCCCGCAGCGGCGCGCGCGTCTTTGAGAACGCCGCCGTCACCAAGCTGGAACGCCTGCCGGGCGGTGCCTACCGGATCACCTCGGCGAGGGGAACGCTGGAAGCGAAGCAGGTCCTGGTTGCGACGGGCGCCACCTCGCGCGGCCCCCTCGGGTGGTTCAGGCGCCGCATCGTTCCGGTGGGCAGCTTCATCGTTGTGACCGAGCCGCTGGACCCGGCACAACTACAGCGATTGCTGCCGACGCGCCGTTCCTATGTGACGACCAAGAATATCGGCAACTATTTTTTCACCACCCCCGACCACCGCCTGCTGTTCGGCGGCCGCGCCCGTTTCACCATGTCCAATCCACGCTCGGACGAGGAGTGCGGACACATCCTGCGCCGGTCCCTGACGCAGTTCTTCCCCGAACTGAGCAAGGTGCGCATCGACTATTGCTGGGGTGGCCTGGTCGACATGACCGTGGATCGCCTGCCCCGTGTCGGCGAGCATCAGGGGCTCTATTACTCGATGGGCTATAGCGGTCACGGCGTGCAAATGTCGGTGCACATGGGGCAGGCCATGGCCGACATCATGGAGGGGAGGGGCGACGCCAATCCCTTCCGGCAACTCAAGTGGCCGGCGATCCCGGGCCACTTCGGCAAACCCTGGTTCCTGCCCCTGGTGGGCGCTTATTACCGGCTACAGGACATATTGCACTGACCACCGACGCAGCCGGCTTACAAAATTCAACACGAAAAGGAAACAGCACGATGAGCAGCTTCAGACCCAAGTACATCACCTTTGATTGCTACGGCACGTTGACCCGCTTCCGCATGTCCGATTTGACCCGGGAAATCTTTGCCGACCGGGTCTCGAAGGATGACATGGAGCAGTTCGTCAAGGACTTCGCGGCGTACCGGCTCGACGAGGTGCTCGGCGCCTGGAAGCCTTACAAGGACGTGATCTGCAACGCCCTCCGGCGCACCTGCAAGCGCTGGAAGGTCGAGTATCGCGACAACGAGGGCATGCGTTACTATGAAGCGGTGCCGACCTGGGGTCCGCATCCGGACGTCCCCGAACCGCTGTCGCGCATCGCCAAGCACATTCCCCTGGTGATTCTGTCGAACGCCTCCAACGACCAGATTCACAAGAACGTCGCCTTGCTCGGGGCACCCTTCCACGCCGTCTACACCGCCGAGCAGGCGCAGGCCTACAAGCCCCGGTTGCAGGCCTTCGAGTACATGCTCGACCAGCTTGGCTGCGGACCGGAGCACCTGCTCCACGTGTCATCAAGCCTGCGCTACGATTTGATGTCGGCCTCGGATATCGGCATCCGTAATACGGTATACGTCGACCGCGGCCACGGCCCATCGACCTCCTACTACGGCTATCACGAAATCAAGGATATCGGCGGTCTCCCGGCCATCGTCGGGCTCTAAGCACCTATGTCATTGACCGATCCGTCGCGCAGGCAAGCCCTGCGCACTCTGCTGGGCGCCGGCCTGATGGCGACGGCGGGCGGCGTGCTGGTCGGCTCCGACGCCGCGTTGGCCCAAACACCTCGGCGGGGCGGGCGCATTCGCGTTGCCAGCGTATCGAGCTCGACTGCCGATACGCTGGATCCCGCCAAGGCTGCGTTATCCACCGACTACGCCCGCCACAACATGATCTACAGCGGACTGACGGAGTACGATCAGCA
>JBAYJH010000157.1:0-10965 GCA_041665185.1 Sterolibacterium sp.
AAGGTCGCCAAGCTCAACATCGACGACAACCAAAAGACGCCCGGTGAATTCGGCATCCGGGGTATTCCGACGTTGATGCTGTTCAAAGGAGGCAACATCGAAGCCACCAAGGTCGGCGCATTGTCGAAATCTCAACTTACCGCATTTATTGACAGCAACCTCTGATCCCGTTACAGTGCCGCTCCAACGTGGCGGCGCCAGCTTAAACACCAACAAATCAAGCGCTGACCGGGCCGAAATCCGCCCATTTCTGTATTCCTGAATTTTCCTGAAATTTCCCGGATCACCTCTGGTTCATCCACCCTCCCCGCTTCAAGCCTAGCAGGTCATATTTATGCATCTATCGGAGCTCAAAGTCCTCCACGTCAGTCAACTACTCGAAATGGCCATCGCCAACGAGATCGACGGCGCCAATCGCCTGCGCAAGCAGGAACTCATCTTCGCCTTACTCAAGAATCGCGCCAAGAAGGGCGAAAATATCTTCGGCGACGGTGCCCTTGAAGTGCTGCCGGACGGCTTCGGTTTCCTGCGCACGCCCGACACCTCGTACCTGGCAAGTACCGACGACATCTACGTCTCCCCCTCCCAGATACGCCGCTTCAACCTGCATACCGGGGATACCGTCGAAGGGGAAATCCGTACACCAAAGGACGGCGAACGCTACTTTGCCCTGGTCAAGGTGGATAAGGTCAATGGTGAATCGCCGGAAGCCTCCAAGCACAAGATACTCTTCGAGAACCTCACGCCGCTGCATCCCAACATCCATATGCAGCTGGAGCGCGACATGCGCGGCGAGGAGAACACCACTTCACGCGTGATCGACATCATCGCGCCGATCGGCAAGGGCCAACGTGGCCTCCTCGTCGCCAGTCCGAAGAGCGGCAAGACAGTGATGATGCAGCACATCGCCCACGCCATTTCGGTCAATCATCCCGACGTGGTGCTCATTGTGCTGCTGATCGACGAACGCCCTGAAGAAGTGACCGAGATGCAGCGCTCGGTCAAGGGCGAGGTGGTCGCCTCGACTTTCGACGAGCCGGCGACGCGGCACGTCCAGGTCGCCGAGATGGTGATCGAGAAGGCCAAGCGCCTGGTCGAACACAAGAAGGACGTGGTGATCCTGCTCGACTCCATTACCCGCCTGGCGCGCGCCTACAACACTGTGGTGCCGGCTTCGGGCAAGGTGCTCACTGGCGGCGTGGACGCCAACGCCCTACAGCGGCCCAAGCGCTTTTTCGGCGCCGCACGAAATGTCGAAGAAGGCGGGTCCCTGACCATCATCGCCACCGCGCTGATCGACACCGGCTCGCGCATGGACGACGTGATCTACGAGGAGTTCAAGGGTACCGGCAACATGGAAATCCACCTGGATCGCCGCATGGCGGAAAAGCGCGTCTATCCCGCAATCAACGTCAACCGCTCGGGTACGCGCCGCGAGGAACTGTTGCTGAAACCGGATGTCTTGCAAAAGATGTGGGTGCTGCGCAAGTTGCTCTACAACATGGACGACATGGAGGCGATGGAATTCCTGCTCGACAAGATCAAGGCAACCAAGAACAACGCCGAATTTTTCGACGCCATGCGGCGCGGTTAACACAATCGCGCGATTGCAATCCGGATGGAATTCAAGGATAATTACCCATTTTTCGGCCCGCCGGGGTTACGCTTCGGGCCAGAGTCCAAGGAACCGATCATGAAAGCATCCGTACATCCGAACTACGTCGAGATCGAAGTCACCTGTAGTTGCGGCAACAACTTCAAGACCCGCTCGACCAGTGGCAAGCCGCTGCATATTGAAGTTTGCGCCGAGTGCCATCCCTTCTACACCGGCAAGCAGAAGATCGTCGATACCGCCGGTCGCGTCGAGCGCTTCCGCCAAAAATATGGCACTGTTCAACGCTCGGCCTGACCCCGGTCACAGACAGTCAAAGGCAGCTTCGGCTGCCTTTTTTCATTGCCGATGCCTTATTCCCGCGGTCCCCTAAGGGTGGTCAAGCTCCCGCGCTTTCCATTGCCGTTGCCTCTGCGCGGCTGGGCGCTGGCAGGTTTTTGCGCTTTGTACCTGTTGACTGGGTTGATTGGCCACGATCCATGGAAGAACGACGATGCCATCCACTTCGGGATCGTCTACGGGTTTCTCACTAGCCACGACTGGTTGGTGCCCCGACTTGCCGGCGAGCTCTACCTCGAAACGCCACCGCTGTATTACTGGGTCGCCGCCTTCTGTGCGCAGGTGTTCGGCGGGATTCTGCCGTTGCACGACGCAGCTCGCCTGGCTTCGGGAATATTCGGCGGACTATTTCTGTATTTGCTGGCGTTTGCCAGCCGCATCCTGCATGAACGGGCGTCATCCGGCAGCGGTGACAAAGCTGTGGCGGCAAGACGCGCGAGCGGCGGTGTCGCAGCACTGATTGCCATCGGCTGTCTCGGCCTGCTGATTCCCATGCACGACACTCAGCCAATGACCGCGCTGCTCGCCGCCAGTGCCGCCGCCTATGCCGGCTTCGCGCTGTTGCCATTGCGTCCGATCGCTGGCGGCCTGACGGCGGGGTTCGGCTTGGGTTTGGGTTTTCTCGCCAGCGGCCTGATGGCGCTGATCACCCTGCTACCACTGTTGCTGCTGCTCCCCCTCAACCGACATTGGCGCAGCACCACCAGCCTGGGCGGCATCGCCATCGCCGTGATGGTCGCCCTGCCGCTTTGCGCCGTTTGGCCGTCGCTGTTGTTCAGGGAGTCGCCAGACCTATTCGACGCCTGGTGGTCACAGACGATTACCGGGGTGCGCTTTCAGAACGGCTGGCTCAAAGCGATCCCGAATCACGTCGAATTGCTAGCCTGGTTCGCCTGGCCAGCGTTGCCGTTGGCGCTGTGGACGCTGTGGCTGAACCGCAAGAAGCTGAGACAGCCGGCGATCACGCTACCGCTGGCGGGTGCCGTGATCGCCCTGGGATCCCTGTTGATGGTTTACGGACCGCGACCGTTGCTGGCCTTGCCGCTGTTGGTGCCGCTGGTCCTGTTGGCGGCAAACGGCGCAAGCGGCCTGCGGCGCGGTGCCACCAATGCTTTCGACTGGTTCGGCATGATGACCTTCACCCTCGTCGCCGTGGTGATCTGGATATACGGCCTCGCCTTGACCGCTGGCGTACCAGTCCGGCTTGCCCGTCACCTCGCCGAACTGGCGCCAGGATTCGTCACCCGCAACTCGCCACTGATTTACGTCACGGCAGGCCTGGTGTGCCTGGCCTGGCTTTGGCTGATTTTCGCCAGCCCGCGCTCGCCGTGGCGCGCCACCACCCACTGGGCGGCAGGCATGATCCTGATGTGGGTGCTGATCGCCGCCTTGTGGATGCCGGGGATCGACCACCGCATAAGCTATCGCGGCGTCGCCCTCTCGCTCAAGCAGGCGCTCTCCGGAAATGCCGGATACCCCGGAGGCAAATACCCTTACCCTGAAACCAAAGGCGGGCACCAGTGCGTCGCCGGGCGAAATCTTGGCGGCGCCCAGCGTATCTCGCTGCAATATTTTGCCGGGATCGTAACCGTGCGTCACAATACGAAAGTGGGAAAGACTTGCCCCTTGTTGCTGGAGCAAACTTCCGAACATGCCGAAACAACACCGTCAGGCTGGCGCAAGATCTGGCAAGGCCACCGCCCGGGAGACCGCAGCGAGCGGTTGCGCCTGTATCGACGCGAATCGGAGTCGGAACGCTTATAGCTTGAGGAAATTATCGCGGTAAAATTTCATTTCCTCGATCGACTCATAGATGTCCGCCAGCGCAGTGTGCTTGCCGCTCTTCACGACACGCTTGGCCAGTTCCGGCTTCCAGCGCTTGCAAAGTTCCTTGAGGGTGCTGACATCGAGATTGCGGTAATGGAAATACGCTTCCAACTTAGGCATGTAGCGCGCCATGAAACGGCGATCCTGGCAGATTGAATTGCCGCACATCGGGGAGGCGCGTTCCGGCACGTGCAATTTAGTGAACGCCAGGCACTCCGCCTCGACATCCGCCACGTCCAGCGTCGAGGCTTTGACCTTGGCGATCAGGCCGGAGCGGCCATGGGTGTTCTTGTTCCACTCATCCATGCCATCGAGCACGGCGTCGCTCTGGTGCACGACCCACGCCGGACTCTCCGCGACCGTATTCAGCTGGGAGTCGGTCACCACCATGGCGATCTCGATGATACGATCGGAATCGGGACTGAGTCCCGTCATTTCCATATCGAGCCAGATGAGCGCATTCTGATTTTGTGCCATACACTTCCGCCGAAACTTTTTACAGCGCGTATTCTGTCATATTTACCGGTAACGACCCCGCATCCCGTCAAGGGATTCCCTTAAAGTCATGACGCCACAACTCTTTTCCCTGATCTTCCTCGCCGCGCTGGCCACCAGCGCGGCCCTGCGTATCTGGCTGGCGCTGCGCCACCTGCGCCATGTCGCGGCGCACCGCAATACGGTACCGGCGGAGTTTGCCGAGCGCATTGCGCTACCCTCCCATCAGAAGGCGGCCGATTACACGCAGGCCAAGATCAGGGTGAGCCTGGTCGAGCTGGCGGTCAGCAGCGTCTTGCTGCTGGCCTTCACCCTGGGCGGCGTGCTACAGATCGCCGCCGATTCCTGCGCCCGCTTCCTCCCCGATCACGCCTATCTGAGCAGCCTGGCGCTGTTCGCCTGCGTAGCGGTGATCGGCTTCGTCGTCGATCTGCCTTTCGGCCTGTATCGCACTTTCGTCCTGGAAGCGCGTTTCGGCTTCAATCAGATGAGCTGGCGGCTGTTTCTGGCCGATATCGTCAAGCAGGGACTGCTCGCCGTAGCGATCGGCGCGCCGTTGTTGCTGGCCGTCCTGTGGCTGATGACGGCGATGGGAGCTTACTGGTGGCTGTATGTCTGGATGTTCTGGCTGGTTTTCAACCTGCTGGTGCTGCTGCTCTACCCGACGCTGATCGCGCCGATCTTCAACAAGTTCGTGCCGCTCGACAACGCCGAGCTCAAGGCACGCGTCGAAGCCCTGCTGGAACGCTGCGGCTTCCGCTCCAGCGGCCTGTTCGTCATGGATGGCTCGAAGCGTTCGGCGCACGGCAATGCCTATTTCACGGGTTTCGGCGCGGCCAAGCGCATCGTCTTCTTCGACACGCTGCTGGAAAGCCTGACCCCGCCGGAGATCGAGGCGGTGCTGGCCCACGAACTCGGTCATTACAAGCATCGCCATGTCTGGCAGCGCATCGCCCTGCTGGCCCTCCTCAGCCTGGCATTTCTCTGGCTGCTCGGCCTGTTGATCGGACAACCCTGGTTCTACGCCGGCCTCGGCGTCGCCATGGTGCCAGACCATTCCCTGCAGGTCATGCCGGCCGAGGCAACCCAGGGTACGGCCATGGCCTTGATTCTGTTCACCCTGGTGCTGCCGCTCTTCACCTTCCCCCTGGCGCCGCTGATGTCGCGTATTTCCCGCTGGCACGAGTATCAAGCCGATCTTTATGCCGCGCGGCAAACCCACGCGGCGGACCTGATCAGCGCCCTGGTCAAGCTTTACCGCGAAAACGCCGCGACCTTGACACCCGATCCGCTACATTCGTTGTTTTACGATTCGCATCCGCCGGCCAGCTTGCGTATCGCCAATCTGAAGAATCGCTGAGAGACAGCGCGATGCAGGCTTTTCTTGTTCGAAACTAGAGTTGGGAGAAGAAGATGAACGATTTCTGTGATCTCGCCAAAGGCAAATGCAAACCCTGCGAAGGCGGCGTGGCGCCGCTCTCGGACGCCGAAGCCGATGGGCTGACGGCGTCCCTGAACGGTTGGTCTCGCACCGGCAACGTCATTTCAAAAACCTATGGCTTCAAGGACTACTCCGAAACCATGGGTTTCGTGAATGCCAGCGCATGGATCTCGCAACGCGAGGGCCATCACCCGGATCTGCTGGTCGGCTACAATCGGTGCACCGTCAGCTACACCACCCACGCCATCAACGGTTTGAGCGAAAACGACTTCATCTGCGCCGCCAAGATCGACGCGCTCTTCGACCTTTGAGCAGCCTGCTCGAAGGCACCATAGTCGCGGCTTTCGGCCGCCACTATGAAATCGAATTGCCCGACGGCATGCGCATCACCGGGTTCCCGCGCGGCAAGAAGAGTCCCTACGCCTGTGGCGATCGGGTTGCGCTCGAGCGTTCCTCTTCCGACCAAGCGCAGATCGTCCACCATCTGCCGCGCAGTTCGCTACTGTATCGCTCCGATGCTTACCGCCAGAAACTCATCGTCGCCAACGCCACCCAACTGGTGCTGGTGGTCGCCACCGAACCCTCATTCAGCGACGAACTGCTGACGCGGGCCCTGGTCGCCGCCGAAACCGAGGGATTGCGCAGCCTCATCGTCCTCAACAAGACCGATCTCGCCGAACACCTGCCGGCCGCACGCCTGAGACTGGCGCCGCTGGCGCATCTCGGTTACGCGGTGATCGAACTGTCGGCGCGCCACAACGCCCAGCCGTTGTGCGCCTATCTGGCCGGCGAATTGTCGGTGCTGGTGGGGCAATCCGGCATGGGCAAGTCGACGCTTATCAACGCGCTGGTCCCGGGCGCCGCGGCCGCCACCCGGGAAGTTTCGGAGGCTCTCGATTCTGGCAAGCACACCACCACCCATGCCCGCCTCTACCATCTTGATGCCCCCGCCCCCGGCGGCGCGCTGATCGACAGTCCCGGACTACAGGAGTTCGGCCTTTCCCACCTGACGCGTGGCGCCATCGAGCAAGGCTTCATCGAGTTCCGGCCGCATCTCGCCAATTGCCGCTTTCGCGATTGCAGCCATCGATCGGAACCGGGTTGCGCCATCAAGGCGGCGGTCGCAACGGGGGCTATCGATGAGCGGCGCTATGCGCTGTTTCTGCGCCTTGGGAGCGGCGCGTTCTAGATCGGTACTAACTTCGACACTTCAAATTGTCGTGCCGAATTCTCTCGTCAGTCGCCGACGATATCCGCGCCCTTGGGCGCAACGAAGCGGAACAATCCCGGCGCCAACACCGCATTGCGCTCGAAGCGTTCGAAGCGCAGCGTGGTGACCTGGCCGAAGTTGTCGCTGACCTCCATGAGCCGCGGCAGGTTGTCCCTGAAGCCGAGGCGCACCCGTTCAAAGCTGCCGTCCTGCGCCCTGGGTGTCGCTTCAATCAGTTCCATTCCCTCGCTGCTGCCGGCATCGACGATGACGAAATGCTTTTCCAGCGCAGCATCGCCGGCCAGCAGGGCGGCGGGGCTGGAGCCGAGAGCCTGACCCAGTTTCTTGACCGAAACCTGGTTTAGATCCTTGTCGTAGATCCACAGCCGCTCGCCGTCACCGACGATCAATTGGTCATAGGGTTTCTCATAGGTCCAGCGGAATTTGCCGGGACGAAAAAAAGCGAAGGTACCCTCGGAAACTTGCGCCTTGCGCCCCGATTTGCTCACCACCGACTGGCTGAAACTGCCGCGGGCGCTTCGGGTCGTCTCGACGAAGGCTTTGAACTGATCGGGGCCTGACGCAAAAGCCGTGGCGCAGAATTCCAGATAGAGGAAACACAGCACGGCGAACAGGTTCTTAGGCATCTTCATTCGCTGCGGTCCGGCACCAACACCTCGCGGCCGCCGGCTCCATTCATGGTCGACACCAGGCCGGCCCGTTCCATCTGCTCGATCAGGCGCGCAGCGCGGTTGTAGCCGATGCGCAGATGGCGCTGCACCAGCGAGATCGACGGGCGGCGGGTCTTCAGCACGACTTCGACCGCCTGGTCGTACATCGGGTCGTTCTCGGCGCTCGCCTCCGCGGCATCGCCCTCGCCGCCAACGCCGCCTTCGGCGGAGGGCGCGTCGAGCATGCCTTCGACATACTCCGGCACGGCGACCTTCTTCAGATGCTCGACCACGCGATGCACTTCGCTGTCCGCAACGAAAGCGCCATGCACCCGCATCGGCAGTCCGGTACCCGGCGCCAGATAGAGCATGTCGCCTTGGCCGAGCAGCGCCTCGGCACCCATCTGGTCGAGGATGGTGCGTGAGTCGATTTTCGACGATACCTGGAAGGATATGCGCGTCGGGATGTTGGCCTTGATCAGGCCGGTGATGACATCCACGCTCGGCCGCTGCGTCGCCAGGATCAGGTGGATACCCGAGGCACGCGCCTTCTGGGCCAAGCGGGCAATCAGCTCCTCGACCTTCTTGCCGACCACCATCATCAGATCGGCCAGCTCGTCGATGAACACCACGATGTAGGGCAGCGCGGTCAGCGCTTCGGGCGACTCGGGGGTAATCGAGAAGGGATTGGGGACATGGCTGCCGATCTTCTGCGCCTCGTGTATCTTGGCGTTGAAACCGGAGAGATTGCGCACCCCCAGCGCCGACATCAGCTTGTAGCGCCGCTCCATCTCGCCGACGCACCAGTGCAAGGCATTGGCGGCCTTGCTCATGTCGGTCACCACCGGCGCCAGCAGATGCGGAATGCCTTCATACACGGAGAGTTCCAGCATCTTGGGGTCGACCAGGATCAGGCGCACGTCCTTGGGTTCGGACTTGTAAACCAGCGACAGGATCATCGCATTGATGCCCACGGACTTGCCCGACCCGGTGGTTCCCGCCACCAGCAAATGCGGCATTTTCGCCAGGTCGACGACGATCGGCTGGCCGGAGATGTCCTTGCCGAGAGCAATTGCCAGCGGGGTGTGGAGACCATGGTAGGCCTTGGAGCCGATAATTTCAGTGAGGCGCACCGTCTGCCGCTTCGGGTTGGGCAATTCCAGCGCCATGCAGGACTTGCCCGGCACCGTCTCGACCACGCGGATGCTGACCAGCGACAGGGCGCGCGACAAGTCCTTGGCCAGACCGAGGATCTGGCTGCCTTTGACGCCGACCGCCGGCTCGATTTCATAGCGCGTCACCACCGGCCCGGGGTAGGCCGCGAGCACTTTCACCTCGACGCCAAAATCGGCCAGCTTGCGTTCGATCAGCCGGGACGTGAACTCCAGCGTGTCCGGCGCCGGCAGGTCGTCGGCGCTGTGGGCCGGCTCATCCAGCAGGTGCAGCGGCGGCAGCGCCCCGCCGGGTGCATCGAAGAACAGCGGCGCCTGGCGCTCCTTTTCGATGCGTGCTTCCACCTTGGGCGCCTTGGGAATCTCCAGCGCGACTGGCTCGATCCTGATCGGCGGGGGCGGGTTGTCCTCGTGCTTTCTACGCTCCACCTCGACCACCGCCTCGCGTTGCTGCGCCACTGATCGACCGATGCGCCGATCCTGCCAAGTCTGCCACAAACCGTATGCACCGAACCACAACGATTCGAGCAGGCCGCCGAAAATCTCGGCAAAACGCAGCCAGGACAATCCGGAAAACAGGCTGATACCGGCGGCAAGCGCGGCCAGCAGTATCAGGGTGGCACCGCTATAGCCCAGTTCCCTGGCAGTAAACCTGCCGATTTCGTAGCCCAGCATGCCGCCGGGGGCCAGCGGCAACGCAATCTTCAGGCTATGGAAACGCAGCGTCTCCAGACCGCAACTGCCAATCAGCAGCAGCACAAAACCGCATACCGCGATCAGGAAAGGCCGGCGGTCGTCGGGCATCAGGCCGAAGCCATCGAGGCGCCGGTAGCCCCAAAGGACGGCAAACACCAGGAACAACACCCACCACCACGCGGATATGCCAAAAAGATATAACAGCAGGTCCGCCAGCCAGGCGCCGAAACGGCCGCCGGGGTTGATGATGCGCTCCACCGGCGCGGCGTGCGACCAACCTGGATCGGCCTGGTCGAATCCGCCGAGGATCAGCCCCAGATACAGCGCCGCCACCCCCAGCGCCAGCCAGCGCGCCTCCTGCAACAGGGCGACGATTCTTTCCGGCAACGCTTGATCTAGGCTGTTATCGGCCAAGTGTTCAACTCCGGCGCGGCTGTTCCCGGCCGGCGCCAAGGATTCAACGGGAAAATACGGGCAATCATGGGGGGTGATTATACTGGCCAGAGACGCCAGGAAAGCCGGAAGAACGCGGGAAAACGCTGGCTATCCCCGGATCGGCCCGAGCTCCGCCCCGCGACGCTTCAAGTACCGGCAATCTCCTCGCGCAGCCAGATGCAGCCGTCGACTTCCTCGATCAACCCCTGCGTCTGAAGATCACGCATCACCCGGCTGACCATCTCGCGCGATGCACCGATGGTCTTGGCAATATCCTGGCGCGTAATGTGCCGCCTGACCACTTTTCGGCCGTTTTCGGTTTCCGCCATTTCCAGCAGCAACCTGGCCACCCGGCCGTAAACATCGATCAGCGCCAGGCTTTCGATCTTGCGATCGGCATTGCGCAGGCGCTTGACCAGGTTGCGGATGATGTAGAGCGAGACCTCGAAATTCTCCTCCAGGCAGGCTTTGAAGTCGTCCTTGGGAATCACCACCAGGTCGCAGGGTTCGGCGGAAATCACCGTCGCCGAACGCGGATGATCGTCGATCACCCCCATCTCGCCGAACATCTCCCCCGTGCCGAGCATCGACAGGATGACTTCTCGTCCCTCCTGATCGCTGATCTGCACTTTCAACTCCCCGGTCAGAATCAGGTAGATGTTGTCGGTGTGATCCCCGGCCTGAAGCACCGCCGTATGCCGGGGCACCTGGCGCAACGAGGCGAAACCGGCAATCTTGGCGAGGCGTTCGTTGCCGAGCGATTCGAACATCGGCAAGGAACGCAGGGCAGTGATCGATACAGGCGATAGCGACGACATGCAATTCTCCGGATTCAAACCAACGGTGGGATCATGATATTACCTGTCTGAATAACGGAACATCGCGAATTATCCTGAGCCTCGCGCCAAGTATAATTGGCCGATATCAACCCTTGCCAGGAAATTCCCCATGACTTCCCGCCATGCCCGCCTGCTGATTCTCGGTTCCGGCCCGGCCGGTTATACCGCCGCCGTCTATGCGGCACGCGCCAACCTCAAGCCGGTTCTGATCACCGGCATGGCCCAGGG
>JBAYJH010000158.1:0-10956 GCA_041665185.1 Sterolibacterium sp.
TAAATCCGATTCGCCGCCCTCCTGGTCGCCGGTTCCGCCCGGCGGTCCTAGTGCAGAACTCTTTCGTCCGGCACCAGGCGCAATCCGATATTGACGATCAGGACCCGTTGCCCCTGTAACACCAGGCCGCCCTTGCGGCGATTGTTGCCGGTGTCGCTGTATTCGAACTCATACGTCCGCCTCAACGTCAGCCGGCCGTCTGCATCGCGGGCCGGCTTCAAGCTGGCGATGGCCACGGTGTCGTCGAGCAGCAGCAGTCCTTCCGAATTACAGGCAGCGCGGGCAGCCGTGATGGCTGCATCCCTGGCCTTCAGGCTGTCGAACCACAGCCAGACGACCCCGCCGATGACGAGAAGGGAAATTAGCTCGAAGCCGGGCATCGGTCAGTAGCCAGCCTGGGACACGGTCGCAACCCCGTCGGCCAGCGTCCCCAGCGAGATCGGCTGATTTCCCGACAATGGCCCGAGATAATAAAGCGTGCCGTTGGCGGTGGCGATGTAGGCATTGCTCGACGGGTAGTAGCGATAGTAATAGCCCAGGGCGCTTTGCGAAATCGTACCGACGGGTGACAGCGGATTCGCCGGCAACAGATACTGCGGGAAAGCGGCTTCCAGAAAGGCGAAAACGCGGTCTGCATCGGCAGTACCGGCATTTGCCGTGTCCGAGGAGACCTGGTCCAGCATGACGAAATTCGATCGCTGATAATTCGTGGTGGTCCTGGGCGTCGCCAACGGCAGATAGGAAAAAGCCCCGCTTGCGTCCACCGTGGGCAAAGCCGCGATTGCATCGACGATGGCCATGCCGCTTCCCAGCACCCTGCCGAATACCGTAAACCCGCCGTTCTGGCCATCCAGAATGGTCGAATTATTCGCCAGGTTGATGAACCACTGTGAGGTGGCACTGTTGGGATCGTCGGGTACCTTGGCCATGGCGATCGTTCCGCGCAGATTGGAGCGGCTGGCGCTGAACTCGTTCGCCACCGGCGGCTGCGCGGGAACCGGATTGGTGCTGTTGGCCGTGCTGCCCAAAGTGTAGCCGCCGCCCTGGATGATGAAGCCCGGAATGCTGCGATGGATAAAAGTATCGTCATACGCGCCGCTATTCACGTAGCTCAGGAAATTCGCCACCGTCAGCGGCGCGGCGGCATCGAACAACTGGATGTCGATGATTCCCAGCGTGGTCTGTAGCCTCACCGTGGTCGCCTGGCTGGCCGTGGCAACGGCCAGCGACAAAATAGCCGCCAGTCCAATTGCCAGCGACCGGCCGACTAAACGACCGGCAATATTCACAGTGTTCATCAGATCTCCGGAAATAGGGTGTCGGCGACCCTTGGTTTAGCGCAGGATCAAAGGTGCGATAATAGCGGCTATGTCGCCCAATCATCAACCCGCGAGCAGCATATGAAAATTGCCACTTACTGGCATGGCGGATCCCGCCACGTCGGGCGCCTGGCCGCCGATGGCGGCAGCGTGACGCCCTTGGCTTTCAGCGAGCCGGTCGACGAGCGGGGCGCGCTGGTCCTGATCGAGCGGATGGCCGCGGGCTTGCCGCCTCCGGCCGAGGCGGGCCCGGCAGTGCCACTCGCCGCCGTGACGCTGGATGCACCGTTGCCGCGTCCGCGCCGGAATATCTTCTGCGTCGGCAAGAACTATCATGCGCATGCCCGCGAATTCGCCCAGAGCGATTTCGGCAAGAATGCCGGCAAGGCGGGTGACGATATTCCGAACGCGCCTATCGTTTTCTCGAAAGTTCCGGAGTCGGTGATCGCACCCGGTGCGGCGATCCGGATTCCCAGCGGGATATCGGAAGCGATCGACTACGAGGCCGAACTGGCGGTGGTGATCGGCCGTGGCGGCCGCGGAATTTCAAAGGCGCAGGCCATGGCGCATGTCTGGGGTTACACCATCGTCAATGATGTGACCGCCCGCGACTGGCAGCAGCGGCATCAGCAATGGCTGATCGGCAAGTCGTTCGATAGTTTTTGTCCGCTCGGGCCCTGGCTGGCGACAGCCGATGAACTCGATGGCGGAGATACGCGGATACGCTGCTGGGTAAATGGCGATTTGCGCCAGGACGCCCGCACCACGGATCTGATCTTCGATATTCCCACCCTGATCGCCACCCTCTCCGCAGGCATCACGCTGTATCCCGGCGACCTGATCGCCACCGGTACCCCAGCGGGGGTCGGTATCGGCTTCATGCCTCCAAGATACTTGCAAGCCGGCGACAGGGTGAAGATTGAAATCGACGGCATCGGCGTACTCGAGAATCCTGTCGAAAATTCTTGAACAGTTCCCGGCGGACCGGATCCACGGCGCAAGCTTTCCCGATACAACGGTTGCCTGATGTCTTCAGCCGGCCTAAGATTACCATTAACTACAGAAGGAGTTGGACCATGCCCAAACAGAGTTCAAAAAGCCCGCAAGCGCCTAAACAAGCCAAAGCGGCCAATGCGGAAGTAACCGAAAACCCGGAACTCCAGGCCGCCCTCGCCCGGTTCGCCAGCGTCCTGGAAGCAGCGGTTCTGCCTCCCGCCAAGGCTGACGACAGCGCTGCTGAAAACCCCGCGCGCTGAATTCCCGCTACTAAATGACCATGCAGTTGCAGCTCGCCTACGATCCCACCGAGGATCGCCTGTTGTTGACCCTGGGCCTGGGCGAACGCACGGCGGGCTTCTGGCTGACGCGGCGTTTTACCGAGTTGCTATGGCAAGCCCTGTGGCAGCGGGCCGAAGCCTCGCTCGATGCGAAGGCCAGCGCTGAAGCACGCGAGATGTTGCTGACGATGCAGCAGAATGAGGTACGCCGCGACCATGCGGTGACGCAATCGCCCAAGCTGAAGCTGGACGGCGAGCCGATGTTGGTCACCACATTGAAATACGGACCGAACGAAAGCAACGGCCATGCGCTGAGCCTGATCGATGCCGAGGGCCGCGGTGAGTCGCTGATGCTTGACGACACCAGCCTGCACGCGTTGATCCGCCTGCTCGACGAAAGCATGGTTAATAGCGAGTGGCGGCTGGATTTGTGGCGGCCACTTTCCTCAATACCCGGTGTCTCGCCGGCGTCGACGGCGCTGCACTGACTCCTTTCAAACTCCCAGTGAGGCCGCGCCATGTCCGCCAACCAATCCATAAGCCGCTATCCCGTACCTGCCATCAGTGAGTTGCCGGAGGATATCCGCAGCCGCATCCTGGCGGTGCAGGAAAAGTCCGGCTTCGTTCCCAATGTCTTCCTGGCCCTGGCCCATCGCCCGGCCGAATTTCGCGCTTTTTTCGCCTATCACGATGCGCTGATGGAAAAGGACAGTGGCTTGACCAAGGCCGAGCGCGAGATGATCGTCGTCGCCACCTCCAACGCCAATCAGTGCCAATATTGCGTCGTGGCGCATGGCGCGATCCTGCGCATCCGCGCCAAGAATCCGCTGCTGGCCGACCAGGTGGCGGTCAACTACCGCAAGGCCGACATCACGCCGCGCCAACGCGCCATGCTCGACTTCGCCATGAAAGTGTCGCAGGAAGCCTATCGCATCGGCGACGCCGATTTCGTGGAACTGCGCGCGCACGGATTCAGCGACGAGGACATCTGGGACATCGGCGGCGTCAGCGCCTTCTTCGGCCTGTCGAACCGCATGGCCAACTTGACCGACATGCGCCCCAACGACGAGTTCTACTTGCTGGGCAGGTTGCCCAAGGCCTGAATGTCCGCCGCCGCAGCGTTCAGGTGGGCAATGGCGTTGGCATAGTAGGCGAGCATCTCCAGTTCGTCAGGCGCCGGACGGAACAGGCCATCCTCCTCCAGCACGATGCGGCGCAGCGTCAGCATGCGCAGGCCGACGCCGAAGGCGTAGTCATGGTCCTGGCGAGGAATGTAAAGATGGGCGCCGGCGGCTTCGAGTTCACGCATGCGGGAATGGGCCGCAGCCTTCAATTCCAGCTCACTTAAGGCGCGCCCCGGATCGCGGGCAAGAACGCTGGCCACCAGGGAAACCGGCAGCACCGGAACCACCTGGCCGATTTCATCCATCAGAAGCGCCGCAATCCGGCCGACCTCGGCGCGCCGCGCCGTTTCGTCCAGCGCCGGAAAATGCAGGCCGCGGCTCCGGGCATAGGTACGCATGGAAAATGGCGTGCCGAAATTCACGCAGGCATAGCCGAAGCGATGCCACTGGCCACTCACGGCCTGCCATAGGTTGCGCGCCAGGAAACCGCCGGCAACGCCGGCACCGCTCAAACGCCCCGGCCGCGGTGCATCGGGATGCAGCTTGAGCAGTTGGCTGCGGTCCTCCAGGACACGGTCGTAATTGATGCCCACGGGGATGAACACCAGGTCGCGGCGGTCTTCCTGGTCGCGTTCATCGAATGGCTTCAGCATGTAGTCGAGTAGGCCGAATTTCGGTTGGCGCAGGCGGCCGTCGACTGTCAGCCCGCCTTCCGGAAACACCGCCTGGGTGACTCCCGCCTCCGAGGCCATCTGTACATAGCGGGCCAGCACGGTGCGATACAGCGCATCGCCTGAATTGCGCCTGACGAAGAACGCTCCCATGGCGCGGACCAGTTGTTGCAGCGGCCAGATCCGCGCCCATTCGCCGACCGCAAAAGACAAGGTGGTGCGTTCGGCGGCCAGGAAAGCCACCAGGATGTAATCCATGTTGCTGCGATGATTGATGACGAAGACGATGGTCGATTTCGGGTCGATGCGCGCCAGCGCCGCCTCATCGACATAGCCGATGCGCACGCGGTAGAGCGCCCGTGCGGTCGCGCGCGCCATGGCGTAACCAACGCGGAAGTACAGGTAGGCGTTGAAGGACGGCACGATTTCCCGCGCATAGCGGTCGATGCGCCGCCACACCGTCCCGACCGGTTCGCCGCTGGCCTGGGCGCTGACCGCTGCGGCCGCCTGCACCTTGGGATCGTGAAACACCCGGTCGATCAACACCTGGCGGCGGGTCAGCTTGAAGGAAGGCAATTCGACTTGCAGGCGGTCGCCGATCTGGCGTATCACGGTGTTGATGCGTCGCCGGAAAAACCAGCGCATGCCCGGTGCCAGCAGCATTACCAGCACCGCCCATCCCGCCAGGCCGAGCAACAGCACAAAAGCCCAAAACGGAACTGCAATCTGTTCATTCATTCCGGATCTCCCCCAGCCTGGAAACCACGCGTGTTCCAGGGTGTTTTTTCTGCGATGATAGCAGCCATGGTTTCTTCGCGCCGTCGTTTTCTCATGTCGGCCGGCCTTGCCGGGCTGGGCATGGGCGGCTACGCCGCCTGGCGATTATGGCCGGATCAAGGCCTCGTCAATCCCTGTCTGGGCACACTGCCACCGCAACTGGCTAGGCATCCGCTGGTGGAAGCGGCATTTGACGGACTGGATCCCGCCAAGGTTTGGGACAGCCATGTGCATATCGTCGGTGTCGGCGACGACAGCGATGCCATAGGCGTCGCCTTCAACGACGGACACGGAAGCTGGCGCTGGCCACTCGTGGCGGCCCAGCGCTGGTTCTTCCTCAATGCCGCCTGCATCGCCGACGACACTGCCGTCGATCGCGCCTATCTGGCCGGTCTGCGTGGTCTCGCCGCCGCCCTGCCGGCCGGCAACAAGCTGCTCCTGCTGGCGCTCGATGCCTGGCACGACGAGCAAGGCATCGCCGTACCCGAGCGCACCCATCTATTCATCGGCAACGACTACTGCGCGGCGGCGGCCAAGATCGCGCCCGAGCGCTTCGAATGGGCGGCATCGGTCCATCCCTACCGGACCGATGCGCTGATCGAGCTGGAGAGAGCAAATGCGCTCGGCGCCCGCGCGCTGAAATGGCTGCCCGCGGCGCAAGGCATCGATCCGGCATCGCCCCGTTGCGACCGATTTTATGAAGCGCTGGCACGCCTGGGATTGCCGTTGATCGCCCATGCCGGCGATGAGCGTGCCATGCCGGGCGACGACAGCATGGGTAATCCGCTGAGGCTGCGGCGCGCGCTCGACCATGGCGTCAAGGTGATCGTCGCCCATTGCGCCTCGATGGGGGCCAGTCCGGACCTGGATCGCCGAGAGAATCAACTGATCGACAATTTCACTTTATTCGAGCGGTTGATGGACCAGCCAACCTACGAGGGCAGGCTGTTCGGCGATCTTTCGGCAATCACCCAATCGGCGCGCGCCGGAGCACCGCTGAAGCGCATCCTCGAACGCGCCCGCGAAGGCGGCGACTGGGCGGGGCGCCTGCTGAACGGCTCCGACTATCCACTGCCGGGCATCATGCCGCTTTATTCGCTGCGCCAGCTAGCCGAATCAGGCTATCTCGACGCCACCACGATTGCGCCGTTGACATCGATTCACCGGCACCATCCATTGTTGTTCGACTTCGTCCTGAAGCGACATCTGCGCCTCGACGGAAGAGGGCTCGCGGCATCGGTCTTCGAGACCCGGCGCATGTTCGCCACCGGAGTCTGATCACATCAGGACGATATCGTATTGTTCCTGGCTGTAGCCGGTTTCCGCCTGCAGCGATATCGGCTTGCCGATGAAATCGGAGAGCATCGCCAAGGCCTGGGATTCCTCGTCGAGAAACAAGTCGATCACCGCGGAAGCCGCCAGGATCCGGTATTCACGGGCGTCGAACTGGCGCGCTTCTCGCAGCAGTTCACGGAATATCTCATAACAGATGGTGCGGGCGGTCTTCACCTCGCCACGTCCGCCGCAGGTGGGGCACAGTTCGCAGAGTACGTGGGCGAGAGACTCGCGGGTGCGTTTGCGGGTCATCTCCACCAGGCCCAAGGCGGTGAAGCCGTTGACGGTGATCCGCGTGTGATCCCGCGACAGGGTCTTGTTGAGCTCCAGCAACACTGCAGCCTTGTGTTCCTCATTTTCCATGTCGATGAAGTCGGCGATGATGATGCCGCCGAGATTGCGCAGACGCAGTTGGCGGGCGATGGTTTGCGCGGCTTCGAGGTTGGTCTTGAAAATGGTGTCGTCGAAGTTTCTGAGGCCGACGAAGCCGCCGGTGTTGACGTCGATGGTGGTCATCGCCTCGGTCTGGTCGATGATCAGGTAGCCGCCGCTCTTGAGGTCGACTCGCCGCGCCAGCGCCTTCTGTATTTCGTCCTCGACGCCATGCAGATCGAACAGCGGTCGTTCGCCGGTGTAATGCTCCAGCAGGGCCGCCACCTGCGGCATGTATTCGTGGGAAAAACTCGAAAGCTTCTGGAAATTTTCGCGCGAGTCGATCACCACCCGCGTCGTTTCAGGGGACATCAGGTCGCGCAATACGCGCTGCGCCAGGGTCAGGTCGTGGTGCAACTGTGCGGGCGGCCGGGCAGTGGTGGCGCGATTCTGGATCTCGCCCCAGATCCGGCGCAGGTAGGCGATATCGCTGGACAGCTCGGCATCGCTGGCGCGCTCAGCCATGGTCCGGGCGATGAAGCCGCCCGGCTCCTTGGCTTGCAGCAGTCCCTGGATTCGTGCCCGCAGTTTCTCGCGCTCGACCTCACCTTCGATGCGCTGGGAAATACCGATATGGCGCTCCTGCGGCAACAGCACCAGCAGCCGCCCGGCGATGGACATTTGCGTGGTCAAGCGTGCGCCCTTGGTGCCGAGAGGATCCTTCAACACCTGCACCAGCAGGTTTTGGCCTTCCGATAGGATCTTCTCGATCGGTCGAGTGGCACTGGCCCCACCTCCTCCCGGGCCGCCTTCGACATTGCCGGGACGCTCTTCCCAGATATCGGCCACATGCAGGAAGGCAGTGCGCTCCAGGCCGATGTCGATAAACGCCGATTGCATGCCGGGCAGCACCCGCACCACTCGGCCCAGATAGATATTGCCGACGATGCCGCAGCTGGCGGTACGCTCGATGTGGAGTTCCTGCACCACCCCTTGCTGCACCAGGGCGACCCGGGTCTCCTGCGGCGTAAAATTGATGAGGAATTCCTCGCTCATATGGGATATCCAAATTGGCGCAGCAGCAATGCGGTTTCGCACAACGGCAGACCGACGATGCCGCTATGGGAACCGCGAATTTCCGCGACGAACATCGCCGCGTGACCCTGGATGCCGTAAGCGCCGGCTTTGTCCAGGGGATCGCCGGACGCAACGTAACGGCGGATTTCTTCCGTTTGGAGATCGCGGAAGCGCACCTCGCTGACGCTCACCGCATGCTCGATGCGTTCCCCGTGGGTCAGCGCAACGGCCGTCAAGACGCGGTGGGTGCGCCCGGACAGACGGCTAAGAATCTCCGTCGCGTGGCCGGCGTCGCGCGGTTTGGCGACGATCCTGCCATCCACGTCGAGAGTGGTGTCGGCGGCCAGCAGCAACCTCGACGGCAGGCGACGCTGGGCGATCATTCGGGCGCCGAAGGCGGCCTTGGCGCGAGCGACACGCACCACATAGTCGTCCGACGTTTCGTTGTCGAGCATATCCTCGTTAACCTCAGCGTCCTCCCGCGGCGGCGTGCGAAACAGCATCAGGTCGAAATTGACACCGATCTGATGCAGCAATTCGCGGCGGCGAGGGCTGCGCGAGGCAAGATAGATACGCGGTTTAATCAGGCTCATTCCACACCCAGCTAGTTTCGATGATAGGGGTGACCCTTGAGGACACTGGCCGCCCGGTATAGCGCTTCGGCCAGCACCACTCGCACCAGCGCATGGGGCAAGGTCAGGCTGGACAATCGCAGCGTCTCGGCCGCCTCCTGTTTGAATGCCGCATCCAGGCCATCCGGTCCGCCGATCAGGAACGCCACATCTTCGCCTCCCGCCAGCCACTTTTCAAGGCGCTGCGCCAAGTCTTGCGTCGTCAGGTCGACGCCATGCTCGTCGAGCGCCACCAGCCTGCGGCGCGCCGGCAGTGCCGCCCGCAGGCGCGCAGCTTCCGCTGCCAGCAGCGCGACGACGGGCTTGCCGCCGCTACGCGGCTCGGCTTTCACTTCCAGCAACTCCATGCTCATTTCGCGCGGCATGCGCTGGGCAAACTCGCTGTAGGCCTCGGTTACCCATCCGGGCATGCGCGTTCCGACAGCGGCGATGAGCAGTCTCAATCTTCGGCAGTCTCAGGCGCGCCCCGAAGCGCCTTTTTCGGCCGCGCCTGCCACAGTTCTTCGAGGTTGTAATGGCGCCGCACCGCGGGTTGCATGACATGCACCACGATGCTGCCGAGATCCACCAGCACCCATTCGCCGGAGTCCTCGCCTTCCATGCCGATGACTTCGCCGCCGGCTTCCTTGACCTTGTCATGGACGTTATGGGCCAACGCCTTGACCTGGCGTGTCGAATCGGCGCTGGCCACGATGATGCGGTCGAACATCGAGGTAAGCTTGGTGGTATTGATGACTTGGATATCCTGCGCCTTGATGTCTTCAAGCGCGGCGACGGCGATTCTTTGCAGTTTGGGAACGTTCATTTATTGGGTTGAGTTGTAGAGCTGGTTGGCGGAAATATAGTCGAGAACCGGATCGGGCAGCAAATAACGGGCCCCGTGGCCGGCGGCGATTTCCGCGCGCAGGGCGGTTGCGGAAATGTCCAGGGCGGTGATACCGAAAGGAATGATGCAGCCGGCTGGACGCCCGGTGATTGCCGCGGCCGACGATGTTCGCCGACGGTCCAGTTCATCCGCCAGCGCCGGCTCGATGATTGCATCGGCGAGGGCGTAATTGGGACGGGTGGCCACGCCAAGATGAACCAGCCCGAACAACTCCCGCCAGCGATGCCAGGTGCTCAATGCCAGAAATGCATCGGTCCCCAGCAGCAATACCAGCGGGCGCCGCGGCCCAAGTTGCGCGCGCAGTCGTTCCAGCGTCGGCACGCTATAGCTGGGCACCGCTTCCAGGGCTTCGCTGTCGTCGAGGGTAAAACCGGGGTTGCCGAGGATCGCCAGGCGGACCATGGC
Organism: Sterolibacterium sp.; assembly: GCA_041665185.1. Lineage (GTDB taxonomy): Bacteria > Pseudomonadota > Gammaproteobacteria > Burkholderiales > Rhodocyclaceae > JACRAR01. Next base: position 9,876 of record JBAYJH010000158.1, read on the forward strand.
CAGGCGGTGCAGGGCAGTTGCTTGCGGGACGCGCCGATGTGCCGGCTGGCCGGCGGGAATCCAGCACACCTCGGCCAGCCCGAGTTGCCCACGCGCCTCCTCGGCAAGGCGCAGGTGGCCATAGTGCACCGGGTCGAAGGTTCCGCCCAGGATTCCCAAGGGTCTGCCGGTTTCCCCGGTGATGCCGGGATTATGTGGCATCGTCGGGAGTGCCGGGACCGTCGGGATTTGCGACCGGGGCGAACACGTCGCAGTAGCTTTGGTAGATGCCCGTCATCAGCACCGGCGCAAACACCAGTAACAGCAGTATGCGCAAGACGATCGACAGGACTTCCGCCAGCGGTTTGGAAACCAGGCTGGCGACCAGCAGCAGCACGCCGGGCAACACCACCCCGATCAGTGTGGCCGTCACGGCGTAAACCAGGAAAGCGCGCCAGTTGCGCCACACCGCCACTAGGCTGAAGAACAGCGACTTCAGCGCCGGGACGCCCTCCCATGCGGTCAGCAGGGGGGCGAACCAGAATGCCAGCAATACCGGCAACGCGATCAGCAACAAGCGCAGCATATGCCAGAGCATTTCCGCCTCATCGAGTGGGCTGGAGGCGCCCTCCCCGGTTTCCTTGCCGCCGATGAGCGTGCCGGAATCACCTCCCTGAAGCAGCAGGTCGATGGCCAGGATGGTCAGCGTCCCGATCAGATGCAGGCCGCCCAGCCGCAGCAATGCTGCGCGCCTCTGGCGCAGGCCGTGGAACAGTTCAGCGCGCGCTAGACCCAGTTGGAGCGTCCGGCAGCCATTGGCGATAAGCGCCGTCAGCAGCGGTAGAAATAGCGGCAACAGAAACGGCCCGACCGGTTGGAGCTGACCGAAGGCCACCACCAGCAACAGGTAGCCCAGGGTCAGAGTGGTCAGCATCGGCGGGTTGCGGCGATAGAGCCGAAAGCCGTCGAAAATCCAGGAAACCCCGCGAATCGCGGGCAAGAGACGCGCCTGCATCGTGCCCTACACTGACTTCGCGTGAGAAGGCGCGGAGTTGGCCAACGAATATCGATCACCCATGCAAAGCCGCTCAGAAAGTGCCGA
>JBAYJH010000159.1:0-10933 GCA_041665185.1 Sterolibacterium sp.
GGCCTGGTAGGCGCCGGCCTGTTCTTTCTCGCTGGGAGCGGTATCGCGGTCGCTGAACAGGAACTCGGAGCGCAGCAGGCCGACGCCTTCTCCGCCCATCGCCACCGCCTCGCGGGTTTCGTCGGCATTGCGCACGTTGGCGGCGACTTCGATGCGCTGGCCATCCGTGGTAATCGCCGGCGCGCCGGCGGCGGCCTTTTCCTGCTCGCGCCGCTCGGCCTGGCGGGCCATGCGCTGGTGCGCCTGGCTGAGCTCCGCGGCGCTTGGATCGCGGCGCAGCCTGCCCTTGCCGCCGTCGAGTACGACCAGGGTACCGTTTTCCAGGGCAAGCGCGGCTTCGGCGATGCCGCAGATTGCCGGAATGCCGAGTGAACGGGCGAGGATGGCGACGTGGCTGGTGGCGCCGCCGGTGGTGGTGCAGAATCCCAACACCCTGCTGCGGTCGAGCGTGGCGGTATCCGAAGGAGTCAGCTCCTCGGCAATCAGGATGGTGCCTTCCGGAACGACGATCCTGGCCTGTTTGATGCCGGCCAGGATGGCCAGCACGCGCCGGCCGACATCGCGGATGTCATTGGCGCGCTCGCGCAGCAGTGGATTGTCGAGTTGCGCCAAACGCGACGAATAGCTGTTGTAGGCGGCGCGCCAGGCGAAGGCGGCGCTTTTGTTGCTGCCCAGGGTGGCGACGGCCAGGTCGATCAGGTCGGGGTCTTCGAGCAATTCCTGGTGGGCGTCGAGAATCAATGCCTTGGCGGGATCGTCCAGGTTGGCCTTGAGTGCTTCGATCTGCTGGCGGGCTTCATGCAGCGCGGCATCCAGGCGGGCGCGTTCATGCTGGGCACCGGCGCCGACTTCGACCACTTCGATGGCTTCCTGGCGCAACTGGAAGATGCGGCCGACCGCCAAGCCCGGCGACGCGGAGATTCCGGCGAGTTCTTTGCCATCGCCACTGTCGGTCGCCGCGGACGCGGCGGATTCTGCGGATTGGGTCGACATGGCGCGCGGCGGGAGCGGCGCGGTGCCGGGCGGTTCGGCCTCGCCGCAACCTTCGCCCAGCAGCCTGGCGAGCGCGGCGGCGGCCACCTCGGCATCCGGCCCGGCGGCACGGATGCGCAGCGTATCGTGCTGCTGCGTCGACAGCACCATGATCGCCACCAGCGATTTGGCGTTGGCCTCGTCGCTGCCACGCACCAGGCGAATGTCGGACTTGAATTTCTTTGCCGCTGCCGCCAGGACCGCGGCGGGACGCGCATGCAGGCCGCCCGGATTGGGTAATTGGACCGGCGCGGAATAGACTGGCGCCGCACCGACGGCCGCGAGGTTGGCGCCGACGGCGGCTGAAGCGTGCATCTCAAGACTCAGGATGACGTCCCGGCCTGCCTTGACCAAACCACTGCGGGAGGTCAAGCGGGCGAGCTTCTCGGCATCCTGAATCAACACCTGGGTCAACAGGCTGCGCGCCTTGCCCGCCACCAGGTCGGCATCGAAGGCGATCAAGGCCTGACCTGCCTGGACATATTCTCCTCGCGTCACCAGCGGCTTGAAACCCTCGCCCTTGAGCAGGACGGTATCGATGCCGATGTGAATGAGGACCTCGATGCCGCCGCCGGTGGTGATCGTCAATGCATGGTGGGCGCTATGCAGTTGCGTGACGATGCCTTCGACCGGCGCGAGGAGCTCGGCCGAGGTCGGGTCGAGCGATACCCCGTCGCCCACCAGCTTCTGGGCAAACGCCTGGTCCGGAACGCTTTCCAGGGGAATCAGGACGCCGGACAGCGGCGCCAGGATATCCAGCTTGAGCGGCGCGGCGGTCATGGGCCAACCCGCCGCCAAAGCCCGCCGAAACGCGACGCCGTGCTTGGTGCCGACAATATTCCGGTGCGACCGGGCAATGAGTCTGAGGGCCGTCGTGGACGTAACAAGGTCATAGGCAGAGCCGTCAAATGTGAGGGAACACTCGTGCTGCAAGGGACCAAAACGCGACCGAAACGCTTCAGTCTGCGGCATTGCGCCATGAAGCGCCAATGCTCGCCCGGAAAACGCGCGCAGTGGCAGGCCGCTGGCTTTTTATTGTAGGGTGGAAACGTTACCACCGCTGCCACTATAGCACCCGGTATTTTTGGATGTCAATCAGATGCCGCCTCCCGTCATCGCCTTGGCGACCCGTGACAACCGGCGGCGGCGGAGATGGGCTCGGGAAGATATGCCGGGGGAGGTGAAAATGTCGCTGTGCTAATATCTTCTTGCCTGAAACATTGAAGAATTTTATACAGAGAATTCCGTGGCGACCATTAAGGACGTTGCTCGCCTTGCGGGCGTTGGCTTGGGAACGGCATCGCGGGTCGTGACCGGCAAAGGATCGGTTTCGCCGGCCACCGCCGACCGTGTGAGGAAAGCCATAAAGCAGCTGGGCTTTCGCCCCTCGCACGCGGCGCGTTCCCTGCTGTCCGGCTCCTCGCAGACGATAGGCGTATATATTCCTGTGCTCAAAGGGACATTTTATACGCCCATACTTCAGACCATCGATATGGAATTGCGCGCCAGCGACCGGCATATGGTGGTGGCATTCGGCTGCGGCCTCGGCGATGAGAGGCGGCAGACGGTCGAAGGAGTCGAGTTTCTGATCGACCGCGGTTGCGACGGCCTGATCGTGATGAGCAACCAGTTGAATGACGCCGATATCATCGCGCTGAGCCGCAAGCAGCCCAGGCTTGTGGTCCTGAACCGTAACTTCGAGAGTATCCGCGATCAGTGCTTTTCAGCCGACCACACCCTTGGTGGAACGCTGGCCGCACAAGCACTCCTGGAATTCGGCCACCGTGAGTTCGCCATCATTTCCGGACCCGCCACCTCGCCGGACAACGTCGCCCGAATCAACGGATTCATGGCCGAACTGGCGAGACGCCGCATCGATCCGGAGACAGTGCTGATCCTTCAGAGCGATTTTTCCCCCGAGGGAGGCTGGGCATCGGCCGAGGCGCTGCTTGGTTCAAAGCACAAGTTCACGGCACTATTCTGTGCCAACGATGAAATGGCGGTCGGGGCACTTTCGCGTTTTCAGCAGGCCGGCATCTCGGTTCCGGGGCAGCTGTCGGTGCTCGGCTATGACGATACCCAGAGCGCCGAATTTTCGGCACCGAGACTCACCTCGGTCCACATCCCGTTGCGCGAAGTCACCGTAAGCGGGCTCAACTGGTTGCTGAATCAATGTTACAACTCCGCGCTGAAGGTGGAACGGGAATTCCCGATCAGCATTACCTGGCGCGCCACGGTGGCAAAGCCCCCACCGGGTAAGGCCAAGCGTTCGGCTTAGGGCAGAGTCGCGCCGGGCAATCCGGATTTGCGGTCGCAACACGGTCCCGTCGGAAGACACGCGTCGGCGTCTCGGCAAAATAAAGTGGTAGTTCTTGCTGAAGTCAGCCGGTTTTTTTTGCTATGATTGGAAAGCTTTCCAGTATCCGGATGGAATGAAACCGGGTGATCACCCCGGGGCACTGGCCGGTTCGACTCGGCTTTGCGCTCTGCTGGCCCGTCCCGTCAGTTCGCTTGAGGCGAAGCTGGCGAGTGGTCGGTGGTTGGTGTGCTGATCGTGTGAGACACATTTGACAAGCAGGCGACATGACAAGAAAAATGACCGACAAATTTTCGCTTATCAAACGCGGTGACTTTGCCCCGGACTTTCGCTGGGGATGTTCGACGTCGGCCTATCAGATCGAGGGCGCCGTCGGTCTGGACGGGCGCGGCGAATCGATCTGGGACCGGTTTTGTGCCACGCCGGGAAATATCCGTGACGGGTCGAGCGGTGCTGTCGCCTGTGACCACTACCATCGTTGGGGCGCCGATCTCGATCTGGCGCGCGACCTTGGGCTGAACGCCTATCGCTTTTCGGTCGCCTGGCCGAGAATCTTTCCCGACGGCAGCGGCGCCACGCCCAACAGCAAGGGACTGGATTTCTATTCGCGCCTGGTGGATGACATGCTGGAGCGGGGACTGGAGCCCTGGCTGACCCTGTATCACTGGGATCTGCCCCAGGCGCTGCAAGATCGGGGTGGCTGGAACAACCGGGAAACGGCAGGGGAGTTCTGCAAGTTTGCCGACGTCGTCAGCCGGCGTCTGGGCGATCGGGTCAAGCGCTGGATCACCCATAACGAACCCTGGTGTACGGCGTTCATAGGCAACCACGAAGGCACTCACGCGCCGGGCCTGAAGAGCTGGAAGACCGCCCTGCAAGTCTGCCACCATGTCCTGCTGTCGCACGGCCTGGCGATCCCGGCAATCAGGGCCAACGCACCTGGCGCACGCGTCGGCATCGCCTTGAGCTTGCACCCGCATCGATCCGCGTCCGATAGCGTTGAGGATCAGGCGGCAACGTTGCGCCATGACGGTATCCGCAATCGCTGGTTCCTGGACCCGCTGTTCGGTCGCGGCTATCCGGCCGACATCTGGAAGCTTTGCGGCGACAGCGCGCCGACGGTCGAACACGGCGACCTGGCGGCGATCGCCACGGCGACGGATTTTCTGGGGGTCAATTATTATTTTCCCGAGACGGTTGCCGACGCGCCCGGCGAAAGTCCGCTGGCAACGCGCGTCATCACCACAACCAACGTCGAACGCACCGCTTTCGGCTGGGAGGTGTCGCCGGAAGGCCTGATCACGTTGTTGGAGCGCGTCGCCAAGGACTATCGACCAGCCGAAATCCAGATAACCGAGAACGGTTCGAGTTACGACGACGCAGTTTCAAAGGACGGCAATATCGATGACACGGCACGGCGCGATTACCTGGCGCGCCATCTGATCGCCGTGAAGGAGGCGATGGCGAAAGGAATCCCGGTCAAGGGGTATTTCGCCTGGAGCCTGCTGGATAACTTCGAATGGGCGGAAGGTTACACCCGCCGCTTTGGCCTCACCCATGTCGACTTTGCCACGCAGCAACGCCGCTTGAAATTGAGCGGGAAATGGTACGGCGCATTCTTGACCAATCGAATCGCCGACGGGTGAGGCCAACTTCGGAAGTCCAAGAAAGAGTCTTCCTTGTCTTACGCTACGCCGTAAGATTTCAGGTATCGGTGTTGTGCCGAAGGCGCTCCGTCAGGATGCGCATTACGGCAAGGCCAAAATGGGGAGTGGCTTCCATCAGCGCGATGAATTGGCCTTCCCGCACCTGGGCGATGCGGCAGTGGCTCCTGGCATTGGCGTCAGCGGAGCGGGTCCGGCCGTCGATGATGCCCATCTCGCCGAACATGCCGCCGGGCTCGACTACGACGATGACGGTGTCGTCTTTGCGGATCTCGACCGTGCCGGAAAGCAGCACAGCCAGGTAGTCGCCGGGGTCGCCGACGCGGAAGATGCTCTGTCCGGGAGCAAACTCGAGAATCGTCGCGTGGCGACGGCCTTCGCTGCCCAGGAGCGTCTGCAACAACCAGCTTGATACATTGTTCATCGAGAAGTTTCCCTTCCTCGCACCTGACTATCGCGGCCTATGTGCCACCCGGCTCTGCCCGGAGCCGTTGCCGTTCATTCTATACCGGGCCGTGGCGGCCTTGCCGAAGCGGATCAGGCAGGTTATTCGGGGTCTTCTCGGCAGACCCAATTCGCCCGCTTGAGCCGAGAATGGCGTAAATAGGCGGCTCGCGTGATCGATATTGACCAGTCGACTCACATGATGCCGCGGATCGCGGCACTGAAGTGGAGGGCAGACAATGTTTTTCGGCGCACATAAGGCCAGGATAGCGAGCCTGGAACGGCAACTGGACCAGGAAATAAGCAGGGCAAGAACGCTGGAAGCGGAGCTGGATGCGGCGCGCCGGGAAGCTGCGGTGCAGGGAGAAAAAGTCGGCGAACTGCACGGAGAGCTCGACAAGTGCAGCAACATCTACCACAACATGCAGTCCTTCGGCGAATCGTTTCTCGAAATCCAGCGCTCGCAGCTGTTGATCGCCAACACCATGAAGGAAGAAAAGAAGAACGCAATTGAAGCATCCGTCGTCTCCGAAACCAACCAGGGCGCTATCGAGACGATCTCCTGCAACATGCGGTCGATGTCCGAAGATACCCTTGTCATGTCCGGCAAGGTGGATATCCTGAGCGAGCGGGCCAGCCAAATCGGCGGCATCGTGCAACTGATCAAGGAGATCGCCGACCAGACCAATTTACTGGCGCTCAACGCCGCCATCGAGGCGGCGCGCGCGGGGGAACAGGGACGCGGCTTCGCGGTCGTCGCCGACGAGGTCAGGAAGCTTGCCGAGCGCACCAGCAAGGCCACCAGTGAAATCTCCGGACTGGTGTCCAACATCCAGGAAGAAACCCGGGTGACCAAGGAACAAATGCAGCGGTGGACGCAAAAGACGCAGGGATTCAGCGAGGAAGGGCAACAAGCCACCCAAGGCATGAAGCATCTGCTGGAAATCTCGCGCAGCATGGAGGGCGTCATCGCCGCGTCGGCGTTGCGCAGCTTCGTCGAAGTGGCAAAGATAGACCACCTGGTCTACAAGTTCGAGATCTACAAGGTATTCATGTGCGTTTCCGACAAGAGCGTCGGCGAGTTCGCCGATCACCGCCATTGCCGTCTCGGCAAATGGTACTACGAGGGAGAAGGCCACGATTGCTATTCCCTTCTCGCCGGCTACCGTGAAATGGAAGACCCCCACCAGGTCTTCCATGCCAGCGGGATCGAGGCGGTTCGCTGTTTTGGCGATGCCGACTACGCCAATGGCTTCAAGGCCATCGCCGCCCTGGAAGCGGCCAGCGTGAAAGTCCTGGCGAACCTGGATCGTATCGCCGCCGCCGGCGAAGCCGACAGCGCGGCACTATGCCATAGCGGCCAATAACGTCCTTCGGGCAGCGATGCCACAAGCCTTCTCGGCGCGCACGCCGGTGCGGCCGATGTAATCCGCCGCCAGGCATCCGCAGGTTCGGATTGCCTGGCCGATTCCCGCAGACGTACACGCGTTACCGGAGAATATTCCCGCGAGTGATAAGATTCCACTTCGGGCGGAATGACCGCACCGAGCCAACTTGTGGGTCGGGGAGGCAACAATGGTGAAGTTGTTCGTGAGGCTGATGGCATCGCTGGCGTTGGCGGTTTCGGCACACGCCCATGGCGCCGAGGATGTCGCCGGACTATCCCTGGAAGATCTTCTCAAGGTGGAAGTCGAAGGCGCCTCGCGCTACCTCCAGCCGCTTGCTGAAGCGCCATCGAGCGTCGGCGTGGTCACCGCCGCCGACATCAAACAGTTTGGTTTTCGCGATTTGGCCGATGCGCTGCAATCCCTGGGCGGCGTCCACCAAAGTTACGACCGCGCCTATACCTATCTCGGCGTGCGCGGTTTCGGCCGGCCCGGCGATTACAACTCGAGGATCCTGCTATTGGTCGATGGGGGCCGCCGCAACGATGTTCTTTACGACCAGGCGATGGTAGGCAACGAGGCTCCCGTCGATCTCGATTGGGTCAAGCGCATCGAGTTCGTGCCGGGACCGGCATCGTCGATTTATGGCGGCAACGCGCTGTTTGGCATCGTCAACACCATCCTCTGGTCAGGCGCGGATCTCAACGGCAGTCGCGTCACCGTCGATGCCGGCAGCGGGGGCATGGCCCGTGCGGGGGTGATTTCAGGCCGATTGACAGACACCGGTATCGACTGGGTTGCCGGTTTATCCGCCTATCGCCGCCGTGGAGGCGACCTGTATTTCGGCGAGTACGACATCCCTGGCAACAGCGACGGGATCGCGCGCGGACTGGACGGCGAGCACAGCATGAAGTTCTTCGCCAAGGCCAGTCGCGACGGCTGGCAGGCCAGCATCAACCTGGCGTCGCGCACCAAGGACGTGCCGACCGCGTATTACGGCACGGTGTTCAATGCCCCGGGGAATTTCGTGCGAGACCGTAGCGCCAATCTCGATCTCAGCCACGCCGCCACCCTCAGTGCCGACTGGAGCCATCTCGCCCGCGCCTACCTGGGCAACTATGCTTATGACGCGGATTATCCCTATGTCGGCGTCGTCAACCGGGACCAGGCGAGGGCGGGATGGTGGGGCTTAGATTATCGCGCCACCTACGCCGGCTTGCGCGGCCACAAGCTTATCCTGGGCGCCGAGTACCGGCGCGACAGCCGCGTGCTGCAACGCAATTTCGACGTCGCCCCGCTGGCGCTGCGCCTGGACAACAGCCAGCCCGGAGAGACGCGCGGAATCTTCGTGCAGGACGAGTGGCGCCTGACACCCCAATGGTTGCTCAACTTGGGGCTGCGTACCGACCGCTACAGCGTCGGCGATGCGATAAGCTCGCCGCGGGTCGCCCTGATATTCCGGCCGGCAAGCGCCGCAACCATCAAGCTGATGGCCGGCCAGGCCTTTCGCCCGCCCAACGCCTACGAGCGTTACTACGGGGACGGTATCACTTCGAAATCGAATCCCGACCTCAAGCCGGAATACATCCGGACGCGCGAACTGGCGGCTGACTATGCCGTCTCGCCATCATTGCGGCTGAAAGCCGCTCACTACCGCTATACCATAAGAGATCTGCTCGACCAGGTTCCGGACCCCGCCGATGGCTTGTTGATTTACCGCAATCAGGCGCCGATGCAAGCGCGCGGCTGGGAACTCGAAATCGAAACGGTCCGGCCGGGTGGCTGGCGTGCGCGCGCGAGCATGTCCTGGCAGTCGGTCGAACAGGCCGGCGGCATGCCGAGCAACATGCCGCGCCACCTGGGCAAGCTGCTGGTCGATGGGCCGGTGCCGGGTTTCAATTGGACCGTGGGGGTGATTATCCAGGGCGTCGGCCGGCGCCATTCTCTCATCGCCGGCGTTCCCGGCTATGTCACCGGCAATCTGGTGATGCGGCAGGCGCGGTCGGAGCGACAGGGCGTTTGGAGCCTGGCACTGTACAACGTCGGCGACCGGAGCTACTTCGACCCGGGAGCCCGGGAGCACGGCGAAGATGCGCTGCCGCAGGATGGCAGGCAGTTGCGTGTGCGCTGGGAAATCGGCTTCTGAAGCCGAGGCCGCTTATGCGTAGCTGGTTGACCGCACTTTGTGTGGCCGTGCTTGCCGCCACGCCGGCCTTGAGCGCTGCGCAACGCCAACCCGAGAGCGAGGTCAAGGCTGTCGTCGTGGTCAATCTGCTGTCCTTCATTCAGTGGCCGCAGGGGACGCTGGCGTCGGAGAGGGAATTCCGGCTTTGTGTCCCGGCATCGACGCCGACGGTCGCCGCGCTCGGCAAACTGGAAAAACGTTCGATCCACGGCCTGCCGCTCGCCCTACGGCCGTTGGCCGGCGGCGATGAACTGCGTCTTTGTCACGCCATTCTGGCACCCTCCCATGACGTGGCGATGATGCGCGCCGTTCAGGCGACGCAGGGACTGCCGGTGCTGTTGATCGGCGATGGAGCCGGCGCGCTGGAGCGTGGCGCGATGATCGGCGTCGACGTCGACAGTGGCCGGGTGGTCTTCGACATCGACCTCGGCGCACTGCGCAAGGCACGCCTGTCGGCCAGTTCGAAGCTGCTCCGGCTGGTCCGGCAATTGGTTGAGTAAGATGCCCGAAAAGATCCCGACCAGGCGTAGATTGCGCACCGTTTCGGCCGGCACTGCCCTGGTTGCGGCATCCATATTTCTTCTCGCTCAGCATTGGTATTCACAGCGCGCACAGTTGGTGGACCAGGTGGCCGTGCAGGCGGCGATCATCGGCTCAAATGTAAGTGCCGCAATGGTTTTCGACGATCGGGACAGTGCCGCGGAAGTCCTGTCGGCGCTGGGACGCTCGCCCAGCGTGCGCGAGGCGGCCCTGTACCGCGGCAACGGCAAGTTGATGGCACGCTTCCACGCCCGGTCGGCGTGGCAGGATCAGCCGCTGCTGGCCGAGATGGTCCCCGCCCTCGGTGCGGAGCAGACCTGGCGCGACGTGAGCCTGGTCGAGGCGGTCAAGCTGGAACAACGGACGGTCGGCTTCATCGCCTTGCGCGCCACGCTGGACGAGGTGTATCTGAATTCGGCCTGGTTCTCGGCGAACCTGGTGATGATCGTCCTGGTGTCGCTGGGCCTGGCACAGCTGGTCAGCCGGCGGCTGCGCAAGCGCATGGCCGAGGCGGAACTGGCCTTGAGCGAAAGCGAGAACCGCTTCCGCAGCCTTTTCGAGAAAAGCAGTTCGGTGATGGTGCTCGTCGACCCGGCCGACAGCCGGATCATCTCGGCCAACCAGGCCGCGCTTAATTACTACGGCTACGCCGCCGACAGCATGATCGGCATGTCGGCCGACCGGCTCAACACGCTTCCAGCGGCGGAGATGTTTCGAGAGCGGCAACGTGCCATGCTGGGTGAGCGGCCCTATTTCAATTATCGCCACCGCCTAGCATCCGGGGAACTGCGCGACGTCGAAATCTACGCGACCCCCGTCGAGGTCGGCGGCAAGCCCCTGCTATTTTCCATCATCCACGACATCACCGCCCGCAAGATCGCCGAGCAGTCCCTGCGCGAGAGCGAAAACCGCTTCCGCCTGATGTTCGAGCGCACCGCCGATGCGTTGCTGCTGCTTGACCCGACGGCGGGCCAGTTCATCGATTGCAATCAGGCGGCGGCGGCCATGCTGCGATTTCCAGAGGGAGGAAGGCCGCTGCCCATGCGCCCGGACGAGCTTTCACCGGCCCTTCAGCCCGATGGGCGAGCCTCCAGCGAGAAGGCCGCCGACATGATTGCCACCGCCTTGCGCAACGGCAGCCATCGCTTCGAATGGACCCATTGCAGCGCTTACCGCAAGGATTTTCCGGTCGAAGTCCTGCTCACGCCGATCACCATGGACGACCGCCAACTGATTATCACCACCTGGCGGGATATCACCGAGAGCAAGCGGGCGGAGGAATTGTTGAAGGAGAGCGAATTCTTCTTCAAGGAGTCCCAGCGCGCCGCCCACATCGGCTCTTACAAGGCCGATTTTGCTTCCGGCA
>JBAYJH010000160.1:0-10911 GCA_041665185.1 Sterolibacterium sp.
GCGAGCGCCTGCTGGAATTTGGTGGTCAATTTGTCGTAGCGCATGGCAATGCCCTGGTAAATGATCTCTAGTACCCCAGAACCAATTGCGGGCACTGGTGCCCGATTCTGTTTCTAGGGTACTGTCTAGGAAATGGGGACCACCGATGTCATTTCAAGCCTATGGGGGGAATTACCTCGATGTATAGACCAAGTTATTGAGACTTGCAGTTTTCAGCCGAATTGCTATGCTCGGCAACGGCTAAGTGGCCTCATTTGATCCACGTCATGGTGACCGGGGGCGATTTCATGCAACCATTCGGCACCCCACCCAGGAGAAAGTCATGACCGTGAAAACCGAGCAGTTCAGCGAGCTTCACCGCAAGAACATGGAAGCCGCCATGAAACTGGCGCAAATGTCGATAGAAAACTCGCAGCGCATCATTGCCCTGCAAGTGGATGCCGCCAAGAAGCTCTTCCAGGAAAGCGCAGAGAGCGCCAAGGCGCTGAGTTCGATCAAGGATCCGCAGGATGCAGTCGCCTTGCGCACCCAGTACACCAAGGCCACTGCCGAGATGATGATGGAAACGGCACGTCAGATCGCCGAAATCGGCAACGCCTCGCGTACCGAGTTCAGCCACATGATGACCGAACAGCTAGCCAGTGGCAGCAAGGACATGATGGAGACCTTCCAGTCGTTCTTCAGCACCCTGCCCGGCCAGAACAACAATGTCATGGATACCATGCAGAAGGCCATGGCGACCGCTAACAACGCTTTCGAGCAGATCGCCAAGGCGTCGGCTGCCGGCTTCGACGGCGCCAAACCGACCAAGAAGAAGAAGTAACAACCGGCGGCATGCTACAGCCCAGCCCGTAGAAACTCCCGCTTCAAATCTTTTAGCTCCCGCTGCTGGGAACTATTGCTTTTGCCCCCAACGCTGCGCCGCGGTGTCGTCGCTGTCGCACGCATCGACCCAGCGCGCGCTGGCGAGTCCGTCCGTACCTTCTTCCTTCTTCCAGAACGGTGCGCGAGTCTTGAGATAGTCCATGATGAACTCGCAGGCGGCGAAGGCCTCGCCGCGATGGGCGCTGGCGACGATCACCAGCACGATGGCCTCGCCCGGCAACAGCCGGCCGTAGCGATGGATCACCCGCACCGCCAGCAAAGCCCAGCGACGTCGGGCATCGGCGACGATTTCCTCCAGGGCGTGTTCGGTCATGCCCGGGTAGTGTTCCAGGGTCATCGCGGTTACCCTGGCGTCACCGCCGTTTCCTCCATGCATGTCCCGCACCAGGCCGACAAAGCTGGCAACGGCGCCGATGCCGTGGGTATCCCGGGTCAGCGCGGCGATTTCCTGACCGGCATCGAATGCTTCGGCTTGTACGCTGACGGACAAGGTCTTACCCTCCGGTCACCGGTGGAAAGAATGCCACTTCGTCGCCGTCGGCGACTCTTGCAGCCGCGCCGGCCATCTGCTGATTGACCGCCGCACGCAGGTTCTGCGAGCGCACCAGCACCTGCCAGGCATCGCCGCGCGTGGCGAGATGGGTGCGCAAGGTCCCAACGTCGCCGACCCCCGCCGGCAGCGGAATCTCCTCCACCGCGGTGCCCAGAGCCTCGCGCAGGCTGGCGAAATAAAGCAATTTGATGGTCATCAGTAAAGCAACTCCGAGAATGGCAGAAAAGCGACCGCATCGCCGCGCCGGATCGCTTGTCCGGGTGGATTATCCACCAGGCCGTCGGCCCAGGCGGCCGAAGTCAGGACGGCGGAGTCCTGGTTGGGAAACAGTTCGAGCCCGCCCGCCGGATTGCGGCGCGCCCGCAGAAATTCGCGCCGGGCATCCGGCCGCGGCCAGTCGAAATCGGCGCGCAAGGACAGGGCCGTGGGAGTCTGCCGCAGCGCGCCTTGCATCTTGAGGATGAAGGGACGCACCAGCATGACGAAGGTCACGAAACTCGACACCGGATTGCCCGGCAGCCCGATGAAAGCGCACTTGCCGCCATTCAGGCCGCTGTCGCTCCTGACGTGGCCGAACGCCAGCGGCTTGCCCGGCTTGATGGCGATTTTCCACAATGCCAGCGCGCCCTCCGCCTGCACCGCCGGCCTGACATGGTCCTCCTCGCCGACGGAAACCCCGCCGCTGGTGAGAATCAGGTCGTGGTCGGCCGCCGCCTCGCGCAACGCGGCGCGCATCGCCGCCAGGTTGTCCGGCACGATGCCGAGATCGCCGACCTCGCAACCCAGTTGCTGCAGCAAGCCGCGCAGCAGATAGCGATTGGAATTGTAGATGGCACCCGGCGGCAAGTCGGCGGCGGCGACCTCGCCCGGCATCACCAGCTCGTTGCCGGTGGAGAATAGCGCCACGCGCAGCGGTCGATACACCGGCAGGGCGGCGAAACCGACCGATGCCGCCAGGCCCAGATGCGCCGGCGACAAACGCGTGCCGGCGCCGAGAACCTCGGCGCCGGCACGGATATCCTGCCCGGCGCGGCGTATCCAATCGCCGGGCTTGGGTAGATGATTGATGGCCACCCGGCCGTCGCCGTCGTGGGCGCACATTTCCTGCATGACGACAGCATCGGCGCCGGGGGGGATGGGCGCGCCGGTGAAAATGCGCGCGGCCGTGCCCGGCGCCAGGCTGTGGCCGACGCTGCCGGCGGCGATGCGCTGGGCTATCGCCAAGCTGGTGCCGACCGCAGTCACGTCGCCGCTGCGCACCGCATAGCCGTCCATTGAGGAATTGTCGAGCGGCGGCACCGCTATAACCGAGGTCAGCGGAACAGCCAGTACCCTGCCGGCCGCGTCAAACGTCGCCAGCAATTCGATATCGGTCACCGGCCGTGCGCCGGCCAATAACTGCAATTGCGCCTCATCAAAGCTGAGCAGACTCATTTCAAACCCTGGTGGCTAAGGATAAAAGCGGCGATGGCGTCGATATCGTTGAGATCGATCCATGGCAGTGGCGACTCCAGCCGAATATCGCTGGCCAACGCCACAATATTGCTGTTTTCCGGATAGATCAGCGGCTTGCCGTTGGCCTGGCGATGCACTTCAATCTTGGGAATGGCGGTGTATTTGAAACCTTCCACCAGCACCAGGTCGCATGGCGACATATGCGCCAGTTGCTCGTCCAGCGACGGCTCGGGCTGACCGCGCAGCTCATGCATCAAGACCCAGCGCTGCCTGGAAACCAGGAACACTTCGGTCGCCCCCGCCTCGCGATGGCGAAACGAATCCTTGCCCGGACGGTCGAGGTCGAAGTCATGATGGGCATGCTTGATAAGGGAAACGCGCAAGCCCTCCATGACGAAGCGTGGAATCAACTGCTCGATCAGCGTCGTCTTGCCGGCGCCGGAATAGCCGGCGAAACCAAAAATTTTCATGCGTCTTCCTTGCAGGGTACCGCCAGCACCGGCGCAAATCCGCCGCCGGGGGTACGAAAATTGGTGGTCTGTCCTTGATACAGACGTGCCGCGATCAGTTGGACACGGCCAGCATAGACATAGTTGCGCAAGTCCAGTTTCAGGTCCACGGCCACGCCGCCGACCGCCAGGCGCCGCGCGGACGGTGGCACCAGGGCCTGAGCGACGTATTCGTAGGCGCTTGCGCCGCCGAGAATCTCATCGAACACCCGGCGCGTCAGCTTGTCGCCCCGATAGGCCGCCTTGCTGCCGTAACCGGCCGCCGGCTTGAAAAACAATTGTTTGCGCCGGGCCCAGTAGTCCTCGGCGCGGCCGGCATCGACGCATTCCGTGCGCGGAATGCCGCTCGCCAGGACGCTTCTGGTTTGCGCGTCTACGTTCCAGGCGGCAAGGCGTTGATCGTCGCACAACAGCGCCAGGTTGCGCTTGTCGGCATACAAGGCATGCGCCTCGGGATGCGGCGTCAGCACCACCGCATCGGCAAGATGGGCCGCGCGCAACACCGCATGTCCGGCATCCTCCAAGGCGAAATCGGTCAGGCGGTTGTAGACCAGATCGATCGGTTCGTCACCGTGCCACAAGCGGCCATCGCGCAGAGCCAGCTCGGCGGGATCGCAGATCAAGGCGCGGATGCCGTGGTGCTCGAAGAGGCGCTGGAACAGAACGAATTCGGGATGCAGGTATTGCGCGGCGGGGGCGTCGTCAACGATGGCTACGCTGCGCAGGGCCTGGCCGGTCCCGGAACGCGCCAGATTCCACTCGGAACGGAACATGTCGAGGAACAGGTGCTCCGGGGTGTCGCCACCCAACTGCCCCGGCAGAAAGGCCGCGCCTGCCTGGCAGCAGTGTTGCTGGGCCCGCTCCAGCACCGCGTTGAGCATGCCGCCCCCGGCGTTGGTGTTGATTTCGATCAGCTGCGGGCCGGCCTCGCCGAGATGAAAGTCGTAGCCCAGGAACACCCCGCGCGCCGCGCTTTCATGTTGGGCGATCTCCGGCGCGTGCGCCAGCGCCTGCGCCCGATAGGCCGGCAGGGCGACCACCCGCTCGACCGCCGCGATGGTGGCCGCCATCGCCTTGACATGGGCGGCGCTGACGAACACCAGCGAGTCGGCGAACAAATGCGGCCGACCCTCGATCACCTCCGCATAGAAGCCCGGGCTGGTCTTCTCCAGTTCTGCGCGCAGCGAGTCCCGATCCAGGGAAATGCACTGGCAATCGGCATTCAGGCGCGCGGCCAGCTCGATGCAGTCGTGATAGCGGGATGGCGAACTCATATTCACAGGGACATTCATACGGGCAGTTTACCCGCTCCCTGCGGAGTCTGACCATCGGCGGCGAAGAACGCCACGACAGCGGCGATTTCCCGGCTGCGCCGCATCGGCGGCAGGGATTGCCAGACGCGCCGGCCGTAATGCTTGTTCACCAGGCGCGGATCGCACACCATCAGCACGCCCCGGTCGGTCTCGTCGCGGATCAGGCGCCCGGCGCCCTGCTTCATGCTGATGACGGTGCGCGGCAACTGATAGTCCATGAAAGGATTCTTCCCCGCCTTGCGCAATTGCTCGATGCGCGCGGCCAGCACCGGATCGTCGGGCGGCGAGAACGGCAGCTTGTCGATCACCACCAGCGACAGCGCCTCGCCACGCACATCGACGCCCTCCCAGAAACTCTGGCTGGCCACCAGGACCGCGTTGCCGAGGCTGCGAAACCGCGCCAGCAACTCGGCCTTGGCGCCTTCACCCTGTAGCAGCAGTGGAAATTCGACTCCATCGCGCGCAAAGCGTTCCTGCAACTGGCCATGAATCCGCCGCATGGCCCGCAACGAGGTGCACAGGACGAATGCCCGGCCGCCGGCCGCGACGATGGCCGGATAGGCGGCTTCCATCACCGCGTCGGGGTAGTCGGGGTGGTTCGGATCCGGCATGCCGTTGGGGACATACAACAATGCGTTGGCGGCATAGTCGAAGGGACTGCCCCATAGACCGCAATGGGTGCCGTCGTCGGTCAGGCCCATGTCGCCGCAATAGTGGGAAAAATCCTTGCCGACGGCGAGCGTCGCCGAAGTGAATACCCAGCCGCGCGGGTGGCCCTGCAACTGCTTGCGGAATATCTCGGCGACATCCAGCGGCGTCAGGTTCAGCGCCAGCGCGTGGCTGAACACCTCCAGCCAGCGGACTTGCGTCGCGTCTTCGAGAGTCCGCCAGCGCTTCAGGCGCGCCGAAATCTCCAGGGCGCGTTGCAGGCAGTTCCCCAGCCCCTCGGAACGCTCCGCCTGGCTTTCCAGATGCTTCTCGAAGCCGGACAACTCCTCGCCCAGAACCTGCAATGCCCGCTGGAAGGCGTCGTTATCCGCCACCTGGGCGGCGGCGAGACGGGCATTTTCCGCCGTCACGGCCAGCCGCACATCGCGCGCGGCCTTCTCCACGGCGCGCGTGGCATCCTGCAAGGGCGGATAATCCTTGGCGGCGGCGACCGCCTCGAGACGGGTGTCATGCGTCAGGTCGACGATCTGGCCGGTGCCCAGGCTCTCGCCGAAAAACAGTCCGGCAATTTCCGGAAGCTGGTGGGCCTCGTCGAAAATCACCGTGTTGCACGCCGGCAACAGTTCGCCCAAGCCATCGTCGCGCAGCATTACGTCGGCGAAGAACAGGTGGTGATTCACCACCACGATGTCCGCCGCCAGCGCGTCGCGTCGCGCCGCCAGCACGAAGCAGTCCTTGTGCTGCGGGCATTCCTGGCCTAGACAGTTTTCCCGCGTCGACGTCGCCGCCGCCCAGGCCCCGGAATCCTCCGGCACGGCGCCCAATTGGCCCTTGTCGCCGCTTTTGCTGGTCTTGGCAAAGCGGGCGATGGTGCGGATATGGCCGGCCTCCTCGCGCGACTGGAAACGGCCATCGGCGACAGCCCGTTCGAGGTGGTAATGGCACACGTAATTGGCTCGCCCCTTGAGCAGCGCAATGCTGGCCGAGACTTTGAGCGCCTCGCGCACCGCCGGCAGATCGCGCTGGAACAGCTGGTCCTGGAGCGTCTTGGTGCCGGTGGAAATGATCACCTTGCCGCCCGAGAGCAGCGCCGGCACCAGGTAGGCGAAGGTCTTGCCGGTGCCGGTTCCCGCCTCGGCGACCTGGACCTGGTTGTTGCGGATGGCGTCGGCGATGTGCCTGGCCATGTCGATCTGCTGCGGACGCAGGCGATAGCCCGGGATGGCCTGGGCCAGCGGGCCATCAGCGGCAAAGACGGTTTCGAGATCGATGGCGGTCAGGGCTCAAACAATTTCAGGGTGCCCGCCGTCACAAGATTTTGATGCGCGGAGCAGCTGGTTCGACAGGGTGATCGGGACACGTCCATGATAGCAGAACCGAAGTTACCCAGAGGTTGCCTCAAGCAGCGCCGCCAGGACCAGCGGCGAGATCGATATCGCCAGATGGCCGACACCGGGCAGCGGACGGTTCTCGGCACCCGCCAGCAAGGCCCCGGCCTGCGGGATGACATAGTTGTCGTGGGTGCCATACATGGCGACGCAAGGCACCCGCAGCGGGAACAGTTCCAGGTCCCGCAACCAGGCGTTGCCGGGTTCCATCTCGCGGGCATTGCGGCCCAGTCCGAAGCGCGCCAGGATACTGCCGCGATGCGGCGTGGCCAGGGTCACCAGCCTGGCCACCCGACTCTCCCCATAGCGGCGCAGATAGGCGCGGCTCACCAGGCCGCCCATGCTATGACCGACCAGCATCACCCGCTCCGCCCCGGTCTCGCGGCACAGGGCGTCGACGCGCCGCGCGACCTGAGCGGCATAACCGTCGATGCTGCCGAATACCGGCTCCAGGGTAAGGGTGGCGACGCTGCGTCCGGATGCTTCCAGGCGCGGCTTGAGCCACCACCAGAAGCCCCGGTTGCTGCAATAGCCATGAATCAGCAACAACGGAAGCCGATCCGCAGCAGGCCGGGAGGGTGCGTCCCGCTTCACGATCAGTCGCTCGAACGGGTGGGCGATCGACAGGATGATATAGGCGCACACTTCCCGCATACCTTCGCGCATACGGCTCCTGGCATCAATTTGGTCGCCGTCCGGCGCCCCGCTCCGATAGCTGTAGGCAAAGAGATAGGTCAGGAGGATCAAACCGGCCCGCCATGCCAGGGCCAGGCACGCCATCGCAAGCAACGCCCCGCCGGGTGTCCAGGCGGCGGATTTGACCAGGAGGAGTCCGCCCGCCAGATAGGCGAACAGTTCGAACAGCAGAAGAAGTCTCAGCAAACGTGCCAGCATAGTGACGGATGATAAACTCGAAACGCCGGAACGCGGCTCAATCTGACGGCGACTTTTGCGCTGCTCTGTTGTAAACTGCGTGCCGAGATATTCACCGCGCAGTACTCCATGGCCTTCATCGACCGTATCCTGACGTCATGCGCATCCTGCTGAGCAACGACGACGGATATTTTGCCCCGGGAATCGAGGCACTGGCCGGCGCCCTGGCCGAGATCGCCGAAATCACCGTGGTCGCACCGGAGCGCGAACGCAGCGGCGCCAGCAATTCGCTGACCCTCGATCGCCCCTTGTCGTTGCGCCGCGCCGCCAACGGCTTTTACTATGTCAATGGCACCCCTTCCGACTGCGTTCACCTCGCCGTAACCGGCATGCTCGACCACCTGCCCGACATGGTGGTATCGGGCATCAACCTGGGCGCCAATATGGGCGACGACACCATCTACTCGGGCACCGTCGCCGCCGCCACCGAAGGTCATCTGCTCGGCGTGCCGGCCCTGGCGGTATCGCTGGACTGCCGCAGCCGCATTGGCGCCCATTTC
This sequence comes from Sterolibacterium sp., assembly GCA_041665185.1. Classification (GTDB taxonomy): domain Bacteria; phylum Pseudomonadota; class Gammaproteobacteria; order Burkholderiales; family Rhodocyclaceae; genus JACRAR01. The sequence continues at coordinate 8,206 of JBAYJH010000160.1, forward strand.
GAGACGGCGGCGCGGGTGGCCCGGCAGGTCGTCGAACGCTTCCTGCGCGGCGACGCCGCCGACTTCGGCCCCGAGCCGCTCCTGCTCAACCTGAACGTGCCGGATATTCCTCACGAACAACTCAAAGGCTTGCGGGTGACGCGCCTTGGCAAGCGCCACAGGGCGGAGTCCGTCGTCAAGCAATTGACGCCGCGCAACGAAACCGTCTATTGGGTCGGCGCCGCCGGCGCCGCGCAGGATGCCGGCGACGGCACGGACTTTCATGCCGTGGCGCAGGATTATGCCGCGCTCACCCCGTTGCAGATTGACCTGACCCACACTGCGCGCATCGCCTCGGTGCAAGGCTGGTTCGGAACATGAGCGCCTCGATGCTGCGCGGTATCGGCATGACTTCCCTGCGCACGCGCGAGCGCATGATCGAGCGGCTGCGCGAGCAGGGCATCCGCGACGAACGGGTGCTGGCGGCGATGGGCTCGGTGCCGCGCCACATCTTCGTCGAAGAGGCACTGGCGTCCCGCGCCTACGAGGATACCGCCCTGCCACTGGGCTTCCAGCAGACCATCTCGCAGCCCTATGTAGTGGCGCGCATGATCGAATTGCTGCTCGCCGACGCAACCGAACATACCGGACGCGCGCTCGGCAAGACGCTGGAGATCGGTGCCGGTTGCGGCTATCAGGCGGCGGTACTGGCGACGCTGACCCGCGAGTTGTATGCCGTCGAACGGATCGAACCGCTGCTGGCGAGAGCCCGCAAGAACCTGGCGCAGTTGCGCCTGACCCAGGTCCGTCTCAAACATGCCGATGGCAATTTGGGGCTGCCGGAAGCCGCGCCTTTTGATACCATTATCGTCGCGGCGGCGGCGACGCGCGTACCACAGCCGTTGATCGACCAGCTGGCGCCGGGGGGACGCATGATCCTGCCCCTGGGCGGCGCCCGTGGCGGCGAACAAGTCCTCAGCCTGTTCGCGCGTCACGCCGACGGCGCGGGATATTCGGAGCAACGTTTCGACGCGGTGCGCTTCGTGCCATTGGTGATGGGGGTCGAATGAGCATGGTATCAGCTTCAAGAGGCATGGCGGCCGTCGCCCTCACCTTATTGCCGGCGGCGCTGACGCTGCTGAGCGGTTGCGCCAGCCAGGCGCCCGTCCCGGTCATCGAGCGCAGCCCGCCCGTGGCGGTTCCTGCTGCTCCGATTCCGGCCATTGCCACGCCCACGGAGTCCAAGGCCGCCGCAGTGACGACCGCAGGTGTCGAGCTCTATACCGTCAAGAGAGGCGACACGCTTTACAGCATCGCCCTCGAAAACGGCCAGTCCTATCGGGATCTCGCCGCCTGGAACAATCTTGAGGACCCGAACCGGATAAAAGTCGGCCAGCAGTTGCGCGTCAAGCCGGCCGGATCCGATTCCGTAGCGCCTGTGGCCGTCAGCAGGCCGATCGCCTTGCCGGCACCTATCGAGACCCGCGCCCTCGGTGGAAACGCCACCCCCAACAGCGAGACCCTCAAACGTGAACCTCGGGGCGGCAAACTGCCCTATTCCGAGGAGAATCTGGCACGCCTGCAAAAACCGGAACCAGCGGCCCCCACTGCGGAACCGAAAGCCGAATTGAAACCGGCGCCGCCGGAAAAGCCCAGCGACAAACCGGTCCCACCGCTTGCCGGCGACGACGCCATGGACTGGGCCTGGCCGGCCAACGGCAAGGTGACGGCGAATTTCGTCGAAGGCAGCAACAAGGGCCTCGACATTGCCGGCGCCATGGGCGAACCGGTGCTGGCCGCGGCGGCGGGCAAAGTGATCCTGGTCAGCAGTGCCCTGCGCGGCTATGGCAACTTTGTCATCGTCAAACACAACGCCGCCTACTTGTCGGTTTACGCTCACAACAGCCGCATCCTGGTCAAGGAAGAACAACAGGTGACCAAAGGCCAGAAGATCGCGGAAATCGGCAGCAGCGATAGCGACCAGACAAAGCTGCACTTCGAGATACGCCATCAGGGCAAACCCGTCGACCCGCTCAAGTACCTGCCGACCCGCTGAGCCACGTCCTGACAGCTTCCTGAGCGCCACCAGGACGATCCCGCGGTATTGCCGAATACCGGGTTTGCGGTAACCAAGTTAAGCATTTCGCGGTATATCGGCCCCCCACCCAATCTGGATATACTTATCCGGAATAAAGTTTTCCTGTCCAGGCGACCACAAGACGCATCATGACGGCGACATTCGCCCGATACTGGACAGCACCAGGGGGCTCCATCATGAAATCCACGCACCACCACGCCGCGACCCGCGTCGCACCACTCCACCCGGCAGCCAGTTTCGGTTTTGGCGCAGAACAGTCCGACCATCCTCATCCCCACCTGCGGGGCGAGTCGGCGTTTCTTGAGGCGGTCGAAGACCTGCTCGATCCGGTCGAAACTCCCGAGCCGGAAGAAGCCGCCGATGCGGCCGATGCCGGCGACGCGGCAGAAAGCGCCGATAGCCCGAAGACCGGAGTCCTCAATGACGTCACGCAGATTTACTTGAATGACATAGGTATCAACCCGTTGCTTTCCGCCGCCGAAGAACTTGCCTTGTCGCGGCGCGTCCGGGCCGGGGATTTTGAGGCGCGGCAGAAAATGATCGTCTCCAACCTGCGCCTCGTCGTCAGCATCGCGAAAAAATACGTCGGCCACGGCATGAACTTCCTCGACCTCATACAGGAAGGAAAC
>JBAYJH010000161.1:0-10859 GCA_041665185.1 Sterolibacterium sp.
ATCATCCCACCGTCATAGAAGCGGGTCGGACGGCCAAGAATGACCGAGCTGGCCATGCCGGTGATCATGGCGCGGAAGGTCGTCTCGCACCAGACATAGACGACGTCGCCAGGCTGATAGGCATTGCCGGCCCCGACCAGTCGGTAGCTGCCATTCAGCATGCCATTCCCCTTGGCGTCCGTCTCACCATTCATGTAACTGGTGAGTTCGGCCTTGGACTTGAAGCTAAAGCCTTTGGTGGCATCAAGGAGGTTGAGGAAATTCAGGTCGAGGGCGCCATTCGGATGTCCCTGCCGGGATCCGTTGTTCTGGAATGAAGCCATGTAGTCGAAGGTGGGGGACGCCGCGCAATAGGTGGCGGAACCGCAGCCAGCCGCCGCGCCATCGTTCGCTTCGCGCATCTGTCCGGCGCTGAACTGGGTGATGGTACGGGCATCCCAGAGAAACACGCCGGAGCCTTTCATGCTGACGTCCGTCGCCGGCACCACTGCCAGAAAGTCCTCCACTGACGCAATCAGGGAGGTGTTATCCACCGGGATATCCCTGACCGAGAAACGCCCCTCGTTGGTTGGCGTTTGCGGAGTCGCCATGAAGTCGGCGGCCGTCATGGCGCCGCTGTCGAACTGCCATTTGTTTCCGCCGTTCAGGACCGCCAGATTCTTGGCGTCGACACCCCAGTAATGGAGGGCCAGCCAGGCGCGACCCTGGCTCATGACGTTACTGGAACTGGCGGCACCCTGGGCGACGACGATCATGTCGTTCAACGGATCGATGTCGTACTTCTTGAGCATCGCATCCATGGCAGGGCCGTCGAGCACCAGACTAGGTGTGCTAATCACCCCGTTGGAGCGGGTCATGACCCATTCCGCGCTCGCCGCCAGATAGGTGAAAACGTTGATGCCGTTCGACTGGAAATACGAATATTGTCCCGTGACCGCCGGCGGCGTACCGGTGCTGACGGTCTCGCCCGCGGTGACCTGGAGAATGATCAGTTTGCCTTTGATATGCGCGGGACGCTGATTGACCCAGTCATTCTTCCAGCGCTTGAGCGTCGCTCCGGTGATCAGGCCGGTGACATTGCTGCCGTAGTCGGTGGCGGATTCATTGGTGATGTCCGCCGGTGAGTTAAGCTTGATCGGGACGGCGGTGAGACTGCCGTTGCTCCGGTCCTCGCCCCCGCCGCCACAACCCGCCACCAGGGCGGCCAGCAAAATCAGCATCGGCGCCGCACAGCGGCGCAAGAACTGGTTGCCGCGCCGGTCGTTATCTTGATAGTTATTCATACTCCCCTCCTCGTCGTGGATACCGCTTCCGCTCTCGATGACTGGGCCAGCAACACCCGATGATCATACTGCCCTATGCAAAAGCAGAATTCATACCACAACCAATCCTTGATTTTAATCATGCCCTTAATCTGTTTCAGCGGAAACGCCACAATTGCACAATTCATCAAAAGACAGAATGCCTTTCAAAATGCAAGCCGCCCCAACTCGACACCGTGATGGTTGGCATGGCGTTGCATTATTCAAGCTTGATTCATGAATCCCGATCATCTGTTGCGATATAAGACTCAGGTCGTTTTGGTGATCGACACTAGTTTTCAACGATATCAGGGAGCTAAGCGATTGGCGCACAAGTTGCTTTACGCCAACTACGGTAATTAAGGAATTCGGAATGTTGCTTCAAGGAATCTTCAAGCCGATCGGACTGGCTTGGATCGGCATACGTCACCGATTGGTCCGCGCCAACAGGGTGGGGCGAAAGCAGGTTGAACTGGTCGGCCACGGTGCCTTGTGGGTGGATGAAACTCTCGAATTTATCGGAGACACCTGCCTGCGAACCAATTTGCTCACCAAGTTGACATTGGACAAAGCCGACGCGGGTGCGGTCTTCGAAATCATTTCGGATAATCTGAGTGCTGTCGAGACGATTCCTTTCATGCTTCCGAATTGCAATTGCGTGCACCTCGCCACTATCCATGTGGGGGCAACCCAGAAGATATATGTCCGCAAGTGCAAGGTCCCGACAACGGAGACCGACCCGGATTCCTATCCTCACGGTCGGTGAACGTGACTATCACAAATTGATTTCCGAGGAAACCAGGAATGCCCTCACTACCCTGTAACACGATAGATGTGGATGCCCCTAGCATCGTTCAGACGGAACCAAGGAACATCATTCGCGCCTTTGCCGTCTTGGGCTTTTTTGCGGTGTGCTCCCTTTGGTCCTTCGCCATCGACCACCGTTACATCTACTTTTCGGCTTACCTCTGGTTTGGCTTCGTGTATGGCATGTCGCTTCAGTATGGCCGTTTCTGCATGGCCTCTGCCATTCGCGATCTGTTTGCCGTCGGTGTCCCGAGAATGGCTGTGGGCATCATGATTGCCGTAGTGCTGTTCAGCCTGGTGTCCGCGTATGTCACCGTAGCCGGGAAGAGTACCTTTCACGCCTCGCCGATCGGGCTCTATTCGGTCATCGGCGGCCTGATATTCGGTATCGGCATGGTCTATACCGGTGGCTGTGCCTCGGGTTCGCTTTACAAGACCGGAGAAGGCAGCGTGGCGGCGCTACTCGTCGTGCTATCGCTGAGCTTCACACAGGTTTTTTTCGTCGATGCGGGCGGGTGGCTGAATCACCTGGTGCCGGCATCCTGGACCGAATCCGCCTTGGCGAAAGGCCTGCCGGCTACCGTGACACCCACCGACGGCTGGTACGACCAATTCCTGGCCGGCTACGTCTGGAATCTCTCCGCCATCACCGTCGGCGAGTGGCTGGAGTTCAAGAATCCAATTGCCGCGGCCTTTCTCGGCAATTCGTTGATTAACGCCATCATTCCCGCGACGCTGATCCTCGCCGCAATTTACTTGGGCTGGTATCGCAAGGCTTACTTGCGCGATCTGAAGGGCGGCTACCACGGCTTCACCACGGAACTTGCCGGATATTGGAGCATGGTCACGGCATCGAAACGCACGGCCATCGCCGGATTGATACTCGGCCTGGCGGCCGGGCTGCATATGTGGGTGATGCAAGGATTGCAGCAGCGGCTGGGGATCTCCAACGCCGGTGAGTTGCTGCTGGCCATGGGCCACGCCAGCGGACTGAGCATCCAGGACACGGTGTTCGATCCCGGCTATTTCTATATCACTACCCAGGAGGCTCAAGGCGCTGCCTGGGTATTGCAGAAGCTCGGGTTCAATACGATGGACAGCATCTTCTTCGGGCTCGACAACGGCGTGCCGAATCCGCTTCTCAATCCGGTACTGTGGATGTCGGTCTCCTTGATCGGCGGCGCCGCCGTCATGGCGCTGCTCAACAACGAATTCCAGTTCAAGGTCCCGACCCTGGAGATCGCCACATGGGCCATCTTTGGCGGAATCCTGATGGGCATCGGCGCGCGCGTCGGCATGGGCTGCAACATCGGTGCATTCTTTGCAACGGTTACCAACGGCGACCCGTCAGGATGGCTTTTTGGCCTGGGTATGACCATTGGGGGCTTGATCGGCGTGAAATTCTTCAATTGGTGGATCGAGCGCAAGATGGCCAAGGAAATGTCGGCGCTGGACGATTTCTAGGAATTTCCAATAATGAGAGGCTGGTGATTTATGGCGGTCAAATTCGAAAAGACAGGTGAAGGAATCTATCTGCTGGATGTCCAGGGTTATGTTTGCCCCCATCCGCAGATGTATACCAAGAAAGGAATGGAAAAGCTGAAGCCGGGAGATGTTCTCGAACTGGTGTTCGATAATCCATCCTCGGGCGAATCGATCGCCGCCATGTGCCAGGCGGACGGCAACCAGATCATCGCCCAGGAAAAGGAAACCGGGAAATCCACCATGCGCTGGCGCATACGCAAATCCTAGGTCCCGTGCCCACGGACAGAAAGTTCGGCAATGAAAAGACACGTATTTTTCGTCGTCGCGGTCGTCGCGGTGTTTCTGGGACTGATCGTCGCCTACTCGATGACGCCCCCCGACGCATCCAGTAGCGGCGGTAGCGCGACTCCCGCGGCCAAGCATTGACATACGCGCAGGACAAATTGGAGGGCCTATAGATGCTATTGGGACTCGTCACCGCGAACGAGGCATGCGAAGACCATTTGGTCGGCCTGGCGTCGGCCGCTGCGGCTCGCGGCTGGCAATGCCGCTGCTTTCTCACCGACCAGGGCGTGCGGCTGTTGCGTTCGGCCCCACTGGTGGACTTGGCGCGCACGGGCGCTATCCAGCTGACGGTGTGCGAACACAGTTGGGAGATGGCTGGCGGCGGCAGCGTTGCACCCGGCGTCGCCTTGGGTAGTCAGTACCAGAATGCCGAGTTGGCGCACCTGTGCGATCGCGTCGTCGTGCTCTGAACCTCCATGACAAAAACTATTCTCGTCGTTGCCAAGAACAATAAGGTGGAAGCCTTGCGTGTCGCCGTGGGTCTGGCATTGCTCAGCGACATCGTCAGGGTCGTCGTGCTGGGCGAACTCGACGATACACCCGCTGTTCTGGAGCAGAAGGAAGTCCTGGAGTTCGCCGACGTTTCCTGCGAGTTGCTCCAGGACATGGCCACTCAGACTGTCCAACTGGCTCGGGAAATGGCCGACGCCAACGTGGTTTACGTCATATGAGCACGAACATATTGTTTCTCATTTCCGGAGCAGGGGAACGCGACCGAGTGGCGGGCCTCGCCGCAGCAATAATCAACCTGGGTTCCAAAGTGGCCGTGGAAGATCTGGCAGGCGGCGATTACGACGGGATACTCGACGCAGTAGAACGAGCCGATACCGTCATCTTTTGGCCGGCCAATTCGGCTGAGTGATGCACGCGGCGCTGCTTCTGCCAGATGCGTCCAGCCCGAGGATAGTGTCCGTTGACGGGTCGTTATGACTCCGCCGGGCCGTCACGATTGCCGATTGGCATCGGCGGTTTAACAGTCGGGTTGCTGATCGCCTTGCTCGCCGCCTGCGTGGCATCCCTTTTCTGGACGCACCGCGACACGGTTCCCGACCAGGGCATCGGCGAACGCATTCAACCCATCGCACACCTCGAGCAGGCGCCGCCGCCGGATGCGGTAGCGGAGAAGGGCAAGCGGACTGGAATATTCCTGGTTCACGAATCGTGTCGGTCCTGCCACAGCAACGCTCAACTTGGCGCCCCCATGATCGGCGACAGGCGCGCCTGGGCGCCGCGCATCGATCAGGGTCTGGAAGCGCTGGTGCAGTCGGCGATCTCCGGCAAGTGCGGCATTGCTCCCGGGGGTATAGATGCCGACAGAATGGAACTGGCACGCGCGGTGGTCTATATGATCTGGCCACGCATGCGGCTCTAGTTTCGGCATCACACCCAATGAACGGATGCCTTCAGCCAATCGCGCATGCGGCCTCGGCTCGGTGAGCGGCGGCGACCTACCGCGTAGCGACCGCCATGGCTGCGCCGCGGCTAATGCGGCGATGCCATACCATTTTCTTTGGCGCGCAACTGAAACAGTTGATCGCGCTCTGCGCGTATCGCCTGACGATCGGCATCGGATTTGGCGGCGCGCAGTCTGGCGCGAAAGGCTGCCTTTTCCTCTTCAGTCATCAGTTGGGGGCCAAACAGCCTGTCTATCCCCGGCAGCGCCACCACACCCATGGCGGGCGCATGGGATGCGGTTGAGGACGATGTCGGCGGCGCCTCATTGACACCGGAACCCGAAGTGACTTCGTCTCTACGCCGGCCAATTTCGACAGCCTGTATTTGTCGGTCCGACAAAACCGGTCCCTTTGTCGATGCCCCGCCGGAAGGCTCATTCCCGGCTCTGCGAATCTTCCCCCGCCGCGCCGCGCGGTCTTCCTCGGTAGTCAGTTGGGGGCCGAAGGCCTTTCCTGCTTCGCCGGTCGGATCGGGCCGACGCTCCGGCAGAGTTTGACCACGCTCCCTGGCACGCGTTCTCATTAGCTCATAGTGCGCCGCGCGTATGCGCTCCCTTTCTGAGGCATCGGCGGCTGTCCGGATTCTGGCGCGATAGTCTGCCTGCTCCGTCTCGGATAATAGGGGTGTGGCAAAGACTACCCCTTGGCTCCCCGATTTCTCCTGACCATGCCTAACAACTTCTTCCGCAATGGCACCGGTTGGCGCCGTTGCAACAAGGAACAGCGCCGGCAACAGGCCTTTTTTCCAAGGCATCATGCGAGTTCTCCTTCGATCGTCGAGATCAGGCGACTAACCAATTTCCACCGGCGTCAACGCTACCATACTATTTGGTCAACCTTCGCCGGCTCCCCTCCTCGGACGAAGTTGCGCCTCGCCCACGGAAAGGCCGCTGGCAGGAGGCCCAGCCAGCTCAGCAAACAGCACGCCGCTGATCCAGGCGAAGAACATCCGCTCGGTGGAATCGAGCATGAATGAGTTGAAGAGGTTGCCGGCGAGAAACGCCAAGAGCACGCCGTGGGCGATCTGCTCGAAGGGCGAGGCAAGCCTGCCGGCCCGCCGCCAATAGTCCCAGTACAGAAACATCAGTGCGGCCAAGCCGACCAGTCCCAGTTGCGCCGTGATCAGCAGGTATTGGTTGTGCGGGTTGTTGGAAGGCAGCATCCGGGTATTGCGGATGCGTTCGCCATAGGCACGCTCGAACCCGCCTGTCCCGACACCGAGCCAGGGCTGATCCCTGATGATGGCCAGGGTGTTCGAGTAATAGTCGAGGCGCAGGCCGGTGGCCGTTTCGTCTCCTTTGCCTTCCTGCCAGGCGCCAGCTTCGGCGATCGTTTCGTGCATTCGTTGATGGACCGGGCTCGACCACTGGTAGGCCGCTGTCCCCAGCAATGCGAACGCGACGGTGGCGGCGATGATCCCTTTGCGGCCGAAACGGCAGGACACCAGATACGCGCCGAGAACCGCCAGCACCACGAAACCCGTCCGGCCCTTCACCATCAGCAGCACGTTGCAGGCAGCCAGACAACTCAAGGCGACGCAGGCCCAGCGCAGTCGCCAACCCGAGACTCGCCACGCAGCAATCATCAATAGAAAGGCGGCGATGGCCATCAGGAAGCCATGGGTGATGTGCAACTTGAACACTACCGGATTGCCCGCGCCCCACAGCGCCTGATCCCGCGAGTCCACGGCTGCCCGCACTGCAGCCGGCAGCCAGTCGAAACGTATCGCATAGGACAGCGCCAGGGTCAGCAGCATCGCCGCAACGAAGGCCGCCAGGGCCCGGAGTCGCGCAGTACGATTTGCGAGGAGCGGCAGCATCAGGGGAATCAACAGCAGCGTCAGATACTTGCCGAGGTAATGCAGTTTGTCGGCGGCATTGCCCAAGCCGTATGCACAACCCAGGGCCGCGAGGGCGCAAAACAGCACGACGGGGAATGTTGCCGGGTTGTCGACGATGACGTGGAACTTTTTCCGGTATTCTCCCGACAGCGCGAACAGCAATACGATCACGGCAAGCAGGGTGTTGCTCGTCGCGGTCGAAATCGGGATGGCGAAACCCAGCAGTATCGCGCTCCAGGTGGCTAAATTGCGTAGGGAGGTCATGGCCGGATTGTAGGAGAAGCTGAGGCGACAAAACCGAGCAGCCGATCAATGTTGCCCGTCACCGAGAATCGGCTGCGCACCAAATCCCGGCCGGACCTGGCCATGCCGGCCATCTCGCCCGCATGGTCCAGTGCCCAGGCCAGGGCATCGATCCAGGCAGCCGCAGCGCCGGGTTCTACCAACAGGCCGCAGCGCCGGTCTTCCAGTGTTTCAGGAATGCCGCCGGTGCGGCTGGCCACCACTGGGACGCCCAGGCTCAGCGCCTCGATTTGCGACATCCCCAGCGGCTCGTATGAGGAGGGCATGACGACGATTTCCGCCTGACGAAGCAAGGCCGGGACATTCTCCACCATGCCGAGCAGCGCCACCCTGCCCTGCAAACCGAGCTCGGCGACGCGCGACTCGATGGCGGCACGCATCTCTCCGTCTCCCGCCACGATATAGGCCAGATCAGGCAATCGCCGGCCCAGGACGGCCATTGCCTCCAGTATGAGCAAATGGCCTTTTTCCGGGCGCAGCATTGCCGCATGCACCAGGCGCCGTGGGGGCAGTGCGGCCAGCCGGGCCTGGAGTTGAACGGGCAGAGGCTGCGCGCTGTGTCCGGCCACCGCGTCGAAATCGATGCCCGGATAGAGGACCTGGAGGCGTTCAGGGCGTATGCGTGGGTTGGCGAGCAGGCTGCGGCGCAAGGCGTCGCTACAGGTCAGGGTTACATCGACCAGGTGGTTGTACGTCCACGCGCGCGGCGGACCCGCCTGGTAGGTGCGGATGCGGATCAGGCGCGGCCGCTTGCCGACCAATCGGGCAGCGATAGCGCAGTTGTTGGCATCGTGTCCGCTGTGGCTGATGATGGCGTCCGGACGCCAGGCGCCCACCGCTCGCGCCACGGCGGCGATGCTGGGCAGATGCAGGCTGTTGCGAAACGGTACGAACTCGGTTTCCAGACCGCGCTCGCGGGCAAGCAGCGCAATGCGGCTGTTCTCCCGGCACAACAGGCGGACCGCGATGCCGCGTTGCCGCAGCGCCCGCATCTGTTGCAGGAGTTGCAACTCCTGGCCGCCGAGGTTGGAGGAGCTTTCAGAGAATATCAACCGCTGGATCAAGCTTGCCCGCTTTCTTGGTTGGTGACACCGACGAACTCGGCATTGCGGGGTTTGGGCATAATGCCCTCGGCGACGCAAATCGCCGGACCGCAAAGTCGGCAGGCATTATAGTGGAGAGGGTCAAGCGCAATTGGATTCGAAGATCATACAAGGAATGCCGCGCCGCATCCTGCTGGCATGTCCGCAGCGGATCGGCGATGTGCTGCTGGCCACGCCGCTGGCGCGTTCGCTGAAGCGCGCCTGGCCGCAGGCCGAAGTCGCCATGCTGGTATTTCAGGGAACCGAAGGGGTGCTCGCCGGAAATCCGGATATCGCGGAAGTGATCGTCGTCCCGCGGCGTACCGATTTGGCCGCGCGAGCGGCGGAGTTGCGCGCGCTGTGGCGGCGCTACGATCTGGCGCTGGCGCCGCTGGCGACCGACCGTGCCCGCATATACTGCTGGGCCGCGGGGCGCCGTCGGGTGGGCCTGGTCAACCCGGGTTTCAAGGATCTTGCCAAGACCTTGCTGCTGAATCAATCCCTCGGCTTCGACGATCTGGACACGCATACCGTGGCCATGGGCTTGTCCCTCGCCGGGCTGCTGGGAATAGCGCCCTGCTACGACGTGGTGCCACCCGCAATCGCGCCGGCATGCCTGGATTCCTTGCTGGCGCGACTCGGCCCGCTGGCGGGTAATCCGTTCGCAGTGCTCCATGTCTATCCGAATTTCGCCTACAAGATGTGGCCGCCCGCGGCCTGGATCGCCTTGGCGCAGTCGTTGCAGCAGCGCGGCTTGGGGGTGGCGTTCACCGGCGGACCCGAAGGCGCGGAACGAGCGTATGTCGACGCCATCGCCCGGGCCTTGCCCGATCGCCCCCGCACCCTTGACCTGGCCGGCACGCTGACACTCGGCGCCACCGCGGAGTTGATCCGCCGGGCACGCTTGTATGTCGGACCGGATACGGCGGTGACCCACATCGCGGCAGCCACTGGTACGCCGACGGTGGCCCTGTTCGGCCCGTCCAATCCCGTCAAATGGGGACCATGGCCGCGCGGCTGGGCCGGCAGCACCAGCCCATGGCAACGGCGCGGCAGCCAGCGTCAAGGTAACGTTATGCTGCTGCAAGGCCCTGGGGATTGCGTGCCCTGCATGCTGGAAGGTTGTCAGCGGAATATCTGGAGCGGCAGCGAGTGTCTGGAAAACTTGTCGGCGAGGAGCGTCATCGCAGCGGCCGAAGCCCTGCTGTCGGACGCCGCTCCGGTCCCGTGAATACCCACACTGACAAGGCCGGTAATTGGTTTGACATGTATCAAGCAGCGACCGGGGTGAGCCAATATAATGTCGCCAGTAACAAGGCGGATCGTGAGGCAACTCCTTGGCGGTTAACCCACGACCCTTCATAATCGGGCACAATTGCGCCCGCATTTAAGCCTCGCCACCCAATACATGTTGACTGCCATAGATCTCGCCTGTGTGCGGGGCGATCGCCGCCTCTTTGCCAATCTCGGCTTTACGCTGGAGTCCGGCGGACGACTGCATGTGACCGGCGAGAACGGTTCCGGCAAGACCAGCCTGTTGCGCATGCTGTGCGGTTTATCGCCGCCCGAGGCCGGCGAAATTCGCTGGCAGGGCGAAACGATCGCCAGTCAGGGCGACGAATACCGCAAGGCGGTGCTCTATCTGGGCCATCACAACGCGCTCAAGGAAGAGCTCACGGCGCTGGAAAATCTGCGCACCACGGCCGCATTGGCAGGTGTGGCGGTCGACGATAACGAGGGGGCTGAAGTTCTCGGACGGGTCGGCCTGGCCGGACGCGAGGAATTACCGGTGCGCTTTCTTTCGCAGGGACAGAAGCGGCGCGTGGCCCTGTCGCGCCTGCTGTGGAGCACAGCCCCTCTATGGGTGCTGGACGAGCCTTTTGTCGCCCTCGACAGCGCCGCGGTAACCTGGCTTGCCGACATCGTCGGCAGCCACCTGAACGCCGGCGGCATGGCGGTGCTGACCAGCCACCAGGAGGTGGAGATCGCCGCCGGTCGGGCACAAACGCTGAGGCTCACGCCATGAGGGCCAGTCTGGCGGCACATCCCGCGCTGGCCTCCGGCGAGGCTGGCGGACTCGGTGCGCTACGCGTGCTCGCCGCGGTGATACGCCGCGATCTGCTGCTGGCTTTGCGCCGCAAGAGCGAAGTATTGACCGCCTTGTTCTTCTTCGTGATCGTCGTCAGCCTGTTTCCGCTCGGCATCGGACCGGAGATGGCGTTGTTGCGCATCATCGCCCCCG
>JBAYJH010000162.1:0-10751 GCA_041665185.1 Sterolibacterium sp.
ATCGTCCTCGGCGCCTCCGGCTGGCAGACCCTGTGGCGGGTCACCCTACCGAATGTCAAATGGGGCCTGCTGTACGGCGTGATTCTCTGCAACGCCCGCGCCATGGGCGAATTCGGCGCGGTATCGGTCGTCTCCGGCCACATCCGCGGCATGACCAACACTCTGCCGCTGCATGTGGAAATTCTCTACAACGAATACAACTTCGCCGCCGCCTTCGCCGTCGCCTCGGTCCTGGCGCTGCTGGCGCTGGTAACGCTGGCCGCCAAGACCTTCGTCGAATGGCGTTTCGGCCACGATGAGCGCACAACCCAGGTGGAGCACGCAACATGAGCATCGCAGTCAGCAATATCCACAAACAGTTCGGCGGCTTCAAGGCGCTCGACGACGTCAGTCTGGTGTTCCCGTCCGGTGAACTGGTGGCCCTACTCGGTCCGTCGGGTTGCGGCAAGACCACGCTGCTGCGGATCATCGCCGGCCTGGAACAGGCGGATAGCGGCAAAGTCCTGTTCCATGGCGAAGACGCTTCCGCGCGCAATGTGCGCGAGCGCCAGGTGGGGTTCGTGTTCCAGCACTACGCCTTGTTTCGCCACCTGAGCGTGTTCGAGAACATCGCCTTCGGCTTGCGCGTGCGGCCGCGCGCCACCCGTCCGGGCGAGGCGGAGATACGCCGCAAAGTGCATGAACTGCTCGACCTGGTGCAGCTCGACTGGCTGGCCGATCGCTATCCGGCGCAGCTTTCCGGCGGCCAGCGGCAGCGCATCGCCCTGGCGCGGGCGCTGGCGGTGGAACCGCAAGTGCTGCTGCTCGACGAACCGTTCGGCGCGCTCGACGCCAAGGTGCGCAAGGATCTGCGCCGCTGGCTGCGGCGCCTGCACGACGAACTGCACATCACCAGCATCTTCGTCACCCACGACCAGGAAGAGGCGCTGGAGGTCGCCGACCGCGTGGTCGTGGTCAATCGCGGCCGCGTCGAACAGGTGGGCACGCCTCAGGAAGTGGTGGAACAGCCGGCCACGCCTTTCGTTGCCGACTTCCTCGACCTGCATGACCACGGGCCGGCCTGGCTGATCCAGGCGAAGATCCGCCATCGCGGCTTTGTGCTGCACGCCGTCGACCAGGAGTTGAGGATCGCGTGAATTTCCAGCAACTGAAGATCGTCCGCGAAACCGTGCGGCGCGGCTACAACCTGACCGAGGTCGCCAATGCGCTGTACACCTCGCAACCCGGCGTCAGCAAGAATATCAAGGATCTCGAAGACGAACTCGGCATCGAGCTCTTCGTGCGTCGCGGCAAGCGCCTGCTGGGCCTCACCGAGCCGGGCAAGGAGTTGCTCGAAACCGTCGAGCGCATCCTGCGCGACGCCCAGAACCTGCGCAACATTGCCGACCAGTTCGCCAGCCGCGAACAAGGAAGCCTGACCGTGGCGACCACCCATACCCAGGCCCGCTATGCCCTGCCGGAAGTCATCAAGCAGTTCAAGGCGCGCTATCCGCAAGTGCGTCTGGCCCTGCACCAGTGCAGCCCGCGCGAGATCGTCGAGATGCTGCTGGCCGGCGAGGCCGACATCGGCATCGCCACCGAGGCTATCGAGGGCGTCGCCGAACTGGTCAGCTTCCCTTGCTATAGCTGGCATCACGCGGTGATCGTGCCGCAGGGACATCCGCTGACGCAATTGCCGGTGCTGACGCTGGAGGCGATCGCCGCCTACCCGCTCGTCACCTACCACGAGGGCTTCACCGGCCGCGCACACATCGACCAGGCCTTCGCCGCCGCCGGGCAGACGGTGGACATCGTGCTATCCGCCATCGATGCGGACGTCATCAAGACCTATGTCGAGATCGGGCTGGGCATCGGCATCGTCGCGCCGATGGCTTTCAGTCCGGCCAAGGACGCCGGGCTGGCGCTGCTTGCCGCCGACCACCTGTTCGACGACAATACCACCCGCCTGGCGGTGCATCGCGGTGTCTATCTGCGCGATTACGCACGCCAGTTCGTGACCATGGTAGCGCCCGGCGTCGACGAGAAGGTATTGCAAAAGGCGCTGAACGGCGGGGAATAGCGGCACCATGATCGTCATTGAAAATCTGGCCAAGCACTACGGAGGCGTTGGCACCGTCGGCGCGGACAAACCTATTGAGGCGCTGGCGGAAATCGACCTCGAGGTCGCGGCCGGCGAGATCTTCGGCATCATCGGCCGCAGCGGCGCCGGCAAGAGCACCCTGGTCCGCTGCATCAACCTGCTGGAACGTCCCAGTGCCGGAAGCGTCCGCGTGGCCGGGCGCGAGCTGACGGCGCTCGGCGATGCCGAGCTGCGCGCCGCCCGCCGCGACATCGGCATGATCTTCCAGCACTTCAACCTGCTGTCGTCGCGCACGGTGTTCGACAACGTGGCGCTGCCGCTGGAACTCTCCGGGGTGGACGAGGCCGAGATCGAGGCGCGCGTCGCCCCGCTGCTCGATCTGGTCGGACTGGCCGAACAGCGCGCCCGTTACCCGGCCCAACTCTCCGGCGGCCAGAAACAGCGCGTCGGTATCGCCCGGGCGCTGGCCAATCGGCCGCGGGTACTGCTCTGCGACGAGGCGACTTCGGCGCTCGACCCGGAGACGACGCGGTCCATACTCGCCCTGCTGCGCGACATCAACCGGCGCCTCGGCCTGACGGTGATCGTCGTCACCCACGAGATGCAGGTGATCAAGGACCTGTGCGACCGCGTGGCGGTGCTCGACGGCGGCCGCGTCGTCGAACAGGGCCGCGTCTTCGAGGTATTCACAGCGCCACGGCACGAGACCACGCGTGCCCTGATCCGCGACGTGGTCGGTCAGGAACTGCCGGCCGGCCTGCTGGAACGGCTGGCCCAGCCCCACCTTAACAGCGGCGGGCGGCTGCTGCGCCTGGTGTTCACCGGCGCCGCCGCCGACGCGCCGCTGATTTCGGCGTTGACCCGGCGCTTCGGCCTCGACCTCAACATCCTGCACGGCCAGATCGACGAAATCCAGGGGCGGCCGTTCGGCTCGCTGCTGGTACTGATGGAAGGCGTCGCCGAACGCTGCGACGAGGCGCTGGCCTGGCTAGTCGAACAGAGCATTCGCGTGGAGGCCGTCAATGTCGGCTGAACTTCTTGCGCTGTTCTGGGACTCCTTTGTCGAGACCCTGTTCATGGTCGGCGCCGCCGGCGGGCTGGCGGCCGTGCTGGGCATCCCGCTCGGCCTGGTCCTGACCGTCACCGCGCCGAGGCACATCCTGCCGCGGCCGGTCTTCAACCGCAGCCTCGGCCTGCTGGTCAACGCCTTGCGCTCGACGCCCTTCATCATCCTGATGGTGGCGATCATCCCGCTGACGCGGCTCCTGGCCGGCACTTCGATCGGCACCGGTGCCGCCATCGTGCCGCTGACCCTGGCGGCGATCCCCTTCGTCGGCCGGCTGGTCGAAGCCTCGCTGCGCGAAGTCGATGCCGGCCTGATCGAGGCCGTCCAGGCGATGGGCGCGACGCCGTTGCAAATCGTCCGCAAGGTGCTGATCCCGGAAGCCCTGCCCGGCATCGTCAATGGCCTGACCATCATGCTGGTGAGCCTGATCGGTTATTCCGCCATGGCCGGCGCGGTCGGCGGCGGCGGCCTCGGCGACCTCGGCATCCGTTACGGCTACCAGCGCTTCATGCCCGACGTCATGGCCATGGTGGTGCTGGTGCTGATCGTCTTCGTCCAGATCGTGCAAAGCCTCGGCGACCACCTGTCGCGGGCGCTCGATCATCGCTGATTTCAACCAAGGAGGTATCCCATGTTGCGCGTTTCAAAATTGTTCGTTGCCCTGCTCGCCACCGCCGCCCTGAGCGCCCACGCCCAGGAGCGTGCGCTGAAGATCGGCGTCACCGCCGGGCCGCATGCCCAGATCATGGAGCAGGTGAAGAAGCTGGCCGAGAAGGACGGCCTGAAGCTGCAAATCGTCGAGTTCTCCGATTACGTCCAGCCCAACGCGGCGCTGGCCGCCGGGGACCTCGACGCCAACAGCTACCAGCACCAGCCCTACCTCGACAACCAGAACCGCGACCGCGGCTACAAGCTGGCGACGGCGGCCACCACCGTCAACTTCCCGATGGGCGTGTATTCGAAGAAGATCAAGTCGCTGGCCGAATTGGCGCCGGGTGCCACCGTCGCCGTTCCCAACGACCCGACCAACGGCGGCCGCGCCCTGCTGCTGCTGGCCAAGCAGGGCGTGCTCAAGCTCAAGCCCGACGCCGGCCTCAAGGCCACGCCGCTCGATATCGTCGACAATCCGAAGAAACTCAAGATCAAGGAACTCGACGCCGCCCAGTTGCCGCGTACCCTCGCCGACGTCGATGCCGCCGTGATCAACACCAACTACGCCATTTCCGCCGGGCTCAATCCGGTCAAGGACGCCATAGCCATCGAGGACGCCAAGGGCCCCTACGTCAACGTCATCGCCGTGCGTGAAAAGGACAAGGACGCGGCCTGGGTCAAGACGTTGGTCAAGGCCTATCACAGTGATGCGTTGAAGAAGTTCGTCGACACCGAATTCAAAGGTTCGGTGATTTCGTCCTGGTAGTATGCAAGCAGCCTTGCCGCGGACGAAGGGCGCTACGGCGCCCTTCGTCGTTTCTGGGTGCGCGACTGAGCAGACGTGGGGATATGGTGATCGATGGAGCGCCTTTTCCGGTATCCTCGTTGCACGTTGAGTCAGGCAAGGATGGGAAAACCTAACCAGGGGAATATCCAGATGAGTAACCTGAATTGGTTGTTGGCGACAAGCGTCCTCTGCCTGCTCAATGCTTGCGGTGGGGGCGGGGGCGGGACCGCAACGAGCAGCGGCCCGGTTGGTTCGCCTGTGTTCAAGAGCACGGTATCCGGCACGGTTGTTACTAGAGACGGGCTTCCATTATCGGGAGTGACCATCAGCGTCTACTACCATAATGTCCACACCACGGTAACGACGACTACAGATGCCAACGGTGCTTACTCTGTTTCGGGGTTGGATACCACCAACACGTCGACGGATAAACCGGATTACGCAATCTATGTCGAGAAGAGCGGATTTGGGTTCTATCCCTCAGCCAGCGATCCAGCCGGTTCGGTCAGCAAATTCGACTTCGACGGGCATTACAGAACCGTTATCAGATTTGCCCCGCCACCTGCCCATGATGCGACAGGGAACAATTTCACCGCGTATCGTTCGGCGGACAAGGTGGCAAGTCTGCCCAGAACGGGGCAGAACATCAGTTATGCAAGCGGAGACGACTTTGCCGCGAATAAGGGGAACCCTTGGCCAGGCACACGCTATGCGGACAACTTGAATGGCACCGTTACCGACCAGTTGACCGGCCTTGTTTGGCTGAAGAATGCCGGATGTTTCAGTGCGTCTGATTGGACAACCGCGCTGACGGCCGCCAATCAGATCGCCAACGGCGCTTGTGGATTGACGGATGGGTCGACCCCGGGCCAGTGGAGAATGCCCAATGCAAATGAGCTGGAAAGTCTTGTGGATGTGTCCAAGGTAAATCCGGCCGTTTCCGCCGGGCACCCGTTCACCAATATCGATCTCGCCAAGGCTTACTGGTCATCCACGACTTATATGGCCTTGACTTCCAATGCAATGGCAATTCGTTTTTCGGACGGACGCTGGATCAACGGGATAGACAATGGAGACGGACCCTATAACAACAACAAGACAACGTCCACCAATTCGTTGTGGGCGGTAAAGTCGGGCGGAGGAGGAACGATCCAGCTCCTGGCGACCGGCGTGTACAAGGGAGTTGGCGGTGGCTCTTTCGGTGTCGGGGACGATGCCAGTCTCCAACTCGGGGCGCCCCTGACTTCTCCTCGCTTCATTGACAATGGGAACGGAACAATCGCCGACACCGTTACGGGATTGACTTGGCTGAAGAAGGCCAATTGCATAAGGAGTTCATGGGGCGGCGCCCTCGCGGCCATCAACAATCTGGCTAACGGGCAATGTGGTTTGACCGACGGGTCGACTGCCGGTCAGTGGAGAATGCCGAACCGGAACGAGATGTTGAGTTTGTCCGACCGGGCGCCAACGTTTCCGCAGGCGGAATATTTTACCGGGCAGGCCCGAGGCGGCACGAGCTCGGTTACCGGGCCCGTGATATTCAACGGCTTCATAGCCTTCGACTACTATTGGACTGCAACGACCAGCGCCGCCGATACCACCCAGGCTTGGACAGTCTGGAGTTGTGATTTTGGCGTGTATAACATTGCCAAGACGGACGTACGGTATTCGCTGGCGATACGATGACCGTCTGGTTCCACGAAGTGGATCGGTAACATCCAATGACGGAAACGGGTTGCAGCGCAGACAATCGTGGGTTTGGATCCGGATCTGCCAGAATCAGGCCGGCCGATACACCCCATCCACGAACATCGTCACCGTATCCACCGGCAGCGGGATCCGGGTTTCGTTGTCCGTGAACGGCAGGGTGGCGATCAGGGCGACGCGGCCGTCGAGATTGTCGTTGTGGGCGAAGATCCGGTAGCACCCCCACAGTTCGTGCATGAAGGGATGGGTATTCTCCAACCCGACGGGACCTTGCGTCGCCTTGTGGATATGGGCAATAGCGTTCAAAGAGCGGATCGGGTAATGGCGCACCAACTCGGCAACCGGTGATTCACATATCGGGTAGCTTGGAGGCAATTGATAGAATGAGGCTTCCTGTACACATAACACGGTGGGAAAGATCCATGAGATTACCTGACGTTGCGCACTGGCTGCGTGTCGCGGCCGCACTGGCGGTACTGTTGCAACCGTTCGCCGAAGTCCACGCCGGCAAGACCCTGGAGCAGATCCGGCAGAAGGGGCAACTGGTTTGCGGGGTCAGCACCGGGGTGATCGGCTTTTCCGCGGCGGATAGCCAGGGCAACTGGAGCGGCCTGGATGTGGACATCTGCCGGGCCATCGCGGCCGCCGTGCTGGGCGATGCGGGCAAGGCAAAATACGTCCCGCTGACTTCGCAGCAGCGCTTCGCGGCGCTGCAATCGGGCAGCGTGGATGTGCTCCTGAACAACGCCACCTGGACCTTGACGCGCGACGCCTCGCTGGGACTGCACTTTACCACCGTCACCTACTACGACGGCCAGGGCTTCCTGGTGCCGAAGAAGCTCAAGATCGCCAGCGCCAAACAGTTGAAGAATGCCGAAATCTGTGTGCAGTCGGGCACCACCACCGAGAAGAATCTCAACGACTATTTCAGGATGCAGGGCGCCAAGATAAAGCCCGTGGTCTTCGAGAAACTCGAGACCGCGCTCAAGGCATTCTTCAGCGGCCGTTGCCAGGCTTACACCACCGACGCCTCGGCGCTGGCTTTCATACGCAGCAAGGAGGCACCCAGGCCGGACGACTACGTGGTGCTGCCGGAGATGATCTCCAAGGAACCGCTGGGCCCGGTGGTGAGGCGCGGCGACGACGAGTGGTTCGCCATCGTCAAGTGGGTGGTTTTTGCGCTGATCGAAGCCGAGGAGCGTGGCGTTACCCAGGCCAATCTCGAACAGATGAAGGCCGGCAACGATCCGGCCATCCAGCGCCTGCTCGGCAGCGCCGAAGACAGCGGCAAGGCCCTCGGGCTGGAGCGCGAGTGGGCGGCGCGGGCGCTGAAGGCGGGCGGCAACTACGGCGAGATATTCCAGCGCAATGTCGGCGCCGACTCGCCGCTCAAGCTGCCGCGCGGCCTCAATGCGCTGTGGACCAAGGGCGGGCTGATATACGCCCCGCCGATCCGCTGACCCGTTGCCCCGGCCCGGATGAACAGCCAGCGCTGGCGCGGCTTGGCGGCACAAGCGGCATTGGCGGCGGGGCTGCTCCTGCTGCTCTGGCTGCTGCTCGACACCACTGCCGCCAACCTGCATGAACGCGGCATCCGCAGCGGCTTCGGTTTCCTGGGCGAGCCGGCGGGGTTCGCCATCGGCGAGAGCCTGCTGCCCTTCGATTCCGCCGACAGCATCCTGTGGGCGCTGTTGGCCGGGCTGGCCAACACCTTGCGGGTGGCCTTGCCGGCGATCGTCATCAGCACCCTGCTCGGCACGCTGATCGGCCTGGGGCGGCTGTCGCCCAACCTGCTGCTGCGCGGCCTGTGCATGGCCTATGTCGAAGCCCTGCGCAACGTGCCGCTGCTACTGCAATTGCTGGCCTGGTACTTCGTCGTGACCGATCTGCTGCCGGCGGCGAGCGCCGCGCTGCAAATCGTCCCGCATGTCTTCCTCAGCAAGAGCGGTTTGTTCATGCCCTGGTTCGGCGGCGATGGGGGTGCCTGGCTCGACCTGCCGGTGCGCGGCGAGATGACCATCAGTGGCGGTGCCGCGCTGACGCCGGAGTTCCTCGCCCTGCTGCTCGGGCTGAGCCTGTACACCGCCGCCTATGTCGCCGAAACCGTGCGTGCCGGAATCCAGGCGGTGCCGCGCGCGCAGAGCGAAGCGGCGCTGGCGCTGGGCTTGTCGCGGGTCCAGAGCTTCCGCCTGGTGCTGCTGCCGCAAGCCCTGCGCAGCATCATTCCGCCGCTGAACAACCAGCACCTGAGCCTGACCAAGAACGCCTCGCTGGCGGTGGCCATCGGCTATCCAGACTTGGTGTCCGTCGCCAACACGACCCTCAACCAGACGGGCAGGGCGGCCGAATGCATCGCCCTGATCATGGCGGTGTACCTGATCCTGTCCCTGCTCACGGCGTGGTTCAGCGCCTGGCTGGAACGCCGCACTGGACGCTGGGCGCAGCCCTCATGAAGCAGGCGGCGGCACGCGACTGGCTGCGGCGCAACCTGTTTTCCGATGCCTGGAGCGGGCTGACGACGCTGCTGCTGCTGGGCGGCGCTCTCTACTGGCTGCCGGGGCTGGTCGATTGGGCGCTGCTCAAGGCCCAGTTCCGGCCGGATGCCGCGGCCTGTGGCGCGATGGAGCATGCCGGCGCCTGCTGGGGCGTGGTGGCGGAGAAATACCGTGCCATTCTGTTCGGGCGCTATCCGCATGCCGAGCAGTGGCGGCCGCTGCTGGCGACTGCATTGGTGCTGCTGGCGATCGTTGCCAGCGGCCTGCGACTGGCAACGCGCGGCGCGTTGATCGCGGCCTGGGCGCTGGCCTTGCCGGCATTCTTCCTGCTGATGGGCGGTGGCCTGCTGAGCCTTGCGCCGGTCGCCAGCGACCAGTGGGGCGGTTTGCCGCTGACGCTGCTGCTGGCGACCATGGGCATGCTGCTGGCTTTTCCGCTCGCCGTGCTGGTGGCACTGGGACGTTATCAAGCGGCCTGGCCGCTGTTGCGCATTCTGTGCGCGTTCTACGTGGAACTGGTGCGCGGCGTGCCGCTGATATCGGTGTTGTTCCTGGCGTCCTTCCTGTTCCCCATCATCCTGCCGCCGGGTATTTCGATCGACGTGCTGCTGCGCGTGCAGGCCGGCATCGTGCTGTTCGCCGCCGCCTATCTGGCGGAAACCCTGCGCGGCGGCTTGCAGGCGGTGGCCGCCGGCCAGCATCACGCGGCGGCAGCGCTTGGCCTCTCGCGCTGGCAGGCGCTGCGCTGGATCATCCTGCCCCAGGCCATTCGCGCGGTGATCCCGTCGATCGTGAACAGCGCCGTCAGCGTCTTCAAGGATACCTCGCTGGTCACCGTGGTCAGCCTCTACGAGTTGACCGGCGCGCTGTCGCTGGCGCTGGCGGGCGATGCCGAGTGGCGCTCCTACTATCTCGAAGGCTATCTGTTCATCGGCCTGATCTACTGGACGGGCTGCTATTCGATGTCGCGCTTCGGCGCCGGTTTGGAGCGGCGGCTGTCGGCCGGTGCACCTTGATAGCCGCGGGGAATTTGCTTATGCGAAAAAAGTCTTTGGCTTGCGGGACAAGTAACGGCAAGCTGTTGGCTTATCGTCTGGATCCCATCCGATTCGAACCAAGGAGAACAACCCCATGGCCATCGCCAACAACATCACCGAACTCATCGGCAACACCCCGCTGGTCAAACTCAACCGCCTCGATGCAGGGACGGGTTTTGAAAACTCGGCAACTATCGCCCTGAAGCTGGAGTTCTTCAATCCCGCCCATAGCGTCAAGGACCGCATCGCCGTCGCCATGCTCGATGCCGCCGAGAAGGCCGGCAAGATCAAGCCCGACACCATCATCCTGGAACCGACCTCCGGCAACACCGGCATCGGTCTGCCATGGTGTGCGCGGCGCGCGGCATCAAGGCCGCCTTTGTCATGCCGGAGACCATGAGCCGCGAGCGCAAGCTGCTCCTCAAGGCCTACGGCGCGGAGCTGATCCTCACGCCGGGGCCGGACGGCATGGGCGGCGCCATCAAGAAGGCGCAGGAACTGGCGGCGGCCGACAGCCGCTACTTCATTCCGCAGCAGTTCGAGAATCCCGCCAATCCCGAAATTCACCGCAATACGACGGCCGAGGAAATCTGGCGCGATACCGAGGGCAAGGTCGATATCTTCGTCTCCGGCATCGGCACCGGCGGCACCATCACCGGCGTCGGCGAAGTGCTGAAGGCGAGGAAACCCGGCGTGCAGATCATCGCCGTCGAGCCCGACGCCAGCCCGGTGCTGTCCGGCGGCCAGAAAGGCCCGCACCCGATCCAGGGCATCGGCGCCGGTTTCGTCCCGGCCATCCTCAACACCAAGATTTACGACGAGGTGGTGCGCGTCAAGAACGACGATGCGCTGGGCACCGCGCGCCGGCTTGCCACCGAGGAAGGCCTGCTGGTCGGAATTTCCTCCGGCGCCGCCGTGTGGGCCGCGC
>JBAYJH010000163.1:0-10705 GCA_041665185.1 Sterolibacterium sp.
GACGATCGAGTGGGCCAATCCGGCCTTCTGTGCCCTGAGTGGCTACCGCCTCGAAGAAACCCTCGGCCGCAACCCGCGCGAGCTGATCAAGTCCGGCGCGCAAACGCCGCAGGGCTACCGGGAACTCTGGCGCACCATCCTCGCCGGCGACGTCTGGCGCGGCGAGTTGATCAATCGACGCAAGGATGGCGCGGACTACCTGGAAGCCCAAACCATCACCCCGGTCAAGGACGACGACGGCACGGTTCATCACTTCATCGCCGTCAAGCAGGACATTAGCGAACACCGCCAGGCCGAGCTGAGGATGGAGGAGTTGTCGCGTCACCTGGTAGTGGTGCAGGAAAGCGAGCGCCGCCGGCTGTCCGGGGAATTGCACGATCGCACCAGCCCTAATCTGGCAGCCATCGGCGTCAATCTCGATATCGTCGCCGCCAGCGTGCTGGAGGGGAATTGCGCGAACGTCTCCGCCCGCCTGGACGATGTGCGCGCGCTGATCGAAGATACCACGGCCAGCATCCGTGAAGTCTGCTCCGATCTGCGCCCACCCGTGCTCGACTATGCCGGCCTGTTCGCGGCGCTGGAGAGCTATGCCAAGCAGTTTCAACGGCGTACCAACATGGCAGTCCGGATCGACTGTCCGAGTCCCAACCTGAGGCTGGCGCCGGCGCTGGAGTCGGTGTTGTTCCGCATCGCCCAGGAGGCCTTGACCAACTGCGCCAAGCATTCCCGTGCCCGGTCCATCCTGTTGTCGTTGCGCATGGACAGCCGCCCCGTCGTATTGACCATAGGCGATGACGGTATCGGCTTCGATCCGGATTCGCTCGGGAAAACCACCCATGCCAGCGGCCTGGGCGTCCTCACCATGCGGGAGATGGCGGAATTTTCCGGCGGCAGATTCACCCTGGCGTCGACGCCGGGCGGTGGCACCCGCATCAGCGTGGAAATCGACGCCGTGGAGGAACCGGCATGAACGTCCGTATCCTGCTCGCCGACGATCACCAGATGTTCCGCGAGGCGTTGCGGATACTGCTGGAGAGAAATCCGGAGTTCGAGGTGGTGGCCGAGACCGGCGACGGACGCGAGGTCTTCGCCCTTGCCAGGGAGACGTCGCCGACCATCATTTGCATGGATATCGACATGCCCGGCATGAACGGCATCGAGATCACCCGTCAAATCACCGCCGCCTTCCCGCTGATCAAAGTGATCGCCGTGTCCACCTTTTCCGACCGGGGCTATGTTACCGACATGCTGAATGCCGGCGCCTCGGCCTATGTTTCCAAGGCCGGGGCCGGCGTGGAATTGCTGCGCGCGATCGACGCGGTGAGCCGGAACCGCTCCTATCTGTGCCCGGATGCCACGGACGCGGTGAGGGAGGCGGTGTCCGGCCAGGGCGATGAAAGGCCCGGATCGCAGGTCAAGCTCGGCCCCCGTGAACTGCAGGTTCTGCAACTCGTCGCCGTAGGTTTCACTTCGCCGCAAATCGCCGAGCGGATGGACATCACCCTGGCCACCGTCGAAGTTCATCGGCGCAACATCATGCGCAAGCTCAATCTGGATAGCGTCGTGGCCCTTACGCGCTACGCCATCCGCCAGGGTCTCGTTTCCAACAAGTAGGCACCAATAAAATCAGTGACATATTCGCGAACACTACCGGTTTACCGGTAGTGCAGGTACATGGTTGCCAGAATATCGAGCCAGCGCGTTTATCCATAGAATGGGTTGTGGAAAAAAGGGCTCGGCGCTGGCCGCAGCCCGGCGTGTTGCTGCCTTGCGCCCCTCCGATACGCCTGCGGCGAATCGCGAATCGTGAATCGTGAGCGGAATAGATCTTGGAGATCGCTGAAAATCTGGCAGGCGGCAGTGGAGTATCCGAGGTTCTGGAGGCAACCGACCAGGGCCTGCTGTGGCTGGACGCCAATCTCACGGTTCGCGGGCACAATCAGGCCTGCGCCAGGCTCCTGGGAATCGACGAGATGGAGCGCTTCGTCGGCCGGCCGTGCGGCGACGTCCTCAAGTTCCTGCTGGCCCGCGGCGAGTTCTTCGATAGCGGCGACCATGACGCCTTCGTCGCCGAACGCCTGACCTCCCTGCGGAGCAAAGAGACCCAACATTTCCAACGGGTGCGACCGAATGGCACGGTGTTGAGCATTTCCATAATGCCGTTGCCTTCCGGCGGTTATGTCCTTGGTTATCAGGATGTCACCCGCGAATACCGGGCTTTGGACGAAGTGCGGCGCAACGCCAAGGCCACCGTGGTGGCCATGGCGAATTTTGCCGAGCATCGGGATCCGGATACCGGTGTGCACGTCCTGCGCGTGGCGCGCCTGGTCGGGCAGACCGCCAGGAAGCTGTATATGAAGGGCCAGCTTCCTGAGATCGTCGATGAAGCATATATAGAGTTGGCCTCGACTGCCTGCATCCTCCACGACGTCGGCAAGATATCCACTCCGGACAGGATACTGCTCAAGCCCGGCCACTTGTGCGACGAGGAACGGGCCGTCATGCAGCAGCACACCGTCACCGGCAGCCAGTTGCTGAAACAGGCCAGCCTGATGATGGCCGACAGCCGCTATCTGCAAACCGGCGCGGAGGTGGCCCTGACCCATCATGAGTGGTTCGATGGCAGCGGCTATCCGAACGGACTGGCCGGACACGACATCCCCCTGGCGGGGCGCATTTGCGCCCTTGCCGACGTCTTCGACGCTTTGACCTCGCGCCGCCCCTACAAGAGTCCCTGGAGCAGCGAACGCGCCATCGCGCAGATCCGCCAACAGGCCGGCAGCCAGTTCGATCCGCTGCTGGCGGAATCCTTCATTGAGGTCATCCGCGAGCGGGAGCAGGTGTCCCTGGTGAAGTGGTCTGAAGCGATGAGCGTCGGCAACCTGCATATCGACGAACAGCACATGATCCTGATCGACACCATCAACCAGCTCGCCAGCGCCGAGAGCCAGAACGATCGTCCGCTGATCGCCATGATTATCGACGAACTGGTCAGTTATGCGGTGTTCCATTTTCATTATGAGGAGCAGCTTATCGAGGCGGCGGGTTATCCCGGACTGGCAACCCATCGGCGGATCCACCAGGGTTTCGTCAAGTGGGTCGCCAATCTGCGCGAGGAATTCACTTTTCATCGGCGCCGGCAACTGGGCATGCGGATTCTGGGCTATCTGCGGGATTGGCTGAGCGAGCATATTCTCGGCGAAGACCAGGCTTATCGTCCTTTCATCGGCGGCCTGAAATGAATTCCGGCGCGCGCTCCGAGTGCGATCGGCAAGCTGCGGCGGCCGCCGTAGCCGTTCCCGGCCGGGATGCCGACACCAGGAAGCTGGAGGAGCAACTCAAGACCTTGTCGCGCGCCATCGAGCAATGCCCGGTATCGGTCGTCATCACCGATCCCGCCGGAAACATCCAGTACGTCAATCCCAAATTCGAGCAACTGACCGGCTACGCCAGCGCCGAGGCGATAGGATGCAACCCGCGTATCCTCAGCTCCGGGGACAAGCCGGCGGACGAGTACCGCGGACTATGGGCCACCATCCTGTCCGGACAAACCTGGCGGGGCGAGTTTCATAATCGCCGCAAGGACGGCACGCTGTTCTGGGAACAGGCCACCATTTCGCCGATCCTCGACGAGCAGGGAACGCTGGTCCATTTTGTCGCCGTCAAGGAAGACATCACCGAACGCAAGGCGGCGGCCGAAGAGATCGAGCATCTGGCTTTCTACGATTCGCTGACCAATCTGCCCAACCGCCGGCTGCTGCTCGACCGCTTGCGACAGGCCCTGGCGGCCAGCGCCCGTAGCAAGCGGCAGGGCGCGCTGTTCTTCATCGATCTCGACAACTTCAAGACGCTCAACGACACCCTCGGCCACGACATGGGCGACCAGCTGCTCAAGCAGGTGGCGCAACGCCTGGTAACCTGCGTGCGCGAGGAGGACAGCGTGGCCCGCCTGGGCGGCGACGAGTTCGTGGTGATGCTGGCCGACCTGAGCGAAAACCTCGACGAAGCCGGCGCCCAGGCCGAGGCCGTCGGCTACAAGATCCTCGCGGCCCTGAATTTGCCCTACCGGCTTTCCGGCCACGAACACCACAGCACGCCGAGCATCGGCGTCACCCTCTTCAGAATCCCCCACAAGAGCGTCGAAGAACTGCTGAAGCGCGCCGACCTGGCCATGTATCAGTCCAAGGCGGCCGGCCGCAACACCCTGCGCTTCTTCGATCCCGAAATGCAGGCGGCGGTGACGGCGCGCGCGTCGCTGGAAGCGGACTTGCGCCAGGCGGTTGGCGAGCGCCAGTTTGTTCTCCACTATCAGGCGCAGATGATCGGCAGCGGCTGGCTGACCGGCGCCGAGGCCCTGGTGCGCTGGCAGCACCCGCAGCGTGGGCTGGTTGCGCCGGACGACTTCATCTCCCTGGCCGAGGAAACCGGATTGATCCTGGATCTGGGCCACTGGGTGCTGGAAACCGCCTGCGCCCAGTTGGTGGCATGGGCGGCCAGGGCGGACACCGAGTACCTGACCCTGGCGGTCAATGTCAGCGCCCGGCAGTTCCGTCATCCGGACTTCGTCGAGCAGGTGCTGGCTGTCCTCGACCGCAGCGGCGCCAATCCACGCCGGCTCAAGCTGGAACTGACCGAAAGCCTGCTACTGGAGGATGTCGACGAGGTCATCGCCAAGATGAGCGTGCTGAAGGCAAGAGGGATCGGCTTCTCGCTGGACGATTTCGGCATCGGCTATTCGTCGCTCGCTTACCTGAAACGGCTGCCGCTGGATCAACTGAAGATCGACAAGTCCTTCGTCCACGACCTGTTCTCCGACCCCAACGATGCCGCCATCGCCGCCACCATCGTTGCCCTGGCCCAGAGCATGGGACTGAACGTGATCGCCGAGGGCGTGGAGACCGAAGGCCAGCGCGATTTCCTCGCCACCCAGGGCTGCCATGCCTGCCAGGGCTTTCTCTTCAGCCGCCCACTACCCATTGACGGATTCGAGCAATTTGCCCGGATCGCCGCCACCGACTGTCATTCCTAATCGAAGCGCTCAGGATACGTAAAATGAAAATCAATCTTCCCGTCTCGCAAGTCGAAGTACCCTTTCCCAACGGCCGCTACATCGTCTCCCGCACCGACCTCAAAGGCATCATTACCTATGCCAACGACACCTTCGTGGACACCAGCGGATTTTCGCGCGAAGAGTTGATCGGCAAGAACCACAACGTGGTCCGTCACCCCGACATGCTGCCGGGCGCCTTTGCCTGGCTATGGGACACCCTCAAGGAAGGCCGCCCGTGGCGCGGCATCGTCAAAAACCGCTGCAAGAACGGCGACTTCTACTGGGTCGACGCGCTGGCCGTGCCGGTGCGCAAGGACAACCAGACCATCGGCTATATGTCGGTGCGCACCGCGCCGACGCGGCAGCAGGTCGCCGATGCGGAAGCGCTGTATCGGCTGTTGAAGGCAGGCAAGGCGACTATTCCGAAGCCGACCGCCTGGATGCGCCTGTCCATCAAAGCGAAGCTGACCGGCTTCGTTGCCTGGATCATCGCCACCCAGGTGATCGGTTCGATGCTCCACTGGCTGGGACCCTCAATGGGTCTCGCGCCGGATGCGGTCGAAGTCGTCCGCCAGTCGCTGGGTTGGTCGGACGTCGTCGCGGGAGTATGGCTGCTGGTCATCCAGGACCAGATCATGACCATCGTCAAGCGCATTACCGAGCGCCTGGATCATATCGCCCAGGGCGATCTCACCGACGTGATTCCCCTGCACCGAGTCGATGAACTGGGCAAACTCAACGATGCGCTGGTGACCATGCAGACCCACCTCAAGGCCATGATGGCGGAAATCGCCGAAGCCGCGGATCAGGTGGGAGGAAACGCCGACCTCCTGAGCGCCCAGATGGACCAGACGCGCCAGGTCACCGACAAGCAGTCCAGCGCCGTCAGCTCGATCGCGGCGGCGGTCGAGCAACTGGTCGCCTCGGTGACGGAAATTGCCGGCAGCGCGCAGCAGGCATCGCAGGTCATCCAGACCTCCCACGAACTGCTGGAAGACGCATCGGCACGCATGGGCGACAGCCAGGAGGCCACCCAGAATGTGGTGACGACCGTCGCCGGCGCGGGCCAGACCATGAACGAACTGTTCCAGTCGATCTTCGCCATCGACCGCGTGAGCCATGTGATTCGGGATATTTCCGAACAGACCAATCTGCTCGCCCTGAACGCCGCCATCGAGGCCGCGCGCGCCGGTGAATCGGGCCGCGGCTTCGCGGTGGTAGCCGATGAAGTCAGAAAGTTGGCCGAGAACGCCAGCAAGCAGACCAAGGAAATCACCGCCAGCGTTCAGGAGATCCAGCGCATCACCCAGGTTGCCGTGACCACCATGGAGACGGCCGGGGGGCATGTGGCCGGCGCCAACAGCGCCGTGGGCGCGGTGCGCAGCGGACTCGATGCGGTCTCGCGCCATGGCGAGGAAGTGGCG
The DNA here is from genome assembly GCA_041665185.1 of Sterolibacterium sp. GTDB lineage: Bacteria > Pseudomonadota > Gammaproteobacteria > Burkholderiales > Rhodocyclaceae > JACRAR01. The sequence continues at coordinate 6,475 of JBAYJH010000163.1, forward strand.
GCGATTTCGCGGCACATCACCGATGGCACCCGGCAGCAATCCAAGGCCGGCAACGAGATCGCCAGCCAGGTCGAAGGAATCGTCAGCGGCATCGACCAGACTTCGGCCTCCGTCGCCGAAGTGAGCGTCAAGGCGGTGGAGATGAAGGAAACCTCGTCCCGCCTGCGGGAGCTGATCGCCTACTTCAGATTCATTCGCTGAACGTCATGCGACGGCACCGCGCAACGGCGCGGAGAATCATCCGGCCACCACCGGCGCGGGCGCCAGCATCTCGCGCCAGGGCCGCAGCGCCAGGCTGATCAGCACCACGCCGGCCAGTAGCGCCACCAACTGCATGGCGGATTCGGCGGCGCTGCGGAAAGATTGCGGTTCGATCAGCGGCGCCAGCCATTGTCCGATGCCGTCGAGGTAATAGCGCCCATACATCAGCAGCAGCATCGGGGAGAGCCACATCCCCAGGCGGCCGGGCCAGCCGCCGACGGACCCGAGCACCGCGCTGCCCGCCAGCAGAAACAGCGCCGAGGCGATGAAGACCAGGGTGAATAATGTGCCCATGATGGGCTGGGCGGCGCCGAAAGCCGCATGCCAGGCGGCATACGGCCACCAGGCGAGGCACAGCAAGCCGAGCGCCAGTGCCAGGCCGCGGGCGCGTTGCGGGCCGCGCGCGTCGGCAAAGCCCGCCGCGGCGCCGTCCAGACGTTTCATCCAGGGCAGGAAGGCCAGGCAGGCCAGGCCCAGGATGCCATCGACCAACATGGTGTTCGGGTAGCCCCAGGCTTCGATGGCGATGCCCTGCCAGGTGGCGGAATAGGAAATCGCCAGGTTCATCAGCGCCATGTAAGCGGTGAACTGGGTGGCGGCCACCTTCGGATTGGTCACGTCCATCATGATGGCCGAGCGCGTGCCGTACATCAGGCCCTGAAACACCGAATAAGCCAGGGTGGCGATCCACAGCGCCGTCACCAGTTCCGCCGGCACCGCCCGTCGATCGGCGACGGTGATGCTGAGCGGCATGATCCAGCCGTGCTGCGTCAACTCGGTCATCAGCCAGAACACCGGCAGGCTCATCAAGGCGAGATAGACGAACAGGGTGCGGCGGCGTCCCCAGCGGTCCGACAGGTAGCCGCCGGCCACGCAGAATGCCGCCATCAGCAAGGCGGACCACAGGCTCAAGGCCGCCACCTGGTCGTCGTCCATGCCCAGCTCCACCGCCAGATTGGATTGCAGCGCCAGCCCCAGGCACATGGCGCCGGCCGGCAGCAGCGAGAAGAACACGCCGGAAAAAGCCCCCTGGCTGCCCAGGAAAGAGCGGAACGAATCGATGGCGAACACCCGCATCTCGCGCCCGGCCCGGGCCAGGCGCGAACCCGGCGCGGCAGTGCCCAGCGGCCCCGGCGCCTCCTTCATCGGCAGCACCACCAGGGCCGTCACCGCCAGGATGCAGGCGGCGACGAAGTAGAAGGTCGGCTGGAAGCCGGTGAGCCCGCTCAGGAACAACACCCCGCTGCCGCCGACCAGGCTGCCGATGGATGCCCCGGCGAACATCATGCCGTTGGCCAGGCCGCGCTCGTCCTGGTGCAGCGTGTTACAGGCCAGGGCGTCGATCGCCACGTCCTGCATGGCGCCGAAGGTATTGTGGATGAGCAGGATGACGGTGAACAGCCCGAGTTGCTGGGGCAATTGCAGCAGCACCGTGGATAACAGGGTCAGGGCCATCATCACCTGGGTGAGGAGGATCCAGCCGCGGCGCCGGCCCCAGCGTTCGGAGGCAAAGACGTCGATCACCGGCCCGAAGGCCCACTTGAATGCCCAGGGCAGGTAGAAGGAGCCGACGAAGGCGCCGATCTCGGCCGGCCCGACATCCAGCCGACGCAACTGGGTGGCCACTGCGATCGCGGCAAAGCCCAGAGGGATGCCCTCGGTGACGTAGAGCAGGAAGAAGGCCGCCAGGCGGCCGTTCTTGGTCGCCAGCAGATTGGGAAGGCGCATGGGTGCTCCCGTTTAAGGGGTGATGAGGAACGAATTCGCTGCATTCTAAACGGTTAAATTATGGGTTTACCGGTATTGTTTCGCGGGAGGAAATCAATAGAATCGACCGCATGCATTTTTCCTCCTGTAGTGCATGTTGGGGGGTGGAGCGAAACGCTCTACCCCCGTTTTTTTGAGTATCCGGGCGTAGTGTTTTCGTATCCCGGTAGCCCCATGAACACAATAAGTTTGCCGCCAATTTCATTTTCAGACCGAGGAGTATTCCGTGTCGAGAGCCACTTCCGCAATTTTCGCCCTGATCCTGACCCTGTTCGGCCTTGAGGGACTGGCGCAGGCCCCCGTTCCCGCGGCGCCTTACGAAACCCACGACACGGTCCTGCAAGAGGACTTCGTCTATGACGTGAATGCCGACGGCACCTATACGCTGGACCGGTTCAAGAGCATGCGCATCAACAACCAGCAAGGCGTCCAGGCCTCCGGCCAGGTGCCGCTGTCCTACAGCACCACCCTGCAAGATATGGAGGTGCTGGAGGCTTACGTCACTTCCAAGGACGGCAAGCGCGCCGATGTCCCGGCCGACAAGATCCTCACGCAGCAGAGCCGGCAAAGCGCCGGTGCGCCGATGTTCGACGACGCCAAGGTGAAGACCATCGTCTTCGCCAATGTCGAAATCGGTTCCATCGTGAGCTTTCGGGTGCGCATCAAACAGAAAGTGCCGCTGTTTCCCGGCGCCTTCTCGATGAGCCGCGAGTTCCCGCGGACCTGGGACTTCAAGGCCAGCAGCGTCACCGTGCGCGCCCCCGAGTCGATGAAGCTGTATATCGAAGCGATCGACCTGGCCGGCGGCGAAATCCCGTCCGACCGGCCCGGCACCAAGCTATGGCGCTGGACGCTGGAGAACCCGACACTGCACATACCGGAACCCGGCTCGGTGGCCACCACCGACTTCAGCCCGCGCCTCGCCGTGACCAGCTTTCCGAGCTACGAGGCGGCCGCGAAAGCTTATCTGGAGCGCGCCCAGTCCAAGGCCGCGGTGACCCCGGCGATCCGCCTGCTGGCCGACCAGATCACCGCCGGCATCACCGACAAGCGCGCCCAGGCCGAAGCGCTATATCGCTGGGTCAGCAAGGAAATCCGCTACGTCGGCATCTTCCTCGGTTTCGGCGGGGTGGTGCCGCACTCGGCCGAAGAGATCGAGAAGGCCCGCTACGGCGATTGCAAGGATCATGTGACGATCCTCGAAGCCTTGCTGGCGGCCAAGGGTATTCAGAGCAGCAGCGTGCTGGTGAATGCCGCCGGTTCCTACTGGCTGCCCAAGGTGGCGATCACGCCGGGGCAGTTCAACCATGTCATCACCTATTTGCCCGAGTTCGATCTGTATGTCGATTCCACCGTGGGGACGGCGCCGTTCGGCGTGTTGCCGCCGCAGGAACTCGGCAAGCAGGCGTTGCTCACCGACGACGGCCCCGGCCGGCCCCGGCTGGCCACTTTGCCGCTGGCGAATTCGCGCCAGGATCGCGTCAAGGTGGTGACCAGGATCGTGGTGACGCCGGAAGGCACCATCAAGGGCGACAGCAGCATCGTCAATAGCGGGTTCTATGAATTGATTTCCCGCCAGGTGTTTTCGCGCATGGCCAAAGGCACCGAAGCCCTGGTCGCGGCGCAAGTGCTGGGCATGACGGGACAGCCCGGAACCGGCACCTATAAAGTCGGCGACGCGCGTGATCTGGCGCGGCCGTTCGCTTACGCCACCGAGTTCGATTCGCCGAATTTCGCCCAGATGCCGGGGCCGAGCGCGATCCGTGTGCCGCCGGGGCTGGGTAGCCTCACCCCGATCGGGAATATTGCCGGAGCGCTGCGCCAGCCGAAGCGCGACTTTCCCCTGCCGGCCTTTGGCGGGTACCAGGAGGAGATCACCACGCTGAGCTTCCCTGAGGCAACCAAGATCACCACCTTGCCAAAACCGGTGGCCAAGGAGAACGCGCTGGGCAAGTACACCGCGTCCTATGCGCTGGAAGGCTCCGTCATCACGGTCAAGCGTACTTTCGACAGCACCATGACCACGGCGACGTTGGCACCCAGCGAGTTTCCGTTGCTGCGCGAGTTGGCCGAGGCCGTGTACCGCGATTTCAAATCGCAGATACTGTTTCAGTGAATCGCGCGAAAGTTCCCGCGAAATCGCTACGATTCAAAGAACGCCTTCCAGTTTCAGCAGCAACTCCTTGTTGCCCAGGCCGCCGGC
>JBAYJH010000164.1:0-10665 GCA_041665185.1 Sterolibacterium sp.
CAATCGGGGTCGATTGCGGATTCCGGACACAGCCACGAGCAGATCCGCCCAAGAGTAGCCTGAAGCAGTCATGGGGCGATTCTCGGTGTATGCTGATGACCTATGCTTAGATATGCCTCTTTTCGCGATTCTTTAATACTGGATAAAAAAGCAAGCACACAGCGCAAAGCCAGCAACACAGCGGTTTTTAGTGAAGTTTACGACGCCGAGCTAGGGAGCAGTCGCCGGAGTTAAGCAGCAAAACTGCTCCCGATAACAAAGTTGAGGGTTTCACAATGGCCGGCCCTAAGCAGATGGATCATCTTCCCGTATTTGAAGAGCTTGGCGAGTCGCAAGTACGATTGCAGTTCTCGCACCGCGAAAACGATGTAGGTCGAGAGGCCCGAGCGTGGCTTTGTGAAATAGAGGAAACAAGAGAGAAAGCCCGTCACGCTGAACTCCTCGCTGAAATCAGGAAACATCATTGGAGTGTCACTCCTGGTTTCTGGGTTGGCGTTGTTGCAATGGTGGCTGCTTGTATTGCTGCCTACGGCGTTCTTGTTCCGCAGCCTCAAGCACAATCACCCTCTGCTGTAGTTGTTCCATCCAAACAAACAACTCAGCCCGCGCCCGTGCCATCCTCCAATTCGCCACAGCCGTTACCAAACACAGCATCATCACAAACGGGCCCACCAAAAATTAGCCACTAACATGCGCTCTGTTTTCTCAATACGCCAGCTTCGCTCTGCCTCTGTCATATGTTCTCCTTTCCTGTCACGTACCCCCAACCCAGCGCTCAAGATGGACGCTCCGCCGATGAGGCCGGCTTCGCGCCCCTTAGCTCAGTGTTGGGCCCTCTATATGCGCACCCTGATCTGCCTAAGTGCTCTAATACTGACCGGCTCATTCCAAGCTCTTGCTGCGCCTGAGGCCGAAGGGGTTTTCCTCATTGCGAGCCGGTCTGTTGCTGTTATCGAGACTGATACTGGAGCGCTCGGAAGTGCCGTTGCATACTATTCATTTGGTGATAGTGGTACCGGCTTTCTCACCAATTGCCATGTCCTTCGCGGCGCGACAAGCTTCACGGTCTCCCATAAGAGGCACAAGGCCATTGGGATCTTTATCTTTGGCAACCCCGAGTATGACCTCTGCCTCGTGGGTTCGAAATTGACCCTTCCAGTTGTGAGCAAACGCAGCTTTTTCAGCTTGCGTGTGGGTGAGGCTGCTTACGCAGTTGGTGCGCCTCGCGGGCTTGAGCTTTCTCTTACTAACGGTATCGTATCCCAGCTTCGCGGAGATCCTTTGCTATCGCCACCTCTTCTTATCCAAACTACTGCGCCAATTTCCCCCGGCTCCAGTGGTGGGGGGTTATTTGATGAGGAAGGCCAATTGATTGGAATAACGACATTCTTTTTCAAAGAATCGCAGTCACTCAATTTTGCCGTGTCAATAAACATGGCGAATGGCCTGTCGGAGTACGGAAAAGCCAGGTCTCTCGAAGACTTATCGAAGCCAGATACCCCGTCGCTCCTACCCGCTTCTCCCTCCGACTCGCCACCGGTAAAGATCATCGGCTTCGAGCCAGACAAGCCGAAAGGTGCGGAGAACAAACCAACTGCGCCGCCTACCTCGGTAAGATGATTACCCAGAAGGGCAAAAGTGGTCAGGGTCGGGCAATATCCGCGGCTCTGAAGCGTTGCCGTTACCCAGCTTCGACGATGCTCACTGCCTCGGCGGGCCTGACGATGCGAATGCCGTTGTACTTGCCGCCCAGACTATGCAATTGCTTGTCGCCGGAGACGATCAGATCGGCGTTGGCGGTCAAGGCGCAAGCCAATACCTGATCGTCGGAGAGGTCGGCTGCAATTGTTGGCGCGCCGTTCCACAACAAGCCTGACGCCACCACGTTGGTGTCGAGTACCAGACGCATCAGCCCACAGCCTGACTGCGTAGCGCGGCGCGATGGGCATCCACTTCGTCCTGGATTTCATCCAGGCTCATGGGCGGGATACCCGCAGCCGCTACCCGCTTGCGTGCCTCGGCCAGTTGCGCGATACGGCGATTGCGCACGGCTTCGCGTAACAGGGTTTGCAGAGTATCCGGCTCCAAGAGTCCCATCTGCGCGGCGTCCTGTGCCAAGCGATCCGGCAGATTGAGTTTCAGTTCCAATGTCGTCATGGCAACTTCCTTTTTCTAGTTTACAGAGCTCGAAATTCAAGGGGCAGAGTGAATGAGCTGACGTAAGCATACCCTATCGAACGGATATCAATACGCGGTGGCCATCCGATCTGGCCTTTCTATAGGTATCCGCGAGTACCTGAAGCACAGGCCAAGGGCACGGACGCCGCCGATTTTGCGACCGCCGCGGTGACGGGGCGCTGGACGGGGATGTCCGGGCTCGCTTGTCTGAGCCGTAGGAGCCCGCAGGGCGGAACCACCCGGAGAGGTGGCAGGCGAGTTCGCGAGCCCGGCCGGCTGGCGTTCCGGCGCCAAGGGAACCCGTCAGGGCGGCGACCAAATGGGCCAGGTTCGAATATCCCGCCAACAGCGCAGAAGCGCATTTAAGGGGCCGTGCTCGGATCAAACTTACGTCCCGCATCTGCTGAGTTATTTCAGTTGCCGTGCTCAAGCCACGGCCTCAAGCGAAGCGCGGTGTTCAATTTGGTTGCGGTACAAGTCGATCATGGGAAAGCACAGGTCGAGATCTTGATACCGCAATTATCGCCACACCATTTGCTTCGACCTGATCGAGCCAGCCAGAGACAGGCAGCCGTTTCGATGGCGTCTCCACGAAGGCTTCCAGATAATACCTAATACGGTATACTTCGACCATGAGTTCTCCTCCCAGAAAAGAGCGCCCGCTGCATTGGGTCGGTTCCGCCAAGCGCGATCTGCTGGACTTTCCCGGCGACGTGGTCGATGAGTTCGGTTACGGTCTTGGCGTCGTGCAGTTGGGTGGCCAGCCGCCGGCGGCGAAGCCTTGGAAGGGAGAGGGGCCGGGGGTGTTCGAGTTGGTCGAGGATTACCGGGGCGACACCTACCGGGTGGCCTACACGGTGCGGTTCGCGAAGGCGGTGTATGTGCTGCACTGTTTTCAGAAGAAATCGCCTTCCGGCATCCGTTCCGCGAGGTCGGATGTCGACATGATTCACGAGCGCTTGAAAGTGGCTCGCAATGACTACGAGGTGCGCTATGGCAAAGAAGACTGAACTGGTGGATGCGGGCACGGGCGACGTGTTCAAGGACCTCGGCTTTGCCGATGCCGACGAACGCAAGTTGCGCACGCAACTGGCGATGCGCCTCAACGATCTGATCAAGGAGCGCAAGCTGACCCAGACGGCAGCCGCCGGGATTTTCGGCGTTCCGCAGCCGCACGTTTCCGAGCTGCGGCATTACAAACTCAGCCGGTTTTCGTCCGAGCGCCTGCTGCACTTCATTACGCAGCTCGACAGGGACGTGGAGATCGTGATTCGCCCCAAGGCGGCGAATCATGCGGCGGGCCTGGTGTCGGTGCTGGTGGCGGCCTGATCTTTTTCGCGCGATTCCTTATGCCGCAGCCGGCTTGCTCGCCTTGCGTTTGCTGCTTATGGGCGTGGCGCTGATCTAACTGGCGAAGCTGGCCGATGCCGTCTATGTTCTTCATTGCTTCCAAAAGAAGACACGGCAGACCAGTCAGCAGGACATCAAGCTGGCCCGAATAACGGGTTGGGCGGGTAAGCAGCATCGACATCACCCCACAGAACGGATATCAACACGGTCCGGCCGTCCCATCGGGCCTTACTACGGCTATCCGAGAGTGCCTAAAACGCAGGCCAAGGGCACGGATGCCGCCGATTTTGCGACCGCCGCGGTGACGGGGCGCTGGACGGGGATGTCCGGGCTCGCTTGTCTGAGCCGAAGGCGAGTTCGCGAGCCCGGCCGGCTGGCGTGCCGGCGCCAAGGGAACCCGTCAGGGCGGGAGCGCATGAGGAGGCGGCCGTGCCCTTGGCCTGCGGCGCGATGGCGCAATCGTTTGAGCAGTTACATCACCGCAGAATCGTAACGTGCCGCCTTCGCTCCCCGGTTACCCGTTCAGTCGAACAGTATCACCCCGCGGGCATTGCGTCCCTGCACCAGGTCTTCGAAGGCCTGAGGCGCTTCCTCGATGCGGTAGGTGCGGGTGATCAGTTCGTCGAGCTTGAGCTTTTTCGCCCGGTACAGGGCGATCAGGCGCGGGAAATCCAGGCGCGGCCGGGCCGAGCCGAAGTAGCTGCCAGTTAGGGTCTTCTCCTCGAACGTCAGGCTGCTGGTGCGGATCGAGGTCATGTCCTTGGGCCCCGCGACGCCCACCACCACGGCCGTGCCGCCCTTGCGCAGCACGCCATAGGCTTGCGCCACCACCTCGCCCAGGCCGATGCACTCGAAGCTGTAATCGGCGCCGCCGCCGGTGAGCTTGCGCAGCGTCTTGACCAGGTTCTCTTCGCCTTTCGGATTGACGGTGTGAGTGGCGCCGAACTGGCGGGCCATCTCCAGCTTGGCGTCCGAGGTGTCGACGGCGACGACGATGGCCGCGCCGGAAATCACGCAACCCTGGATGGCATTGAGGCCGACGCCGCCGCAACCGAACACGACGGTCGACGAACCCGCTTCGACCTTGGCGGTGTTGGTGGCGGCGCCGACGCCTGTCATTACCCCGCAACTGATCAAGGCCGCCTTGTCCAGCGGCATGTCCGGGGCAATCTTCACCACGTTGTCGCTGTGCAACGTGGCGTATTCGGCCATGACTCCGCAACCCGAGAAGACGTTGAGCGGATTCTCGGCAGCGTCGCTGGTCCGCAGCGTGCCGTCCGGCAGAGTGTAACCCGCCTTGGCCGCCTGATCGCAAAGCTGCGGGCGGCCGGTCTGGCAGTAGCGGCACTTGCCGCACATGCTGACGAAGGAACTGACGACGTGGTCGCCGACGGCGTAGTCGGTGACGCCGGCGCCGACTTCCACGACGACTCCGGCGCCCTCATGGCCGAGCACCACCGGCATGGGGAAGGGAATGGTGCCGTTGGTGGCCGATAGGTCGCTGTGGCAGACGCCGCAGGCGGCCAGTTTGATCATCACCTCGCCATGGTGCGGCGCTTCGACGGCGATGGTTTCCACTGCAACGGGTTTGCCGACTTCGCGGCTGACGACGGCGCGGGCTTGTTGGGACATTGAGAGCTCCTTCTCGAAAGATCGAAAAACTATTCCTTGTACCAGACCATCTGATGGGTGGTGGCCAGCAGGGTGTCGTGGTCGTTCCCGCCGCGGCCCCAGACTTGCCCCTGATGGTCGAAATGCCCATCGCTGAAGGCCTGCGCCTGAGCCACGGTGAGCAGCGGCGCGGCGCCGTGACGGGCGAGCGCCTCGGCGCCGGCGTGGAAATAGATGTTCATGGAGACCGTGGCGATCGGGACGAACTCCTTGCGCCGCAGAAAGATGCGCGGCAGGTAGCTGTCGCAGAGGGCGGTGAGCGAGGCGAAATCGAGGGGGCGCGGCGGCACGTCCGATACCCAGACATGGCTCAGGCTGTCGGGATTTTCCTCGAAGGGTTTGCCGCGCACGAAACGAAACTGGTAGCGCTGGAGGAAGCCGGTGGCGCGGCGCGGTTCCGATGGCGAGCAGCGTTCGGCCGGCGGCACTTCCGGGCACTTCGCCTCGACCAGGCCCCAGGTGTCGCGGCGCTCGGCGCAAATCGCCATGGCCTGCGCCAGGACGCGTTCCGGCTGGCCTTGCACCAAGCGGATGGACCAGTGCTGATTGGTGCGGTTGGCGCGCAGCAGTTCGGTGTCGACGAAGAATTCGCCGGCCTCCACCGCCGCCAGGAAGTTGATGGTGAAGGAGAGCGGGCTGCCCCTCCTTGCCGGATGATTCATCATCGCCTGCATCATCACCGCGGCGGTGATGCCGCCGTAGGGGCCGACCATGTTCCAGTAGTCCTCGCTGGTGTGGCCGCGCAGGCGCTCCGGCGTCACCGGCGCGAGTGCCACGGCCTGGTCGAAGGGATGGGCGAAATCTCGATTCATGTCCATGGATTCAATTGCGGTGTCCCCGCCCTCTCAAATTGTTCCTGCCGAAACCCCGTACAGTCATTGCGTCGCAATGAATCGCTGTAGGTGGGTATCGGTGTCGCCGCAACTCAGTTCGATCATCGCCAGGCGCTTGAACCAGTGACTGACGATCAGTTCGTCGCTCATACCCATGCCGCCATGCAATTGCACCGCGTTCTGACCGATGAAGCGGCAGGCCTGGCCGATGGTCACCTTGGCGGCGGAGAGCGTCCGGCGGCGTTCGCGGAGATCATCGGAGGTGCAGCGCATCGCCGCCAGATAGCTCATCGAGCGCGCCTGCTCGCGATGCAGCAGCATGTCCGCCATGCGATGCTGGAGCGCCTGGAAGCGCCCGATGGGCTGGCCGAACTGCCGGCGCGTCTTCAGGTAGTCAACGGTGGCGGCTATCAGTGCGTCCATCACCCCGACCGCCTCGGCGCACAGGGCGGCGAGGCCGCTGTCGAGCGCCAATTCGATGGCCGGCAGGGCGGCGTGTGCTGCGCCGAGACGGGCACTGGCGGGCAGGGCCACCTCGCGCAACAGGACTTCGGCGGCGCGCTGGCCGTCGAGGGTGGGATATTCGCGCAGGGTCAGTCCCGGTGTGCCGCGCGGCACCAGGAACAGGGAAATTCCATCGGCAGCGTCCACGTCGCCTGAGCTTCTGGCCGAGACCAGCAGTGCGTCGGCGGCACCGGCATGCAGCACCACGGCCTTGTGGGCATCGAGAACATAGCCATCCTGGGTGGCACGGGCGGTGGCTTCGACGTGGCGGGTTTCGAAGCGCGAGCCCGGCTCGTAATGGGCCAACACCGCGATCTTTTCGCCTCCGGCCAGTTGCGGCAGCAAATCGGCTTTGAGCGGGTCGTCAGCAGCCTGACGCAGCAGCGTAGTGGCGACAACCGCGCTGGAGAGAAAGGGTTCGACCAGCAAGGCCGCGCCGAAGCGGTTCATCACCAGCATGGTTTCCACAGGGCCGTAGCCCAGTCCGCCGTGTTCCTCGGGCACGTTCACCGCCAGCACGCCGATGTCGGCCAGGGTCCGCCATACCTCGCGGCTCCAGCCATCGGAGGAATTCCTGATGGCGTTGCGTCTTTCAAAACCATAGCCGCGGGCGATGAAGCGCCGCAGAGTATCGTCGAGTTGCTGTTGTTCTTCGCTGAATGAAAAGTCCATGCTTGCTTTCACAATCCCAGGATCATCTGAGAAATGATGTTTTTCTGTATCTCGTTGGAGCCGCCGAAGATCGACAGTTTGCGCTGGTTGCAGTAGTTGGCGGCGAGCGGGGTGCTATACGCCGGGCCGACAGCTTCACCTGTCCATGTTATGTCCAGCGCCTCGTAGCGGAACGGCTGGGCATACGGGCCCACGGCCTGCATCAGCAGTTCGGAGATGGCCTGCTGGATCTCGCTGCCCTTGATCTTGAGGATCGAGGCTTCCGGTCCCGGCGCGCGCTTCTCCTTCTCGGCCGAAAGCACCCGCAAGTTGGTGATCTCCAACGCCATCAGGTCGATCTCGACCTGCGCCAGCCTGGCGGCGAACAGCGGGTCGTCGAGCAGCGGCCGGCCGAGCTTCCGCTCCGCCGCGGCGACGCGCTTGAGGCGCGCCAGTTCGCGCTTGGCGATGCCGATGCCGGCGATGTTGGTGCGTTCGTGGCCAAGCAGGAACTTGGCGTAGGTCCAGCCCTGGTTTTCCTCGCCGACGCGATTCTCGACCGGTACGTCCACGTCTTCGAACCAGACCTCGTTCACCTCATGGGCGCCGTCGAGGGTGATGATGGGCCGTACCGTCACGCCGGGCGACTGCATGTCGATCAGCAGGAAGGATATGCCGCGTTGCGGTTTCACCTCGGTATCGGTGCGCACCAGGCAGAAGATCCAGTCGGCGTATTGGCCCAGCGTCGTCCAGGTCTTCTGGCCGTTGACCCGGTAGTAATCGCCCCGACCATCGTTGACCAACTCGGCGCGGGTCTTCAGCGACGCCAGGTCGGAACCGGCGCCGGGTTCGGAATATCCCTGGCACCACCATTCCTCGGCGGACATGATCTTCGGCAGATAGCGTTGCTGCTGCGCCGGGCTGCCGAAAGCCATCAGCACGGGTGCCAGCATGCGCAAGCCGAAGGAGATCAGCCGCGGTGCGCCGGCGATGGCGCATTCCTCCTCGAAGATGTACAGCTCGGTCGGCGACCAGCCGGGACCGCCGAACTCCTTCGGCCAGGACGGCCCGCCCCAACCCTGCGCGTGCAGGGTGCGTTGCCATTCGACGTGATCGTCGCGGGAGAGGCGCAGGCCGTTCATGACCTTGGTGCGGATGTGGGCGGGCAGCTTCTCGCCGACGAAGGCGCGCACCTCGTCGCGAAAGGCGTTTTCAGCGGGGGAGAAGTTCAGATTCATGATCGGTGGTTATTCAGTAAATTCCACTATGCAGAAACGGATTCCAATATAATGAACTGAAACCACCCTCCCTGACAAGAACAGATCAAGCGGCGGACCAGGAGACATGGCGTTACTCACAGACCCAGTGGATCGCTGAGCATGGCCGGCGCCAGGATCACGACCAGCCGGCAGGCCGAAGTGGCCGCCATGTTCGCCCGTTACGGCCCATCCTACCGTACCTGGGGCGTGGTCACGGTGATGCTCGGCACCGTCTCGGCGGTGATGGAAGCGACCGTCGTCAATGTCGCCATGCCGGAGATCATCCGCGTCTTCCAGATCGGCCATGATCGCGTGCAACTGCTGTCGACGGGGTTCCTCGCCGCCACCACGGCCTCCATGTTGCTGTCCCATTGGGCCATCCAGCGCTTCGGTATTCGCCGCACGTACGTCGTTGCGCTGTGCCTGTTGATGCTGTTCTCGGTGCTGGCGTCGCTGACCGGCACCGACCAGTTCGCCCTGCTGGCCGCCTGCCGCATCGCCCAGGGGATCATCGCCGGGCTGGTGCAGCCGCTGGCGATGCTGGTGATCGTCGATCTGTACCCGCCAAATGAACGCGGCCGCGCCATGTCGGCCTACGGCCTGGGCATCGTGCTGTCGCCGGCAGTCGGACCGGTGGCGGGCGGCCTGCTGGTGGATCACTTCGGCTGGCGCGCGGTGTTCCTGGTGACGCTGCCGTTTTGTCTCGCCGCCGTGGCGCTGGCGCCGCGCTTCATGATTTGCGGCAAGCCGGCGCCGGATGCCGCCAAGGTTCCGCTCGACCTGTTCGGCCTGGCCTTGCTGTGCGCCGCACTGGTCGGGCTGCTGGGCGGCCTGGCGGCGTTGTTCCAGGCGCCCCGCGCCGCGCTTTGGTCCATCGGCATCGGTTTCCTGCTGGCGCTGGCCTTCATCGTCTGGCAGCGCTCCGCCGCCAATGCCGCGCACCCGCTACTGGACCTGGGCATTTTTCGCGTCGGCGGCTTTGGTGCGGCGTTGCTGGTGGCCACCGCCTATGGCATGGGCATCTATGGTTCGACTTATCTGGTGCCCCTGTTTGCGCAGACCGGCGCCGGCTTCAGCGCCTTCGAAGCGGGCAGCATTCTGGTGCCGGGCGGGGTGATGCTGGCGCTGGTGCTGCTGGTGTCCGGCCGGCTGGCCGACCGCTTCCCTCCCAATCGCGTGGCGATGGCCGGCTTGGCCTGCTTCGCGGCGTCGGCGCTGCTGCTTGGGCTGTCCTCCGGGGTGACCTGTTTCTGGCTGCTGGCGCTGTGGGTGACGCTGGGTCGCATCGGCCTCGGCCTGATCATTCCCGGCCTCAACGCCGGCGCCCTGCGCCTGCTGCCGACGGGTGCCGAACCGGCCGGCGCGGCGGCGATCAACTTCTTCCGCCAGCTCGGCGGCGCCTTCGGCGTGACACTGCTGGCGCTTTTCATCGAGTGGCGCCAGCGGGCCTATGAGTTGCCGGCCGGCGCCGCCGAACACCTGCGCGCCAGCCAGGGTTTTGACCAAGGGTTTTTCATCATCGCGCTGGTGTACGCGCTGGCCTTGCTGCCGGCGTGGCGCATGGCGCCCGCTCCATCACCGCGTGCTTCACGACCTTCCTAAGGAGTCTTCATGGCACTTCCTAAACTGTTGCAGGATACCCTGGCCTTGCCGGTGATCGGCTCGCCGATGTTCATCGTCTCCGGTCCCGAACTGGTCATCGCCCAGTGCAAGAGCGGCATCGTCGGGTCCTTCCCGGCGCTCAATGCCCGGCCCAAGGAACAGTTGGACGCATGGCTGACGCGCATCGTCGCCGAGCTGGCGGCGGAACGGACGGCGCACCCCGACAAGAAGGTGGCGCCATTCGCGGTGAATCAGATCATCCACCACTCCAACGACCGGCTCGACCACGACCTCGACCTGTGCGTCAAACATAAAGTCCCGCTGATTATCACCAGCCTGCGCGCCCCCGGCGACGTGGTGAAACGCATCCACGACTACGGCGGCCTGGTGTTCCACGACGTGATCAATGTACGTCATGCGCAGAAGGCGCTGGAGGCCGGCGTCGATGGCCTGATCCTGGTCTGCGCCGGGGCCGGCGGCCATGCCGGCATGCTCAGCCCTTTCGCCCTGGTCAGCGAGGTGCGCGGGTTCTACTCCGGCACCATCATCCTGGCCGGCGCCATCGCCAGGGGCGAGCACATCCTGGCCGCCCAGGCCATGGGGGCCGATCTCGCCTA
>JBAYJH010000165.1:0-10630 GCA_041665185.1 Sterolibacterium sp.
AAGAACGATCCCGCTGCCTCGGCCACCGCGCTGGCCCAGCAGAAAGAACAGATGCTGGAGATCGAGCGCAACTACCAGTTGCGCAAGGGCGAGCTGACGCAGGACAAGAAGAAGGCCGACGGCGGCATCGATGCGGTTTGGGAAGATGCCGGCGCCGCCTTCAACAACGCCGCCAACGCCATGCTGACCCGGGCCACCACGCTGCAACAGCAGATGGCCAGCGTCTTCCAGTCGATTTACCAGAGCTTCGTGCAGAACATGGTTGTCAAGCCGATCGCGGACTGGATTGGTACTCAGGCGCGGATGCTGGCGGTGAAGATGGGTTTCATGCAGGCGGAACAGGCTGCAGAGAAAGCAGCTTCGATCGCAAAGGTGGCGACAAAAACGGCGGAGGTAGCGCCGATCGTAACGGCCAATGCCGCAGAAGCTGGGTCCAATGCCGCCAATGCGGTCGCCGGCATCCCGGGTGTCGGTCCTTGGATGGCGATGGCTGCGATGGCCATGGTGTTCGGCGGAGTTATTGGGTTGCTTAGCCGCAAGTCCGCCGCACGCGGGTATGACATCCCCAAGGGCCTCAGTCCCGTCACTCAGCTCCATGAAGAGGAAATGGTCCTGCCGCAGAAATACGCCAACGTGATCCGCGGCATGGCGGGCGGGCAGGTCGGCGAGGGCGGTGGCGATACCTACACCACCCACATCACCGCGATGGATGCGCGCAGCGTGCGCGACTACTTCAAAGCCAACGCCCACACCCTGGGCCCGGCCATGCGTCGCATGGCGCGCAATGGCGAGCCGACCTCGATCACATCGCCGCTCGGGAAGGTCGCCTGATGTCCGACTACGTCTTCCCCGACATCCCCGGCCTCAAGCCCGATCGCCCGCGTCGCCCGGCGTTCTCCACCAAGGTGCAGCGCGCGGTCTCCGGCCGTGAGGCGCGCGCCGCCTTCCAGGCCTATCCGCTGGTCACCTTCACGCTTGGTTTCGAGTTTCTGCGCCACGGCGTGGAAAACGATCTGCGCCAGATCGAAGGCTTCTTCCGCGCCAGGCTCGGCATGTACGACAGCTTCCTCTATGCCGATCCGGCCGACAGCAGCGTCACCGACCAAAGCCTGGGAGTCGGCGATGGCAGCACGGTGGCCTTCCAGGCCCAGCGCACCTTCGGCTACGGCACCGGCAGCACGTCCACCGAGCCGGTGCACAACGTCAGCAGCATCACCAACGTCAAGGTGGCCGGCGTCGCCGCCACCTACACCGTCAGCGCCACCGGCCTCATCACGATCACTAGCGGCACGCCCACCGTCGGCCAGGCGGTGACCTGGACCGGCGGCTACTACCATCGCTGCCGCTTCACCCACGACGAAGCCGACTTTGCCCGCTTCCTCGAAGACCTCTACACCGCCAAGAAGGTCGAGTTCGTCGGCGCGCTGCAGAACAAGATATGAAGGCAGCCTCGGCCCCCCTGATCGAGCTGCTGGGCAGTGGCCGGCCCTTCATGATGGCCGACTGCTACACCTTCACCCTGGCGGGCGGCACGGTACTGCGCTACACCTCGTTCGACATCACGCTCACCTTCGGCAGCACCACCTGGAGTTCCGCCGGGCCGATCCTCCAGCGCGGCAACACCCGCACCGTGATCGGCCTCGCGGTCGATACCCTCGACATCAAGATTTCGCCGAGGGACACGGATCTGATCGGCGCCCAGAGCTGGTTCCAGGCGGCCTGCTCGGGCGCGCTGGACGGCGCCGTGGTCACCCTGCATCGCGCTTTTCTCGAAGCGCCGCCGACCGTCGTCGGCGTGCTCAATATGTTCGTCGGCACCATCGCGCCGATCACCATCGACCGCATGACGATCGAGGTGACTTGCAACTCTCCGCTGGAACTGCTCAACACCAAGCTGCCGCGCAATCTCTACCAGGCCGGTTGCCAGCACACCCTGTTCGATACCGGCTGCGGCCTGTCGCCGGCCGCCTTCGACGTCGCCGGCAGCGTCACCGGCGCACCCACGCGTACGGGCTTCACCGCCTCGATGGGCGAGGCCGCGGGCTGGTTCGATCTCGGCGCCCTGCAATTCACCAGCGGTGTTCTGAGCGGCACCCGCCGCAGCGTTAAGCGCTGGAACGGCGGCGATATCACCTTGCTCAACCCACTGCCGATCGCGCCGGCCATCGGCGACACCTTCACTGTCTGGCCTGGCTGCGATCGCCTCAAGGCTACTTGCGAGAGCGCCAAGTTCAGCAACGTCGTCAACTTCAAGGGCTACCCCTTCATCCCGGTACCGGAGACCGCGCTATGACGATCCGCTCCCGGATTGTTGCCGCCGCCCGCGCCTGGCTGAACACGCCCTTCCATCATGCCGGCCGCGTCAAGGGCGTCGGCGTCGATTGCCTGCAATTGCTGGTCGCCGTGTATTCCGAAGTCGGCCTGCTGCCGGCGGTCGATACCGGCCATTACCCGCGCGACTGGCATTTTCACAAGAGCGAGGAACGCTACCTGGCGGCGGTGGCCAGTTATGCCATGCGGCTGTCGGCCATGGACCGGCCGCAGCCCGGCGACCTGGCGCTGTTCAAGTTCGGCCGCTGCGTCAGCCACGCCGCGATCGTCATCGACTGGCCGCTGTGCCTCCATGCCTACTTCGGCCAGGGTGTGGTCGAAGTCGATGCCATGAACGGCGCCGAGCTGTCCGGCCGACTGCATTCCTTCTGGTCGCTGGTGCCGGACATGGAGCGTGCGACATGAGCGGCCTCTTCGGTGGCGGCGGCCAGACGATCGCCAGCAGCGAGACTCCGCTCGCCGGCTTCAACATCCAGACCAGCGCCTTTGGCAAGCCCGTTCCGCTGCTCTTCGGCCGCAACCGCATCTCCGGCAATCTGCTCTGGTACGGCGACTTCACGGCGATTCCGCACACCACCAGCTCGTCGGCCAGCGGCGGCAAGGGTGGCGGCGGGATCACCACCACCAACACCACCTATACCTATCAGACATCCTTCGCGCTGGGCCTTGTCGAAGGCCCAGCCGCAGCGATCAACGCCTACTGGGTCGACAAGGAATACCACGCCGACGCCAGCGTGTTCACCAAGTTCCTCGGTACCTACAGCCAGAGCGCCTGGAGCTACTTGACCAGCGCCCATCCGACCGAAGCGCTGGCCTATCGCGGCACCGCCTATGTGGCGGCGGCGGCCTATGACCTGGGCGGCAGCGCCGGCCTCGGCAACCATTCCTTCGATGTCACCGGCCTGCTGCCCTACGCCGCCGGCACCATCGACGGCGCCGATCCGCGCGACATCATCACCGCGCTGCTCACCAGCGAACATTACGGCAGTGGCTTCCCGATAGGCTACCTCGGCAACTGGGCGCAGTATTCCGCCTGGTGCGTGGCCAACGACGTATTCCTGTCGCCGGCCTACGAAACGCAGCAGGAGGCGCGCCAGGCTATCAACGACCTGATTCAGCTCACCAACGCCGGCATCTTCTTCGGCGAGGGCCTGCTCAAGATCGTGCCCTTCAGCGATACCGCGGCCACGGCGCACAGCGTTACCTACACGCCAAACGTCACGCCGGTCTATGACCTGACCGACGACGACTATCTCGACCTCGAGCAGCCGGTGCGCGTCATGCGCACGCCGAACGCCGATGCCTACAACCAGGTGCAGATCGAGTTCCTCGACAGCGCCAGCCAGTACAACATCGCCATCGCCTCGGCCTCGGATCAGGCCAGCATCGAGATCTACGGCCTGCGGCCGATGGACATCATCGTCGCGCATCAGATCACCGACGCCGCCACCGCTCGGCTGGTGGCCCAGCTCATCCTGCAGCGGGCGATGTACACCCGCAACGTCTATGAGACCCGCATCGGTTGGCGCTATGCCCGCCTCGAGCCCTGCGACTATGTCACTCTCACCGACACGAGGCTGGGCCTTGCTGCCGTCCCGGTGCGCGTCCTGTCGGTGGAGGAAGACGAGTCCGGCGCCTTGACCATCAATGCCGAAGACGCGCCCGCCGGCATCCATTCATCCCCGCTCTATACCCCGCCGGGCGGTAGCGGCTATGTCGTCGATTTCAGCATCGCGCCAGGCGACGTGGTTGCTCCGGCGTTTTTCGAGGTGCCGCCCTCGCAGGCGCTTTCCGGCCTGGCCATCGGCATCGCCGTCACCGGCAACAGCATCGAGTGGGGCGGCTGCGAGATCTGGGGCAGCAACGACGGCACCAGCTATGCCTATGTCGGTCGGGTGGCCGGCGGTGCGCGCTACGGCACCATCGGCAGCGGCATCACTGCCGCCGTTGGCCAGGTGCCGCGCGTCACGCTGGTGGGCAATGGCGGGCAGATCCTCAGCGGCTCGGCCGCCGATGCCGCCAATCTCAGCACCCTGGCCCTGATCGATACCGAGTTCGTCGCCTTCACCACCAGCGCCCTGGTCTCAGCCAATGTCTATGACCTGACCCTGGCCGAGCGCGGCGTGCACAACACCGTGGCCGCCGCCCACAGCGGCAGCGCGCCGTTTATCCGCGTCGATGATGCCGTGGCCTACAGCGACGGCCTCGGCCTCGACATGATCGGCAAGACGATCTACTTCAAGTTTCTCAGCTACAACCGCTACGGTGTCGGCCGCCAACAGCTTGCCGCAGTCACCGCCTACCCTTACACCGTCACCGGCGTCATGGCGCAACTGGCGCCGGCCACGGTTTCCGCGTTCACCGCTACCGCGGGCCAGAACACCATCTTCCTGCAATGGACCAATCCGCCCTATATGTCCTGGGTGCGCGAGATCGAGGTCTGGCGCAATACCACCAACGATTCCAGCACCGCCACCCGGGTGGGGTCGGTGAAGGGGGCGGTCGGCTTCTATCCCGATCCGGTAGGGGCGGTCGGGTTGCTACGCTACTACTGGATTCGCACCATCAACAAGCAGGGTTTCCCCAGCGCCTTCTCGGCGGTGGCCAGCGCCACATCGGGCACGGTGGTTCCCGGCGACGACGCCATTCTCAGCAACATGATCGCTGCCGACCAGGTGTTGGCCACGCATATCGCGGTTTCCAGCCTGGATGCCGTCAGCGCCACCATCGGCGTCCTGCGCACCGCCTCTACCGGCGCCCGCATGGAGATCCGCGACAACGTGATCAAGGTCTATGACTCCGCCGGTGCGCTGCGGGTCAAGATCGGGGACCTGTCGCTATGACCTTCGGCCTCGACTTCTTCAACTCCTCCGGAAATCTCCGATGGGGCGCGGCCGAGTTCTCCATGCCGTGCGTCGATGTATGGCAATGGGTGATTGGCGATACCAACGTCAAGAGCTACTCGGCGCTGACCGGGGCCACCATCCGCTGCGAGGTGTCGCCGTCGACCTGGACCGCCGCCATCACCTACCCGGGCGGTGTGCCGACCATCACGCTCAGCACCAACGGCTTCGGCTTGTGGGAGGGCCACGTCACCGTCTTCCTCGTCAGCCTGCCCACGAGCCTGGAGACGCAGTTCTCCTATCGCATCTTGAATGCCGATGGCACGTGGGCGGTGTCGCCGCTGAACACCATCCTCGAGTATGTCGGCTCGGCCTCCACCAGC
Source organism: Sterolibacterium sp. (assembly GCA_041665185.1). GTDB lineage: Bacteria > Pseudomonadota > Gammaproteobacteria > Burkholderiales > Rhodocyclaceae > JACRAR01. The sequence continues at coordinate 5,558 of JBAYJH010000165.1, forward strand.
GCGGCGGCGACCACGGCCGACGAGTGCGCCTCGTATTCGCAGATGTTCGGCGCGCCGGCGACCTACTCCTGCATCGTGGCGAAGTCGACGTACCCGGATGCGCCGTTCGTCATGATCGACCTGCCGACCCATCCGTACTTCGGCGGCATCATGGATATCCAGGACAACCTGGGCACCGATACGACGAACTGGACGATTCGCATCAGTGGCGACTTTGCCTCGGCCCCCACGGTCTATCTGTTCTGCCGGAAAGTCGTCAGCGCCGGCCCGTCTTCCGGGATGGGGATGGCGATCTACGATGCGTCCGGCAACTGCGTCTTCTCGACTTCGGACAACCTGCTCTGTTTCACCGGGCCACCTGCCACCCCGCCGATCTACGAATTCAACGTGCCCGCCGATGGCGCCGGCAGCGTCACCATCGGCAACCTCGACCAGTACTGGACGCCCGGCGTCGCGCTGCCGACAAATCCGTTGATCTGGCTGCAGTCCAAGCAGATCACCTGTACCGAGCAGTGCTACACCTCGGGCAAGGGGCTTCCCCAGGAGCGGGTGATTCGTCAATGGAATAGCGGCATCGCGCGCTACAGCTCGACGGCCCTGATGCTTCGCCTGAAGACGATCACCTCATTCACGCGCGATCCCTACGCATCGGGCACCGAGTTGTTCTATGGCGATCACACGGTAGGGAGTGCGATCAGCTACGTCGGATCGCTGCTGGTCGCCGACAAGGATCGCGTCGTATGAGCATCCATTGGAACGAACACCGGGATGCTGGCTTGGCCTTGCTCTGCTCGAGCATCGCCGGGCACAGCCCGCTGGATGAAACGAAGGTCTTTCACGCCAACAGCGATGTGATCACCTTCATGGAAGACGGCGTTCTGTCGGGCGCCATGCTCGTAAGAAGGCTGGCGCGGCCGGAACAGGCGACGGTTGAAGTTGCGGTCACCGGATCGGGCGCGGGTCGTGGCGGCACCTATTTTCTGGGCATGTTGCGACTGCTGGCGCAGAAGGGGATCGCCCTGGTGCTGGTCGCCTCGCCGACCGACAGCGCCGTCTCCGGATATTTGAAGCGGCTGAAGCCCATTCACTTCGAAGCCCGGCCGGGCGCGGATCACTTTGAATTTCTGACGACGGGGAGGACGCAATGAAGGCGCTCGTGCTTGTTCTTTGTCTATCGGCTCTCTTGTCCGCTTGCGGTGGGCCGCAGTTGCTCAAGGGCAGCGGCGTCGAGGCGCCGCCACTGGCCGGCTACACGAAGCTGTGTGCCGAACATCCGGAGCTTGCGTCATGTCCCACGCCATGAATTTCGCCGAGCTGCAGTTCGTCAATGCCAAGGTCAATTTGCTGCCCTATGTGCCGGAAGTCGGCGATGACTGGACGCCGATCACCGAAGTCGGCGGCGACTGCGATTCCTACGCCACGGCAAAGTTCGAGCGGCTGGTACTGATGGGCTGGCCGGTCTCCGCACTGCGTTTCGCCTATTGCACGGTCGAGACCGGCGAGGCGCACCTGGTGCTGCTCGCCGATCTCGACGGGCAGACCTGGTGCCTGGATAACCGGCATCCGCATCCGATGGAATTTCAACTGCTGCCGTACCGGTGGATACGTCTGCAAATTGCCGGCACTCAACGATGGGAGGATGCGTGATGCCTGAAAGAGTAGTGCAAGTCGCCACCGAGTGGCGCGAAGCGATCGTCCAGGCGCTGTTGTTCGGGCTGATCGGCGTGCTCACCGGGCTGGGGCAGTTGATGGCCAGCAAGGAAGTGCTGACCTGGCGCATCGTCGCCGGCCGCTGCCTATCGACCGCCGGCATTGCCACCGCCGCCGGGGTCGTGCTGGTGGCATTTCCAAGTGTGCCGCCGATCGCGCAGATCGGCGTCGCCGCCGCGCTGGCCAGCCTGGGCACCTCCGGGCTGGAACGGCTGGTGCAACGCATCCTGGGCATCGGGAAAGGGGGGCAACCATGAGCATCGTGCAGATGTGCCTACTCGCTGGCGCGCTGGCCGCCGTCATCGTCGGCATCAAGATGATGTACTGCGGCCATCAACAGCAGGTGCGCCGCGACAGGCGCAGCAGCGATCGGGAGCCGACATGACCACCGATCCGCAATGGCTCGCCATCGCCCGGCCGCTGATTGGCCTGCATGAGATCCGCGGCGCGGAGGATGCGCCGGAGATCCTCGATATGTGGCGCGCGATCAAGCGCAGCGGCATCCAGTCCGATGAGGTGCCCTGGTGTGCCGCGTTCGTCGGCTCCTGTCTGGAGCGTGCCGGCGTCCGGTCGAGCCGCTTCGAATCCGCCGCCAGTTACCTGAAATGGGGCGTGCGCCTTGACGGCCCGGCGCATGGCTGCATCGTGGTGTTCTCGCGTGAGGGTGGCGGGCACGTCGGTTTCGTGGTCGGTCTCGACCGCGCCGGAAATCTGCTGGTGTTGGGCGGTAACCAAAGCGACAGCGTGAGCATCAAAACCTTCCCCGTCAATCGCGTCACCGGCTACCGCTGGCCGGTCGATATTCCCGTCCTGTCTCGCGCGCTGCAGATCGGCGAGGCCGAGACCAGCAGGAGCGAAGCATGAACCCGCTGACCATTCTCGGCCTCAAGGCGCTGGCCGTGCTAGCGGCGATCGGCACGCTGCTGTGGGGCATCCATACCCTCGACCAGAGCCGCCAGCAGATCGGCTACGACCGCCGCGTGGCGGAAGACAACGCCGCGCTGATTCGAGCCACCGCCGCCGCGCGCGAGCGCGAGCGCACCCTCAACCAACAACTGGAGACCGCCAAAAATGACGCCACGAAACGAGACCAGGATATTCGCAGCCATGCTGCTGCCGCTGCTACTGCTTCTGACCGCCTGCGCATCGCCCTCGACACCATCCGCCGTGGTGTGCCCGGAGATCCCGCCCAAGCCGGCCCTCAGCGAACCAGCACCCTCGCCGAGCTACTTGGAGACTGCGCTGACCGTTATCGAGGGGTGGCGGAAAAAGCTGACCGACACGCCAGCGATGCCCGGACGTTGAGCGAAGGGTGGCCGAAGTGAGGCTTTCCACGAAGTTTCGCAAGTGGGCGAATCCGGAAAACGGCGACGAGGGCCTGAGTTACTGGTGCCAGGGCTGCAATTCGTGGCACGCGATCAAGACAAAGGGCGCCGGGTCATGGGGATGGAATGGCGATGTGCTGCGGCCTACCTTCACCCCCTCCGTGCTGCTGCAGAGTACGCGTTTGACGAACAAGGGAAACGACGAGATAGAAGCGTGGCGCGCCGCCGGGATGCCGCCACGCGACGGCGTTCCGTTCGACAGCGAACCGTACTGCTGCCACAGCTTCGTGACGGACGGCCGAGTCCAGTTCCTGGGTGACTGCACGCATGCATTCGCTGGTCAGACGCTTGAGCTGGCCGACCTGCCACCTGGAGACGGTGAATGAGATCCGGCATCCTGCGTACCCGCATCGCCACGCTGCGTTTGAATCGGTGGGCGCCCTGGCCAAGCGAGATCCGGCGCCGGCAGCAATACCGAATGAAACTCCTGCGGCCGGTGCCACGTCGGCAGTAGGAAAAAGAGTAGGCGACCGGCCTGGTGTGGGGACACCTGGCCGGCCGCCGTAACCCACAGGCATGCACCTGTGAGCCTTGGCCAAGGCCTACCCACCACGCGCGTGGCGGGCCAAAGCCTACCAGAATCGTGAAAGGGCTCACCCATGTCTGCACCCATCATCCCCTGGCTCGGCGGCAAGCGTCGCCTTGCCGACCGCCTCATTCCATTGTTTCCGCCGCATGAGTGCTACGTCGAGCTTTTCTGCGGCGGCGCGGCACTCTACTTCCTGCGGCCGGTGCCGGCGAACTGCGAGATACTCAACGACGTCAACGGCGACCTGATCAACCTCTACCGCGTGGTGCAGCACCACCTGGAGGAGTTCGTGCGCCAGTTCAAGTGGGCGCTGACCAGCCGCCAGGTGTTCAAGTGGCTGCAGGACACCAAGCCCGAGACGCTGACCGACATCCAGCGCGCCGCGCGCTTCTACTACCTGCAGCACCACGCCTTCGGCGGCCGCGTTGAAAGCCAGTCCTTCGGCACGGCCACCACGGCGCCGGCGATCAACCTGCTGCGCATCGAGGAGTCGCTCTCGGCCGCGCATCTGCGTCTGGCCAATGGCACCACGGTAGAGAACCTGCCCTGGCTGGATTGCCTGACGCGCTACGATCGGCCGCACACCTTCTTCTATGCCGACCCGCCCTACTGGCAGACTGAGGGCTACGGCGTGCCCTTTCCCTTCGCCGAGTACGAGGCCCTGGCCAATGCCATGCGCACCATCAAGGGCCGCATGATGGTCAGCATCAACGACCACCCGCAGATCCGCGAGGCCTTCGCCGGCCTGGTGATGCACGATCTTGAGATCACCTACTCGGTCGGCACTGCCGACGCCCGCCGCGCCAGCCGCGAGCTGGTGATCACCAACTGGGAGATCTCGGATCTGGGTCAATTATTTTGACCGGAACCGCTTGACTCGTGCCGGCACCAGAGCGTTACTGCCGACGTCGCCAACGCACCCGGAGCCCAGCATGAACCAGACCCTGACCCAGATCGCCCGCACCGCCCTCGATATCGAGACCCTGGAGACGCAAAAATCCGACCGGCTGGACTTCCACGAGGTCAGCGTGTGGAGCCTCAAGGCGGCCCTCGAAGCCGCCTACCAGGCTGGCCAGCAAACAGCGGCCGAGGGCCGGCAATGACGGGCTACAGCAGCGGCAAATTCACGATCGACCAGGTCGGCTTCATCCAGCTCGCCGACACCGAGGTCTTGGCCGCCGTGGCGCGCGGCGAGATCGATCTGAACCTGATTGCCCGCGAGGAGCTGGCCAGCCGAGGGCTGAATGATCAGGGGCGGTGGGTGGGGTTTGACCAGGCGCGGGCGGCGCTGGTGGCTGCCGCTACTTGAGACGCACCCGGCGCGTGGTTGCTGGGAACAATATCGAGCCCCCGCAACCAACAAATTCAAGGGCCTATCTTCGGATAGGCCCTTGTCTTTTGGTGGCCCCGTAGCTACAACTATTAGCGGACGCATCTCGTATTGAAGCA
>JBAYJH010000166.1:0-10570 GCA_041665185.1 Sterolibacterium sp.
CCGGCGGAGGCACGACGATGTGGCGCGCGTGGGTGGGTTTTAACTTCAGCCACAGTCTCGGCGTGATCATGTTCAGCTTCGCTTGCGTTGCGGCCGGGCTCTCGCTGGATTCGCTCGCCTTGCCGAAGACCGCGCTGCTGCTGCCCGTCGCAATCGGCCTCGTCTACCTTTGGTTGGCAATCCGCTACTGGTTTCGCGGCCCGGCCATAGGTATTGCCGCCGGTACTTTGTGTCTCGCAATCGGTTGGCTGCTGTACTGAATCCACCCCCAAACCGGACAACTTTGAGCGAAAGCCGAAATGATGAAACGCGTTGTAGTTACAGGCGTAGGTGCGTTGACGCCGCTCGGGAGCGATGCCGAAACATTCTGGAAGAATCTTTCCGCCGGCCGCAGCGGCGCGGGACCGATTACGCATTTCGATGCGACTAAGTTCAAGACGCGCTTCGCCTGCGAGGTGAAGGACTTCGATGCGGAACGATACCTGGACCGGAAGGACGCGCGAAAAACGGATCCGGTCACTCACTACGCCATCGCAGTGGTAGAGGAGGCGCTGAAGGCTTCCGGCTTGCTTGACGCGCAGGTAGATCGTGATGAAGTGGGGATTATCTGGGGCACGGGCATCGGGGGCATGCGCACTTTCGAAGAGCAGATGATCGAATTCGCGAATGGCAGCGGTACGCCGCGTTTCAATCCATTCTTCATCTCGAAAACCCTGATCGACACGACGTCGGGCTGGCTGGCAATACGTTACGGTTTTCGCGGCATCAACTACACCGCGGTATCGGCATGTGCCACCTCGAACACCGCAATTATGGATGCCTTCAACTACATCCGCTGGGGCAAAGCGAACGTCATGATCACAGGCGGATCTGAAGCCGCGATCACGATGGGTGGGATCGGCGGTTTCAATGCCATGAAAGCCTTGTCGACGCGCAACGACGATCCGCAATCCGCATCGCGTCCGTACGATGTCAGCCGGGATGGCTTCGTCATGGGCGAGGGAGCGGGTGCGTTGGTACTCGAGTCGTTGGAACATGCCCAACGCCGCGGGGCAACGATTTGTGCCGAGATTATCGGAGCCGGAATGTCGGCGGATGCGTATCATCTCACCGCTACCCACCCTGAGGGACTCGGCGTGCGCCTGGCCCTAGACCGTGTACTCAAGGATGCCGGTATTCGCCACGACGAAGTGGATTACATCAACACGCACGCAACGTCGACTCCCGACGGTGATTTGAACGAACTGAAGGCCATCAAATCGGTTTTTGGCGAACATGTGCGCAAGATGAACATCAGCGGCACGAAATCGATGACCGGCCACCTGTTGGGTGCAGCAGGCGCCGTGGAGGGAATTGCTTGCATCCTCGCGGTACAGCACGATCTGGTTCCGCCGACGATCAACGTCAGTCACCCCGATTCTGGCGTTCCGGACGGCTTCAATCTGACGCTGGGAGGGTCCGTGCACAGGAAGGTTAACGTGGCGATTAGCAATACGTTCGGTTTTGGCGGGCACAACGCGATCGTGATGTTCCGAAAATTTTACCCGTCGGAGGAAACAAGATAACGGACCGTCGAGACTCCCGCGACGAATGACGACTGTCAGTCAGACCAATAGCGCCGTCATCGTGCGAAGCTCATGGCGAGAGCACCACCCGTGACTTCGCGTTGGCCTCGGCCTGGCGCGGGTTGAACCACCATGGCCGGCGCTGACCCGCCGCCCAGAGCTTGGCCTGGTCGTTCTGATGGGCCTGGAAGAGGCGTTCGCTGACCCCGCCCGCGAGTATCGCCTCGATCTTGTCGGGGTCGCCGAAGTCGACGACGAGCTGCATCGAGGCGAAGTACTTGACGTCGAAAAACTTCTGGAAATCATAAACGCCGCGGTTGAGGGTTTCGCCGCTGCCGGACCGCTCCAGCGTGAAGCCCCCCAGCAGCTCCTGCCCGGCGCCCTCGCGGCGCAGCGGACTGACGAAGCGCAAGGTATGCGCCTTGCCCCAGCGCCAGGCGGATGGATCCTTGCCCTGCGCCGCTTCGAGCGTGGCGCGGGCACGCGGCGCCGCGCCGCGGATGACGTCGGCCAGTGTTTCGCGCCGATCGGGCGTGCGCACATCGTCGAACCATGCGGAATCGGGCGTCGCCACCAGGGCATCGAAGCGCTGCTGCCAGAAGTACCAGGTGGAGAGCATTTCCTTCGCCAGTTCGTCGCCCAGTTTGTCGCCGAAAGTGCCGAGCGCGAATTCGCGATAGAGCGTCTGATAGATCAGCGGCGCCGCCTGATCGGCGCGATCCACGCCGTCCCATTTTTCCAGGATGGCGGCGAGATCGCGCTGGGCAGGGTCGTCCTTGAGCGCCGCGACGATGGCCAAGCGCAGCTTGTCGCTCTGCAGATTGCGGTCATCGTGCATCAGCTTCCAGTGATCGTCCACGGTCATCCGCTGGCCGGCCCCCAGCACCTGGCCGATACGCGTGTAGCGATAGTTCGGCGCCACGTAGGTGGTGTAGTACCACGGGAAATCTTGCGGCCGGGTGTCGTGGTTGGCCGTGCCGACCCAGGCCAGCGCCGGATTGAGCATGCCGGGCATGCGGTCCTTGGGGATGAAGCTTGTCCAGTCGTCGCTGCCGTCTTTGGCCGGCAGGCGCGGATAGCCGCCATCGGCTCCGGCGCGAATCGGCACGGCGCCGGTGGCGCGATGGGCGATGGTTCCCCGATCGTCGGCGAAGACGAAGTTGAACATCATCAGGTCGATCTTCTGCACTTCGCGGTCGAACGCGGCCGCGTCGTTGGCCGTCAACAGACCTTCGATGCCGGTCAGCGGCGCCAGCACTTCGGCGTCGGTCGAGCGCAGCACCAGCAGCTTGTCGCCCTTCGGCCCCAGGCCGGGATGGTCGGTGATCACCGGCCCGCGCTTGGTGTAGCGCAGCTTCAGCGGATGCTCGCGAAAACCGCCTGCCGCCGCCTTGTCCTTGATCCGGATCGACTCGCTCACCACCTCGAACGGCAGGCTGCGCCCGCCGTCGAGATAGCGCGTGGAATCCGCCGGATCGAGCGTCTCGACGTACAAGTCCTGGACGTCGCCGTAAGCATTGGTGACGCCGAAGGCCACATGCCTCGTGCGGCCGACGAGTATGCCCGGCATGCCCGGCAGCGCGGCGCCGACCGCCTGGATGTCGGGCGAAAACAGGCCCACCGGATGCCAAGTGCCCGGCAGCATGCGGTTGTCCAGGTGCGGATCGTTGGACACCATGGCCTTGCCCGAAGCGCTGCGGGACGGCCCCACGGCCCAGTTGTTCGAGCCCAGTCCCTGGTGGTTGAGCGTTTCCGGCGCTATCGCCAGATCGCCCCAATCAACATCGAGCTTGGCCCAGTCGTTGCGGACCGCGGGCGCCGGCTTGGATGCGGTGCGTGCCGTCCAGTCGGGATTTAGCGTCAGCGGAAAGATTTCGCGGGCGCGCTCGAAGCCCAGCTTGTCGATCAGTTTCTGCGCGACGATTTCGGCGGTGAAATTGGTGGCGTGGGTGTAATGCACATAGTGGATCAGGGCGATCAGGTCGGCGACGCTCCACGGCGTCGGCACCAGGCCCGCCACCTTCAGTTCGACCGGATGCTCCGTCCGGTAGCCATCGACATACGCATTGACCCCATCCACGTAGTTCTGGAAAAAGGCGCGCGCGGCGGGATCCAGCTTGAGGGCGTGGCGCTCGCCGTTGCGGCATATGCCCAGCACCCGCATGCGGATGTCCGAGGGCAGCGCGGCGGCGCCGAAGGTGGCGGCGAGTTCGCCGCGCCAGGTGGCCCGGAACAGCTCCATTTGCATGAGCCGGTGCTGGGCAGTGACGAAGCCCTGGCCGCGGATCAGATCGGGGGTGTTGGCGGCAAAGATATAGGGCACCCCGAGATCGTCGCGCAGTATCGTCACCGGCCCGGTCAGGCCGGGGAGTTTCATGCTGCCATCCACCTGCGGATGCCCGGCGGAGCGCACCACCAGATAAGCACCGGCTACCGCAATGGCGATCAGCGTCAGCAGTCCGAGCGCGGACCACTTCAGGATATTGAGTGGCGATCTATTCATGGTGACCTCGGTTCGTGACCACGCGTGGCGCTTGGCTTGCTGATCGGCAGGCTCTCGGCGATCCCGAATACTAGCTCAAACAAGGTAAAGCCAAGAATGGTTACGCTGGCGCCGGGAGCGACCGCGTAGAGTTGCCAAATGCCGAACAGGAAGCGCGCGATGGCTTCGCAGCGGCCATACAGGCGTTGCTGGTCGCGCCGGCGAAGGATCGGTCCGGCCGTCACGATCAAGCCCGGGAGGTTCGCCATCCGAGGATCGGCGCGCTTCGTCCTGCATTCAGGTCTTGACCGGGCGCTTCGCCAGCTTGCGCTGTAGCGTGCGCCGGTGCATCTTCAAGGCGCGGGCCGTGGCCGAGATGTTTCCGCCATGCTCCAGCAGGACACGCTGGATGTGTTCCCACTCCAAGCGTTCCACCGACAACGGAACACTGGGCACATCCACGGCGGGTGATTGCCTCGATGGCTCGCCGTCTGCTTTGAACGCGGCCAGCAGGACGTCGACTTCCACCGGTTTGGACAGGTACTGGGTGGCACCGAGTTTGATGGCCTCGACCGCGGTGGCAATGCTGGCGTACCCGGTCAGCACCACGATTCGGGTGTCCGGACAGGCCTGTTTGAGTTTGACCAGCAGATCCAGACCGTTGTTGTTGTGACCGGCTCCACAGAGATTCAAGTCCAGGACGATGCTGTCGGGACGATCTGTTTCAGCCAGAGACAGGGCCTCTGCCGCAAAATGCGCGCCACTGACTTGGCAGCCGCGTCGGGTCAAAGCACGGCACAGCACCTGGTTGAAGAATGGATCGTCGTCGATCACCAATACATGCCACGACACTTTCTTCTTGGTGTTCATGAGGAGGTCAGTAAGGTACGCAAAGGCAGGTCGACCCGGGTAACCGTGCCGCCGCCGGGGCGCGGCTCAAAGACGATCTCCCCGCCGAGTCTGCCGAGGGTGGCATGCGCCAGGAACAGTCCGATGCCGGCACCGTCGGGCCTGGTGCTGATGAACTCGCGGCCGGCGCGCAGTCTCAGTGCCTCTGCGATACCTGGTCCGCGATCCAGGATCTCCAGATACAGGCGATCACCGGTCCACCGCGCACGGATTTCCACGTCGTTAGGGCTGGCGTCGGCGGCATTGTTCAATAGGCTCAGCAAAGCATGTTCCAAGGTGGCCTCGCCGACGATGTTGGGAATTTCGACGTCTTCCTGCATGGACACGCGGGGTTCGACTTGAGGTCGCAATGCACACCAGCGAGAAACGATGGTTTCGATCCAGCGGTCGACGCCCATCGCGCTGCCGCCTTCGGCACGATCCGATCCCGCGCGCTCGGCAAGGCCGGTGATGATGCCCTTGCAGGCGGCGATCTGTTCGCGCAGGATTTCCAGGTCGCCCCGCAATTGATGGGGGGTTGCCGGATCGATGGCCAGCTCGCCGGCGATCACCGCCATGGTCGCCAGCGGCGTGCCCAGTTCGTGCGCGGCGCCGGCGGCGAGGTTGCCCAGGGCGACGATGCGCTCGTCGCGCAGCGTCTGCTCCCTGGCCGCGGCCAGCTGCCGGTCGCGCTCGCGCAATGTGACGGTCATACGCGTGACGAAGCCGGCGATGATCACGGCCGAGGCGGCAAAGGTCAGCCACATGCCGGTGAGGTGCATCTGCATGGCACCGTCGACATCTTCGACCGTCAGGGGAATGCTGAATTTCCACAGCAGCGAGTAGGCCGACACGCTAAGGATTGCCACCGCCCAGGCGTACCGCGCGGGGAGAATCGCCGCGGCCACCGCCACCGATGGCAGGTAAAGCGAGGTGAGCGGATTGGCCGGGCCACCGGAAAATGCCAGCAATCCGGTGAGCATGACGATATCGGCGAACAGCTGGGTCGTCAGCTCCAGATCGCCGATGGGCGACGGGCGCTTCAGACGCATCCAGGCAGCTAGATTGAATACGGCCCAAAGTGCTAACAGGATGAGGGGCGGCTTCAGCGGCACAACGATCTGGAAGAGCGGCCGGGCGAGCATGATGATGATCGACAGGCCGACAATGGCCAGGCCCCGCAGCCACATCAAACGTCGCAGGTTGCTGTGACCGGCGATATCGTCATCCACGGGCAGGCGGTCGTCGGTTGATGTCGCGAGACGAATGAAGCTCACTTGTTGGTACGGAATGAAAGGAGTCGGCGGATTCTAGCGCAAGCCTCGATGCCGGCCTGCGGCAATTTGCCGCAGCCGGCACGCGCCGGCGAATTCACGCAATTCGATGTGCAATAATCCAAATTTGCACGCGTGGGGGGAATATGAGAAACGGCATTTTGGCATCGTCGCTGGCGGCGGTTGCAATATTCAGTTCGACGGCTCAAGCCGAGGTAAACGTAAAGGGCTCCTGGGTACGGGGCACGGTGGCCGGCCAAAGTGCGACTGGCGCCTTCATGGAGTTGAGCAGCAGCGAGGACGCCACGCTGCTCGGCGCTTCAAGTCCGGTCGCCGGGATGGTCGAGGTCCATGAGATGACGATGGACAACGGTGTGATGAAAATGCGTGCCTTGCCCAAGCTCAGTTTGCCTGCCGGCAAGAGCGTCACGCTGAAACCCGGGAGCTATCACATCATGCTGATGGGTCTCAAGCGACCCCTGAAGAAAGGGGAGACCGTGCCGCTCACTCTGAAGGTCGAAGGTAAGGACCGGAAGCTCAGCACCATCGAGGTGAACGCGGAGGTCCGTGATCTGACCAGCATGCCCGGCATGGAGACAGACCACAAACACTCGCATTGAGCCGCGAGCCCGCGGCGGTGATTCAGCCGGATGCCTAGAACTTGACGGTCAGTCCGGCATAGATCGAACGCCCCATGCCCGGAACCGGGGTGCCCCAGCGCACCCCGTTCAGGCTCATGGTCATGCCCTGGCCGACATAGGCGCCACCCAGTGGCAATGAGTAGAACCTGTCGAAGAGATTCTCCACGCCGAGATCGAGCCGTGCCTGGTTCCACGCGTAGCTGGTACGCAGGTTGACCAGGCTGTAGCCGGGGGTCCTCATCTCGAAACGGACGTCGGAGACGTTGCTTTTCTCCTTCACCAGCTGCAACTCGACGCTGCTGTTCCACGGCCCGAGCTGATGCGCCACCGCCAGCCGGGCGTTCGGCGGCATGATGTTGTAAAGATCGTCGCCGCTCGTCCGGTTCTTGCCATTCACGTAATTCAGCACGCCGGAGGCGCTGAATTCGCCCAGGCCAACGCTGCTCCCCAGCTGGAAACGGCCGGAGACATCGAGGCCGTAAAGCCGGGCGGACTGGTTGGCGTACTGGAGGTGAACGAAGCCCGTCGTTCGGGTATTGTTCGCCGCGCCGCCGCAGAGCGCGGCCATCATCATGCCGCTACCGAAGCAACGAACCGCATCGATATAGTCGGCGACGTAGGTATAGTGAGGCGTGAGCTTGAATTCCCAGGCGCGGGCGGCGTCATGCCAGTCGAGGGTGGCGCTCAGGGTATGCGCCTGTTCCGGCTTCAGGTCGGGATCGCCGAGATAGCCGTTGCCGTCGCCGACGAAGTTGTTCATGATCAGCGCCATGCCGTTCTTCGACCAACTGTAACGCTCGTAGAGGTTGGGCGAACGGGTCTTCTGGGCGTAGCCGAACTCCAAGCTCCGGGTGGCATCCGGCGTATACCGTGCCAGGGCGGTCAGGTCGACGTTGTCGTCGGTGCGTTGCCGGTCGCGGACGTTGAAGGCGTTTGCCGAGGTGACATAGCCAGCGAACATGGGGGAGTTGTTGTAGCCCTGCACCGGGCCGGCATTCATTTTCACCCGTTCGCTGCGGGCGCCAAGCAAGGTGAGCCAGCGCGGATTCCAGCGCGCTTCCCATTCGGCGAACAGGCCCAGCCGGTCGCGCTCGCCATTGTTGATGTTCCAGAACGTATTCGGCGCCATTCCGCCGACGGTGAAGCCCGCAGGCAGTACCGACGGCGACGGCGGCCACCAGTCGTTCAACTGGTAACGCAGGATCTCGCCGCCCACTTTGAGATGGTCGCGTTCCGATAGCGCCACATCGGCCTTAAGCAGCGTGCCCGTGGTCCTGCCCTCCGTGTCCATCGGCATTCCCGGCGCCACGATGCCTGGCGCGGCACCGTAGACAAACTGCTTGTCCTCGGCGAAATCCATCTGGTGCCGGGTCTTCTCCTTATACACGCGTACCTCCAGGCCACCCCACCCATATTGCCCGGTATAACGCAGATTGATCTGCCGGCTGTCATTGCCGGTCATGTCCATGCGCTGGTTCGGGAAACCCTGGTAGGGAATATCCTGCCAGCCCAGTTTCAGTTCGACCAGATGGCTGTCATGGCGCAGCGCAAACGCGAGTGACTGATTTTCCGATTTGTAGCGGGAAGACCCGACCACGTCGCCAGCCAGCCAATTCCTGTCCATGGCCGCCGGCCCCGCCGCTTTGAAATCTTTTGCCGCCTGGTAGTCGCCGGCTTGCGTGCTTGAACCGTTATACGTCATGCTCAACTGTTCGTTCGCAATCGCCGCCGACAAGTTGCCGCCGTTCGCGTTCGCATTGCTGCGATAGAAGATGCCGGCTTGTCCCTTGAGCAGGGTGCCCTGTCCCGTCTTGGCGAACTCGGGTGCGGCCGAGGCAACGGCAATGGTCCCGCCGATGCTGTCGCCGCCCATGCTGACCGGGGCGATGCCGGCAAAGACCTTGATGCTGTCGACGTTGGCAGGGTCGATATAGGACAGCGGCGGATTCATGTGGTTGGCGCAGGCCGAAATCAGGTCCATGCCGTCGACCTTGATGCGCAGGCGGTCGTCCGCCAGGCCACGGATGGCGGGCAGGCTGGAAACGCCGCCGGCGCCATACAGGCTGACGCCGGGGATATCGCGCAGCAGGCTGGCGGTGTCACTGGTGGCAGCCCGAAGCCGGGCCAGATTGGCCTCTTCGACGCGCAGGGAATTCGAAGCCTGGTTGTCAATCATCGGTGCCGAGATGATCACGGCAGGTAACGTCGTTTCCTGCGCCCAGCCTGTGGCAGGAACGGCGGCGAGCAGGAGCGCGAGGGGCTTGAGTCGGGTGCGGGCGGAGTAGTTCATGGCGACTTCTGCAACAGAATCTGGAAAGGCCTGGATTCTAGGCGCCCCGTCGCTTGCCTTGCCGCGACATGATGTCGCATGCGACATTGGGCCACATGGCAGTCAGGGACAACCGGATCCCCCGCCGGCTAGTGCCTATTCGCCACTGTCCCTTATTTGTAGCGGGCCGGAGCCGCTGTAGCGGTCGAGCGCCAGCCCGAATATTTCATCGGCCTCGGTGAAATGAGGTCGGCAAAATCGTGTGCTCCCGCGTTATATCTGGTGTCAAGACAGATCCACATGCAGGAGTGTCCGGTTAAAATGTGAATAGGTTCACTTGGTTGTTGGTAGTGTCTTGCGCGGAAATTTAGTCGGTGCCTGGAAAGGCTTGCCCTGGCTTCGACACCATCCCTAAGGTCATCGGCGCACTTGGGCTGAAGTTGCATACCGAAGTTGGTCGTCGCTGACGAGGTGCCCAACCCTGCGCTACAAAGGACGCTGCGCGATAACGCTACGCCGACCCCTGACCTTCTACATTCGGCATCGCCAGGTAACCGCCCATGACCATACTCACACCAATGAATCCAGGCTCGTTTTCAGGCTATCGCGAGGCGGCGGCCAGGGGCTATGCCGATGACAACGTTGCGTCCGGGCGCTGGCCCGAAGACGGAGCGCTGCAGCGCTCGTACCAGGACTTCGACCAATCCCTCCCGCAGGGACTCGCCACGCCGGATAACTATCTCTATGAAATCGGCGACGAAACGACCGGCGCCACGGTTGGCATCCTGTGGTTCGCCGTCGTTGTGAAAAACGGGCTCAAGTCCGCGTTCGTATACGACGTCGAAGTCAAAGCCGAGTTTCGCCGGCAAGGCCATGCACGAGCGGCGTTCACCGCGCTGGAGCCGCAGGTGAGGGCATTGGGCCTGTCCGGCATCGGGCTTCATGTCTTCGGGCACAATCCCGGCGCCCGGGCCCTGTACGACTCGCTCGGATACGCAATCACCGGTGTCAACATGCTGAAGAATCTCGGTAACAGCGACGCCCAAGCGGGTACTCCCGAGACTCTGGTGTGCGCAAAAAAATAGCGGCCGGACCCCGCCTTCCTGGCGACGCTACGCGATAATGCCACGTCGCCCCCAGCGCCACGCCGTTGGGGCATCAACCAAGAATCATTAAGGATTCGCAACGCGGGGTGTCGACTTGCCTTCTCCAGCAATCACCATCGGTTCCGTCGAAATTCCGGTCTCCAGCCTGGAGCGCGCTGTCCATTGGTATCGGCAGGCGCTCGGCTATTCATGTACCTGGTCGGATCGGCATCACGCAATGCTGGCCAATGAGGACGACAAGTCCGCCACGAAGATACTTCTCGTGGCAACCGATGACCCAACGCGCCTGGGATTTCCGTCAACCAATACCGGCGTAATGCATGGCGTAGTCGACTTTCAAACCGA
>JBAYJH010000167.1:0-10536 GCA_041665185.1 Sterolibacterium sp.
CGCTGGTGATGGCGGTGACCGACAAGCAGGCCGACATTGCCATCCTGCGCACACTGGGGGCCAGCCCGGCCAGCATCATGCAGATATTCATCGTCCAGGGCGCATTGATCGGCTGCATCGGCCTGGTGCTGGGCGTCGGCGGCGGCGTGGCGCTGGCGCTCAACGTCGATGTGGTGGTGCCGGCGATCGAACGGCTGTTGGGCTTTCAGTTCCTCGCCAAGGATGTGTATTACATCTCCGAGTTACCCTCCGACCTGCAATGGCGCGACGTGTGGATCATTTCCGGCGTGTCCTTCGTCCTGACCCTGCTGGCGACGCTGTACCCGAGCTGGCGCGCCGCGCGCGTCAATCCCGCGGAGGCGCTGCGCTATGAGTGAAGATATTGGCCTTCCCCCCGGCCCCCTTCCCGTGGAAGGGGGTGACGGATGTTCGCCGCTGCGTGGCTCCGGTTCGTTGGAAGACCCCGCCTTGTCCCCCGGAGGGGGGGCTTCGCGCGGGCGGCCCGGCGGCGGGGCGGTAATCGCCTGCCAGGGGCTGAGCAAGATATTCCGCCAGGGCGCGGGCGAGGTACCGGTATTGACCGGCGTCGATTTTTCCATCGGCCGTGCCGAGCGTGTCGCCATCGTCGGGGCCAGCGGTTCCGGCAAGAGCACGCTGCTGCATCTGTTGGGTGGACTCGACGCGCCGAGCGCCGGCACGGTCAGCGTGCTCGGCCGCGAATTGACCGGTCTGTCGGAGGACGAGCGCGGCCGCCTGAGGAACGAGAGCCTGGGTTTCGTCTACCAGTTCCATCACCTGCTGCCCGAATTTTCTGCGCTGGAAAACGTCGCCATGCCGCTGTTGATCAGGCGCATGGGCAAGCTCTCCGCCGAGGCGCAAGCCAGCGCCATGCTGGCCGAGGTCGGCCTCGGCCATCGCCTGACGCACCGCCCCGGCGAACTCTCCGGCGGCGAGCGCCAGCGTTGTGCGATCGCCCGCGCCCTGGTCACCAGGCCCGCCTGCGTGTTGGCCGACGAGCCGACCGGCAACCTGGACCGGCATACCGCCGAAGCGGTGTTCGAACTGATGCTGGCGCTGAATGCCAGCCATGGCACCAGCTTCATCATCGTCACCCACGACCTCCAATTGGCGTCGCGGGCCGGACGAATCCTGCGCCTCGACGACGGTGTGCTGCGGGACTAACGCCACGCACTTCCCCCCGGCCGCGACTTAACTGAACAGTTCCGCCGTGGTGACGATGCCCCTGCCGGCATCGTTGCCGCCGATCACCAGCACCTTGCCCGTTGCCAGCACATCGGCGGTATGGAACATGCGGCCCGTCGACATGTCCGGACCGGCCGTGCTGCCGCCGGTCAGCGGCGAAAACACTTCGGTGCTGGCCAGTGCGTCGCTGGTGGTGTCGCGGGTGCCGCCCGCCACCAGGATGCGGCCGTCCAGCAAGGGCGCGGCTGCCAGGGAGCCGCGCGGCAGCAGCAGCTTGCCGGCCGCGCTGGCGACATTGCTGTCCTTGGCGAGGCGTACCACGCCCTCGAAAGGCGTGGCGTTCATGAAATCCTCGCCGCCGACGATCAGGATGTCGCCGCTGCTCGCCACCGGCACGGCGATGTGCCGGTAGCGGCCGATGCTTTCCCCCGCCAGGCCGGGCAGGGTGGTGAAACTTTGCGTCGCCGGATCGAATAATTCGGGCGGGCGGACGTTGCCAGCACCATCCACGCCGCCGTAGATGAGTACCTTGCCGTTCGACAGGCGCGTGGCGCTGTGCCCGATGCGGGCATATTGTAGGGCGGCGGGCAGGCGGGTGAACTGCTCGCCGGCCGGATCGTAGATGTCGGCGGTATTGCTGATCAGCGATCCGCCGGTGACCTGGCCGGCGACCAGCAGGACGCGGCCGTCCGCCAGCAGGGTCGCGCTGTGATACAGGCGGTTGTTCTGCGGGTGCCCGGCGGTTGCGCGCGCCGTCCGGGCGACGGGATCGAAGCGCTCCGCGATCGGTGTCCCGCTGACGGAACGGCCGCCGCCGAAAATCAGGATGCTGCCGTCTCCGAGGACGGTCGCCGTATGATTGGTGCGGCCGGTGGAGAGTTCGCCGGCCAGCGAGAATTTTTCGGTATAGGCGTCGAAGGCCATGACGGTATGCGGCAGGGATGATCCGCCGCCTTCGCCGCCGATGGCATACAGCTTGCCGTCAGCGCTTTGGGCGGTCACATGGGACGCACGGCCGAAGCCCATCGACAAGCTTGTGAGGATGTTCCGGTAGGCCACGGTGATTGTGATGTCGCGCGTAATTGTGGCATTGCCGCTGGCCGGCGTGACCGTCAGACGCAGGATATTGGTCGCCTTCTGGTTCGGCAGCACCACCGAAACGCCGCTGGTGACGGGAATGCCACCGGGGTCCAGACGCCCGTTGCCGCCGGAGAATACGGCGGTGACGCTGGCCGATTCGCCCACGAAGTATTGGGGTTTATCGAGCGCAAGCTGGTCGATGCTCGGGCCGCCCGGCGTGGCCGAGGCGGAAGATCCGCCGCCGCAGGCGGCAAGCAAGCCCGGCAAGGGGAGAGCCAAGAAGGTACGGAGGACGTCGCGTCGTTGCATGATTCCTTTTCCTGATCGATTGAAGGGCCACCTCGGGCGCCGCCCGCGCAAGCGCGTCGCCGCCGTGGTGAACCGACAATTTTACCAGCCGGAACTATGCAAAGTGGGAATTCGCCGCGCTTTTTTGCGCGCGCTTGTGGATTTGGCGCGTCAGGCGTTGCCCGCCTGCAACGCCTCTTCCAGCCCCAGACGGCCCTGCGGCGTGGCCATGGCGATCAGGGTGTGGCCGGGCTGGAGCAGGAAGTCGCGCGGCGGGTTGAATAGCGAGTCGCCGCGCGTTCGCACCGCCAGCAGCACGTAGTCGCCGCTCCTCAGCAGCAGCGTGCCGAGCGGGCGCGGCTTGAAGTGGTCGGGTATCAGCACCTCCTCGACGCGCAGCTTGTTTTCAGAGCGCAGCATTTCGTCGAGGAAAGACACCACATGCGGGCGGATCATCGCCGAAGCGATGCGCATGCCGCCGGTGAAATCGGGCGAGACGATTTCGTCGGCGCCGGCCTTGCGCATCTTTTCCACGTTGCGCGTGTCGTGGCAACGCGCCACCACCCGCACCGCCGGGTTGAGCTGCTTGGCGGTCAGGCCGATCATCAGATTCTTGCTGTCGTCGCCGGTGACGGCGAAGACGCCTCTTGCTTCGGCGATGTTGGCCTCCAGCAGGGTATCGTCATCGCTGGCGTCGCCGTGCAGGTAGAGCAGGCCGGGCTTTTTGTCGTGCTGCGCTTCGAGGTTCTCCAGGTTCTCGTCGACCGCCACGTAGCGGTGGCTGGTCGCCTCCAGTTCGGCCGCCACGTTGCGCCCGACCCGGCCTGAGCCGCAGACGATGTAGTGGTTGCGCAGCTTCTTGATGGTCTTTTCCATGCGTCTTCTCCGCAATGTGGTGTCGAGATCGGATTCCAGCACGAAGGCGGTCACCGTGGAAAAAAAATAGGTCATCAGGCCGATGCCCGAAAAGGCGATGACCATGGTGAAGATCTGTCCACCCGGATTGTTGTGCAGGTCGACGATCTGCTCATAGCCGATGGTGGTGACGGTGATGAAGGTCATGAACAGGGCGTCGAGATAGCCGTAGCGCTCGCCGCCGATGAACTTGTAGCCGAGCGTGCCGAGCACCAGGATGGCAAGAAAGCCGATCAGCGACCAGACAAAACTGAAATAGATGCGGCGGCTGAAGCGTTCGCCAAATATCTCCATGCTCAAGCCTCGGATTGCCGGCGCATCGCGATGCGTCGCCGCCAGTTGCGCACCAGGTAGACGCGCCAGAGAACGCGCATGACGGCATAACCGGCCAGCGCCAGCAGCGCCGCGAGCAACACCAGGCCCAAGGCCAGCGGCATGCCCAGGCCGACCATCCAGTCGATCAGCGCGCCGATCCAGGCCTGCAAGCCGGCGTCGCCGTAGTCGGGTGGCTGGGTAAATTCGGCGTCGCGGCCGATCTCTCCCAATGCCAGCTTGCCCAACTCGAAAGCGGCGATATACAGCGGCACGATGGTCAACGGGTTGGTGTAAAGCGTGGTGAACAACGCCAGCGGCAGATTAACCCGGAAGACCAGCGCACCGATGGCCGCGCCGATCATCTGGAAGGGGCCGGGGATGAGGCCGCAGAACAGGCCGACCGCCACCGCGCCGGCAGCGGAGCGGCGGTTCAAATGCCACAGTCGTGGGTGCAGCAGGGTATCGGCGAACGGCGCCAGCCAGCGGTTGGAGCGAATTGTCCGGTGGTCGGGGAGGTAATTTCGGAGCAGCTTGCGCATAGGTGATCCTATGCCGATTTTAGCTGAAACCTCCGTGCATCTGCTCTAATTCGCACATGCGATTGTCAATACTTTGTTTCGCCGCCGGCGTTGCCTGCCTGCAACAGCAGGCCAGCCTGCCGGAGTTTCCCGTGCTCGCCATCCTCGTGGTGGGCGGCGCGCTGCTGATGTTGTTGCCTGTTGCGGTGGATCGATCGCGCTACGCCCTGGTCCTGGCGCCGATCGGCGCTTTCCTGCTGGGCCTCGCCTGGGCCGGCGGGATGGCGCAGCAACGGTTGGCCGACGCATTGCCGGAGACCAACGAAGGGCGCGACATCCGCGTCGTCGGCGTGATCAGCGGCATGCCGCAACGTTTCGACAACGGCCTGCGCTTCGACTTTACGGTCGAACAGGCCGAGGCGGCGGTACCGACGCAGATCTCTCTCGCCTGGTATCGCAACTGGCGCAGCGATGCGGAGGAGATGCCCGAGGACCAGACCACGGCTCCGCCGCAGCTCCACGCCGGGGAACGCTGGCAATTTACGGTGCGGTTGAAGCGTCCGCACGGCAACCTCAATCCGGACGGTTTCGACTACGAAGCCTGGCTGCTCGAAGCCGGCATCCGGGCCACCGGTTACGTCCGCCCGGCGGCGGATAATCTGCGCCGCGACGATTTCGTGATGACGCCCGCGAACACCATCGAGCGCTGGCGCGAAAATATCCGCGAAGGTTTTCAGCGTGCGCTGCCCGGGCGGCCCTATGCCGGCATCCTGGTGGCGCTGGCGGTCGGCGACCAGCGCGCCATCGACGCCGAGCAATGGCGGGTGTTCGCCCGCACCGGCATCACCCACCTGATGAGCATTTCCGGTCTGCATGTCACCATGTTCGCCGGCCTCGCCTATGCCTTGCTGAACTGGCTGTGGCGGCGCAGTCCGGCCCTGATGTTGCGGGTGCCGGCGCAGCGCGCGGCAGTGGTCGGCGGCTTCGCCGCCGCCCTGGGGTATTGCCTGATCGCCGGCTTTGCCGTGCCGGCGCAGCGCACCCTCTACATGCTGGCGGTGGTGGCCGTCGCGCTGTGGACGCGGCGCAGCGCCTCGGCCAGCCGCGTCCTGGCGCTGGCTTTGCTGCTGGTGCTGTTGCTGGACCCTTGGGCAGTGCTGGCGGCGGGTTTCTGGCTATCCTTCGGCGCCGTCGCGGTATTGTTCTATATCGGCAATGCAAGGCTGGGCCCCGGCCACTGGTTGCTGGCGTGGGGGCGCGCCCAGTGGGCGGTCACCATCGGCATGATCCCGGCGCTGCTGCTGTTGTTCCAGCAGTTCTCGCTGGTCTCGCCGCTGGCCAATGCCATTGCCATTCCCGTGGTGAGCTTCGTCATTACGCCGCTGGCGCTGGCTTCCGTCCTGCCGCTGTGCGGATTTCTGCTGGAGCCGGCGCATCTCGTCACCGCCGCCCTAATGGCTTTCATCAATTGGCTGGCAGACCTGCCGTGGGCGGTCTGGCAGCAGCACGCGCCGCCGACCTGGGCCTGGCTGAGCGCACTCCTGGGGAGCGCCTGGCTGCTGCTGCCGCGCGGTTTTCCGGCACGTTGGCTGGGGTCGGTATTGATGCTGCCCGTGCTGTTCGTGCCGCCCCAGCGGCCGGCTGCGGGCGAGGTGGCGCTGACCGTGCTGGATGTCGGCCAGGGCCTGGCGATGCATATCCAGACCGCCAGCCACGATCTGCTCTACGACACCGGGCCTGCCTACACGCTGGAAGCCAACAGCGGCAACCGCGTCATCGTGCCTTACCTGCGCGCGCTGGGTGTGCAGCGGCTGGATGGCCTGATCGTTACCCACCAGGACACCGATCATTCCGGCGGCGCCGAAGCGGTGCTGGAAGCGCTGCCGGTGGGCTGGCTGATGAGTTCGCTGGCCTTCGAACACCGGCTTTCCGCCGCCCCGGTCGAGGCGCGGCCCTGCCTGGCCGGCCAGTCATGGGAATGGGATGGCGTGCGATTCACCTTGCTGCACCCGCCGGCGGCGCAGTACCAGGCGCCGACCAGGAGGACCAATGACATGAGTTGCGTCCTGAAGGTCGCCAATGCCCACGGCAGCGTGCTGCTGACCGCGGACATCGAGGCGCTGTCGGAACGGGCGCTGCTCGCGCGCTATGGCGCCGAGCCGGGTGGGCCATTGCGCAGCGACGTGCTGGTCGTCCCGCACCACGGCAGCCGCAATTCATCGACGCCCGAATTCATCGCCGCCGTGGGGGCGCGCCAGGCGATTTTTCCGGTCGGCTACCGCAATTCTTTCGGCCATCCCCGCGCCGATGTGGTGGAGCGTTATCGCCTCAGTGGCGCTTCGCTACGCCGCACCGACCTGGAAGGGGCGCTGACGGTGCGCCTGGCGGCAGCGGGGCCGCGCATTGTTACCGAGCGCGACGAACGTCGGCGTTACTGGCACGGACGCTGAGCCTCGAAGCCACAGCCGAACTGCAACAGCGTCGCCGGGTTGGGCCAGACATAGCGCAGCTTGGGCACGGAACCGCCGTCCGGCGGCAGCCACACATCCTCGCCGGCGTCGATGGCGCCTAGACGCTGGTAAAAACGCCGCGCCGGGGCATTGGATACGATCACCCAGAGGTACAGGCCGAGCGCCGGATGAGCTTGCAGCGACCAGGCCGCCACGTGGGCCATCAGGCCTGCACCGATGCCCTGGCGCTTGGCCTCGTCGGCGACGTGCAGGTTCTCCAGCAGCGTGCCCCAGCGCGCATCGTAGGCGCCATAGGCGCAGGCGAAGCCGACCGCGCGTCCGTTGCGCTCGGCGAGTGCCACATGCTGGTGCGGTGCCGGCGTGTTCAGACATTCCGACCACAGCAGCAAGCGCTCGGTGTCGATGTCGCTGTCCAGATAAGCGTCGCTCAGCACGTCGCGGTAGGCTGCTCGCCAACTGGCGGTTTGCAGGTGGGCGATGGCGGCGGCGTCGGCTGGCGTGGCAGCGCGGATCCTCCCGGATCTCACGGCGTTTCCCGGTCGGGGTCGGGTCGCGTGGGAAGGCCATCCGCAACCCTTATCCAAGGCACATGGGTGTCGAAATAGGCATGGGCCTGCGGTTCCCGGTCGACGGGATCGGTAAATAGCGCGCGAGCAACATGCAGTTCGCCCGGCCAGCGATCGGACTTGAAGAACAGGCTGCTGCCGCAGTTCTTGCAGAACGCGCGGTCGCCGCCGCCGCTGGTGCTGAACCAGTTCAGGGCGCCGCTCGGATCCTGGATCGACACGCGCTTTGCATCCATTCCGACCCAGGTCACGAAGGCGGCGCCATGCGCGCGCTGGCAGCGCGTGCAATGGCAGTGCGCCACCCACTTCGAGGGAAAGCGGGCGCTGAACTCGATCGCGCCGCAGAGGCATTGTCCATTTGCGCTGGTCGGCATCATAGTCGCGCTTCGCTGGTATCAAGACTGAGCATTGTGGGATCGGTCGGCGTGCTTGAAATTGGGAGGAAAATACCACCAGGCCGCGGCGACCAGCAAGCCGAAGATGGAGTAGCCCAGGCTGAAAACCCATACAGGAGCGTCGAAGTACAGCGCGCGGCCGAGCCAGTAGCCGATGAAACTTCCGCCATTGGACGTTGCGCCTGTCTCCGCGCGCAGCCACGATTCGAGGGTGGTCAGCGGGCAGGCGAGCCCGAGCCAGGTTTCGACGACGACTCCCGCGATGGCAATCAGGTGCAGCAGGCGGAACCACAATGCATTGACCCAGGGCCAGTCCCTGAGGTTGCCGGCGACGATGAATAGCAGGCCGCAGACCACGAACACGACAACAGCAAAGTGCGCCGCCAGCACCAGGTCGGCCAGCAACGGATAGGCCGATGTATTACCCACGCGCCGCGCTCTCGCGGGCCGCACCGGGAACCAGCGCATAGTGCGACACCACCGGGAAGGGCTCGTAAAAATGGTGCAACAGCCGCTTCCACTCCTGATATTGCGGCGACTGGCGAAAGCCCAATTCGTGCGCCGCGAGGGTTTCCCAGCGCACCAGCAGCAGGTATTCGTCGGGACGCTCCAGGCAGCGCTGCAATTCGTGCGACAGATAGCCGGGCATGGCGGCGATGATGTCCTGGGCTATCCGGAATGCCGCCTCGAACTCGGCTGCCCGGCCGGCGCGGACATACAGGGGCGCGGCTTCGGTAATCATTGCATGGGCTGCCTGATGATGGTCTTCCATTTGGATGGGTCCGCCTTTCGAATGTCGCTCAAGTATATTTCATGATGCTTTCCGGTGCGGCGCCCGATGGCATCGATGAAGCGGTGCAACTTCTCGATGGTCGGACCTTCCTCGGAGAACGGGCCGATGTGCATGATCTGCGCGCATTTCCCTTCGGCCAGCGAAGCGAAGCGCAACTTGCCGATGGCCGCCGGATGCTTTTTCCTGTCCACCTCGGCGATGGCGCGCTCGACTATTTCCGAGGTGACGAAAGCCGGTTGGGCAATCATCATGGTCCATTTCCAGTTGGACTTGTCGGCGGTCGTGAATTTCGACATATCGTCGGCCCACCACTGCCCTTCCAGGGGCATGACGCCGTAGTCGATAGCCGCCGCACTTTTCTTCACCATGAACTTCACCGCATAGGCAACGGCGAACAAGGCCTCGATGGCATCGGCGTAGGCTTGCGAGGTGTTGGGATCGCCTTCGCCGTCCACCATCAGGTAATTCATGGCGGGGACATCAACCTCGACCACCTCCTTGGCGGAGGGCTGGTAGAGGTGCTTCAACTGCTTCTTCAGATCGATCTTTTCCACGGACGTTTCAGCGAACGGTTGGAGGGAATCACTCATGGCGAGGAGACATGTTCCGGTGAGAACCCTGTTGGGGCCGGTCAGGTCGCGCGGAGCCGCAGGAATATTACCCTGTCTAAGCGGAGGGTGGCCACGAAGAAATTCAAAGCACGCAGGGCCATGTCGCGCTTCAATCAAACGGCCTGAATTGATTGGCGAAAGCGCTTTTGACGGCGGCGGGCAAATGCTAATCTGCCCTCGCTTATCAATAACAGGACGGGACGGGCAATGAGCATCGCCGACAAACAAGTTTCAGATCCAGTCCGCGCGCGGCTGCTCAAGGCCGCGCAGGAGTGCTTTCTGGGCGACGAATACCACAAGGTTACCACCCGCCTGATCGCCGAACGCGCCGACGCAAATATCTCCATGATCCGCTATTACTTCGGTAACAAGGAAGGACTCTACGAGGAGATGATTCGGGATACCCTGGGACCGATGCTGGATGTGCTCGACGGTCCGCTGTTGGCGTCGGCCGAAGGTTTCGCCGACTTCCTCAAACTCTATTACCGGACGATGTCGATACGGCCGGAATTTCCCAAACTGATCCTCAAGGTACTGGCCTTGAACCAGGGGCCGGGGCGGCGCTTCATCCAGCAGTTGCTGGAACGGGGGCGGACTCGTGGAGCGCGCAAAGTGGCCGAACTGAAGGACCATGGGCAGATCGCCGCGACGGTCGATCCGGACATCCTCAGGATGGCCTTCGTCAGCCTGGCGATGACGCCGATGCTGCTGAAGGACATTTTCGAGGAGCAGATGGGACGGACCATGGACGCGGCCTTCATCGACAACCTGGCCGATTTTAACGGCCGGCTGTTCACCGCCGGCCTGACGCCGGCAGCCCAAGAATAGAGCGAGATACGAGATGTCCTTGCAGAAGAATACTGGTGCAGTGAAGCGGTTTTCCCGGCTGATGAAGTTCGCCGGCTGGTTGCGAAACCTTCCCAACAAGTTGACGCCGCCGCCATTCCGCCTGATGCAAATCGGCTCGGCCTTCTGGCAGTCGCGGGCGCTTTACGTCGCGGCTCGGCTCGACATCGCTACGGCGCTGCGCGATGAACGCCTGTCGGCGGACGAGATCGCCGTTCGCGTGTCCGCGCAGCCCGATGCCACTTACCGATTGCTGCGGCTGCTGGTGGCGCTGGGCGTCTTCGCGGAAGTTTCGCCGCGCGTGTTTGCCAACAATGCCCTGTCGGCCCACCTGCGCGACGACCATCCGCAAAGCGTGCGGGCGCTGATCCTGATGCACAACTCCGCGGAAATGAGCCGGCCGTGGTACGAATGTTTGGAAGACGGCGTCAGGCGCGGTGAAGTGCCGTTCCGGCTGGCACATGGTCAGGATCTGTTCGGCTATATGGACGGTCATCCCGAATTCGATGTCCTGTTCTCGCGGGCTATGTACAAC
>JBAYJH010000168.1:0-10534 GCA_041665185.1 Sterolibacterium sp.
AGCGTGCCATGAAGAGCCTCTGGACGGACGGAGCCTTTATGACAATTGATATTCGGTTTGGTTCGGCTCAGAATGCGCACATGAATACAGTTTTTCTACAGCCTCGTTATGCATCCGGAGCATTTCAATGACCCAAGCGCTCGCCGATAGCCTAAAACAAGAGTTTCTTCAAATTACCGGCATCAGTGTCGAAGCGATTTTTCTTTCAATGGGCGCATCGCATCAACCTTCTTCGCTCCCTATTGGAATGCAAGGTGTATATGTATTCTTCACTGATGCACACTGCTTTAAGGTCGGGAAAGCCGGCCCCAAAAGCAAAGCGAGGTGGAACTCACACCACTACAACTTAGACGAAACTACTCCCAGCGCATTTACGAAGTCAATCGTCAAGAACAAGCCTAAGTTCAAAGAATACTTTGCGCATTCTCAGCACTCCGAAATTGACCAACTTGAGAAGGGCAACATTGGAGATTGGATCAAAAGCAACATATCGCGGATTGAATTTCTACTACCTGAAAGTGAAGGCAGGTATGCGCTAAGCCTGCTTGAAGCATTGGTTCAGTTTCGGCTCAAGCCCAAGTACGAGGGTAGAGATGCATAACCCGGCGCTCAAACTCGCTCCCTTCGGTCGCTGGACGCTGCGCGATAAAGCCGCGCAGCGCCGGTTAGCTCTACTAGGCGACAACCCCGACCTACACTGGCCAGAGATACCGTGTAGATAATCGATAAAATCTTCGGTCTCGAATGAACAGTGGACAGTTCAGTAATGAAGAAATCATTTCTTAACACCCCTCCGCCAGCTGACCTAATAGGGCTCCCAACTGGCGAATACTGGATTCACACCTTCCCTGCAGAAATGCCTCTTGCGGAGACATTTGAATTAACACTCAATAATGTCAAAAAAAGGCTCATAAATTTCTCGGGCGATAACCTAAAGCCTGATACACATCCCAAGCAGCCCGACAAGCTAGTGAGGCACACAGAGATTGCACTTCGATTTCCTCAAAAGATTAAGGCGATACAGGTGTTCTTGAATCTGAATTCGCGGATAGTGTTTGTGTTCGGGAAAAGAGACACGACCATCATGATAGGGCCGGAAATACTAAAGCCAGTAGAAGCCCATATTATTACGTACTATCAGAAAAAGAAGAAAAGGAAAGTAATAAATGCATGTTTCCTTGGCTCAGGACATCCTGTGACTGACATTCATCTCGCCATGGCGAGGTGTGAGGTCGTGGTGGCTGTGGATACTAACTCACGAGAGGTGCCTGGCGTCGGAAAGGTTACAGCAACAACTGCTATAGAGGCGTACATTAAGGAAGTAACAGAAGATGCGTATCACGTGCAGTCGGGACCGATGCGTCAGAAGATTACGATAGACCCACCAGGAAACCCCGAAATTTTCGGAATTGGCACGATGATGTTCCACTTTTTTGAAACTAACCCGCACCTCCGAGATAAGCGAATTGGGATCATTACAGATACCGAACTTGATCTTATTAAAGGCATAAATCAGCGAGCAGTGCCATTCTTTCAGAATATGCTACTCCCCGAAAATACTGATTTATTCTACGCGACAAGGGATACTGGCGCGGCCGAATTCATGGCAAATAAGCTAATACGCATGTGCGACAAGGCGAGCACTGAATACCTTGACAGGTACCTCCGTGATCACTCTCAGGGAAATTTTACTTAGAACCCGCCTAACAAATCGTTAAAAAGAGACCCAAGTTTGTCGTCATGCCTTTTGCAAAAGGCGCATAGGCCACGCCAACATACTTTCGCGCCAGATCCGGGGCGTAGAACGTCAGTTTCTCAGCTGCCGGAACTTCCGCTCAGGGCACGGAAGAGCCGGTGAGGTCTTCGGGGAGCTGCCGCTCGACCCGACGGCGCTACTTTTTTTCAGTTGAGCGCTGCGACAGACCGGTGTACACGCGACTGCGGACGCTCGCGCCAGAAACATGAGTGTCTCTTCCTTGCTGAAACTTCGCGATGGAGGCGGGCGGCTTAGGAGCAGTGATGTTGACGCTGACGTAGTTGGTGACCCACCGGCCGGATTGCATTGACCGCCCAACTCTAGCAATGGTCATTGCCAGAGACGTATTCGCCCTGAATTGCGGTGGGTCAGCCACCATCGGCGCCAGGGTCAAAATCTGCTTCAGCGCCTACAGCCGAAATTCGCTTCTCTTGAGTTAGCCCCGATTTGAAAGAGTGCGAACGTATTCGGTCTAACTTTGCCGCCATCAGGTCGGCCGTGAGCGCGCCCAGGTTGGTGTCGACTAACCGTCCGCTGTCATCGTAGAAAAACGTGATTGGTAGCGCAATCGAACCGGCCTCGCGACCAATTCTTGCGCCGGGGTCAACCAAGACGTTGGTCAGGTCGAGTCGAGCGGTGAAAAGAAAGCGCTGGATCGTCGTTCTATCTTCCCCTTGGTTGGCAAAAACAAATTGCACACCCCCTTCCTGTCGCTGTGCGGCAGCGAGCAACGGCATTTCCTCTCGGCAAGGAGCACACCAGCTAGCCCATAAATTTAGCACCATCGGCTTGCCGGCGGCCACCGATGAGAGGCTCACCTGATCGCCGTGCAAAGTCACCAACGGCATGGTGGGTAGGTACGCGCTTTCCATGATGTGTATCGCACCATAGATTGCCGCACAGGCAAGCACTCCCCCCGTCAGCCAAATACTGAGCGGTTTGCGTAGCTGCTGGTAAAAGAATTCAAGTCCGATCACTATTTTGGGGTCTAACGAAGCTATTCGATAATTTTGATGGAGCTTTCTGGCTCGGTAGCCGAAGCATAGGATGCGATAACTATGCACGCGCGCCGAACCCCTGCGGACAATCAAACGCGCATCGCGACAGTTTGTCAAAAATTGCCGCCCATTCGAAATGTGTCATAGGGTCACAAGGAGTCCGGCCCTTCATACTTTCTGAATTCCGCGGTTCAGACCTACGAAGCTGATTCTTCTATCAGCGAAATTGTTAACGTCAGCTCCACCCCAGGTACCGGCCGCTTACAGCCAATCCCCGAAAAGCTCCTTCTTGAATTCATTTCAATGAAGTCGTGGATGACGAAATACTGGTCTGTAAATACGGGGAATGCGGGCTAGGCATTGAACGGCCCCTTGTAGGGAGATGTGCGTATGGTTCTAAAGTTCTCAGCCGCATGTCGACGACCGCCGTCCCTACGGTGAAGTGGTAGATGTCCTGGAAGTTGGTAGTATTGATCCCCAAACGGCGATGCACTTCATCATCGAAGTAACAGCCGATACCCGTTCCCTGGACACCAGCAGCCTCGGCTTCCAGATACAGCGCCTGCCCAAGCATGCCAGCCTCCCAGAAGCACTGACGGTACATCCAGGGCCGGTCTGGACCGACGTCATCGAAGCGTGCCAGCATAGCCAGTGAGAAAGCCGAGTCGGCCGCAATACTTTGATGACACGATACGGTCGCGGCAAACGTTCGCATATCCATCGGTGCCAGGAGGTACAGCGGCAGGTGTTTCGGACAGCCCCCAACTCGCGCCCATAGCCAGTCCGGACGCATAGCCGCGCGCAGGCCTCCAAGCGCCGATGAAGCACGCGGCATGCAGTAGATGCCCGGTGTCAAGCCGTCGACGCGATGGACGAACAGCACGGGATGTACCCTTGGTGCATCGTTCAACAATGACCAGGGCGGTTGGCAGACGCGCGGCAACAGGGCATCCAGCATGCGGAAGAAAGTTTGATCTCCGATAGAAGTAAAACCGTCGAACGCCTGGGCAGAACGGCGGCCGCGTATCAGGTGGCTGACCGGCTTGCATGAGACGAGCGCAAGATCAGGGAGGGGCGGGCGAATGTCGGTCGGCGTAGGTGTGATGCAGGGCTTGCGGGTTTCGGCTACTACAACTGTAATTTCGGGCCAGTCATGATGATATGGGCTTAGAACATTTGGTCGCCCGGCCCATCGGGCTCCCGTCATCATGACCATCACTTCCGACATTGGTGGCGCAACACCGGGTCCGATCCAAACAAGTGCCTCTGGTACCTCGTCCTCTCCTACGGGAAATTCCTCCTTGCGGTCCACGCCAATGAGCGCCGCCAAATCTGCGTCGGCCCAATCCGTCAGTAGGGTTGCTTGCCATCCTAGTGTCGCCGCAGCGTAGGACAGGGCGGCGAGAGCGTGGCCGCAATCGTGTTGGCAGTAGCGGAAGGCGCGTAGGCCATACTTCCATGCTTCGCGCCAAGGTATGCTGGCAAGAGTCAACAGGACACCTCCAGACCAAGAGAGAGGTGCGCTCGCGCGTTGTTCGAAACAATGCATATCTGGCCGGTAGTGATAGATCCCGGCCGGCAATCCCGGTAGATCCGGGCACACAAGATACGCTTCGGTCGGGTGCAGGTTACCGCTGGAGGGATTGCAGCGCAGTGCCCATCGACTGTCGCCAGAAGTCTTCCACGCCGATAGCCCGAATGATAGCTGTAGCAAGTTGGCCAACGTGACCATACCAATTGACTGCTCAGGTATGCCGGCAGGCCCGAAAAGGTCGTCCCAACAGACGGGGAGTTCGCCAGTCAGCAGTGGAAGATCAACAGTCGGGCAGCCAAAATAGCGGCGAAACGGGTCCGGCTGCGATTCCCAGTCGAGACCCCCAGGACCGGGGGCATAGCGGTCAAGGCGGTGCTTTGACCGCTCGTGGTAGGCAAGGATGGGATTCATGGGGCATACGCGGAATGTGTATGGAATTTTCTCGGTACGAATAATTTCGTCAATCTGAGCCAGTTCTCTTATAGCACAATAGTTGACTATAATACTCATGTACTATCATGGGCGTTGCTGCCCCGCAACTTAAAGGTAATCGTACTGACAACAGCTTAACTCGCACGGTCTTCTGACCGGTGCTGGTGCGCGGATCAAATTACCCAGGCCGCGCGAATCGAAGTAACCGGCTGAGACGACCAGCAGAAGCTACGGAGCTTTGACATTTCGTAATGGTCGAACCGATATCGCAGGTTGCGCACGCCGGGTAGTTGACGCCGCGCGTCAACAAGCCAATGGTCTCATTTGGACTGTCGTCCCATTTAGGAACTGTCTTGAATACGCCCGCTACCGTTGAAATGGCTTCACGTTGGTTTTGCTTCGACAACTCCTACGCCCGGGAGCTCGAGGGTTTTTACGTCCCTTGCTTGCCTTCCGCTGTCCCCGAACCTAGCCTGATCAAGCTTAATCATGCGCTGGCAGAGGAGTTGGGCACCGACCCGGAATCCCTGACCACAACGAGCGGCGTTGAAATGCTCGCCGGCAATGCCCTCCCTCAGGGGGCCAGCCCTTTGGCCCAGGCATACGCCGGCCATCAGTTCGGACAGTTTTCGCCGCAGCTTGGCGATGGCCGGGCCCTCTTGCTAGGCGAAGTGATCGATCGGAATGGTCGACGCCGCGACATCGCATTTAAGGGTTCCGGCCGTACCCCATTTTCCCGCAGGGGCGACGGAAAGTGCGCCCTCGGCCCGGCGCTTCGCGAATATCTCATCGGTGAGTCGATGTCGGCGCTGGGCATTCCGACGACACGTACCCTGGCCGTCATTGCCACCGGTGAAATTGTCCACCGTGACCGCCCATTGCCCGGCGCGGTGCTGACGCGCGTCGCAGCCAGCCATTTGCGGATTGGCACGTTTGAGTTCTTCGCCGCCCATCGTGGGCCTGAGGCGGTCAGGCAACTGGCCGACTACGCCATCGCCCGCCATTACCCGGATGTCGCTCACCGGGAGCAGCCGTACCTCGCCCTACTCGACGCTGTGGCCACGCGCCAGGCGGACTTGGTTGCTCGCTGGATGGGTATCGGATTCATTCACGGTGTAATGAACACCGACAACATGACGATCTCCGGCGAAACCATAGATTACGGCCCCTGTGCCTTCATGGAGTCCTACCATCCGAATACCGTATTCAGCTCCATCGATACCAACGGTCGCTACGCATACGGCCAGCAAGCCTTGATCGCCAGGTGGAACCTATCCCGTTTCGCGGACGCCCTGCTGCCGCTGTTCGATACCGACGAAACACGTGCAATCTTGGCGGCCACCGACATATTGAATACCTTTCCAAGGCGTCACTCGGCCATCTGGCTGGACGTAATGCGGGATAAGCTCGGACTCGACGATGCGCCGGGTGCGGCCGCAGAGGACCGCCAACTGACGGAGGACTTCCTGAATTTGTTAAGTGATGGGCGTATCGACTTCACTGAGGGTTTCCGTGCCCTTTACAATTCCGCAGAAGGGTCGGAGCGCGCCTTTGACCTCTTCGCCGAGATCCCGGATTTCGCCGCCTGGCGGCTGCGCTGGCACGCTCGCCAGCCGGGGCGTTCTGCCGAGCTGCTGACCGCGATGAAGTGTGCCAACCCTTGCTACATCCCGCGCAACCATCTAGTTGAGGGAGCGCTTGACGCCGCGATCGACAGAGGAGACCTAGCACCCTTCGATCGCTTGCTTACGGTGCTGGAACAGCCTTTCGACGCGCGATCCGAAGACGCCGTCTATGCCGAGCCGGCACCGACAGATGTTACCGCCTCGTACCAGACGTTTTGCGGCACCTGATCGGCGTTGATTGAAATAGTCCATTGCTGTTGGCGTCACGATCCCGGTGGTCAGCAGCATCGCCAATTAAGGGTCGGCTTTCCGGGAACGAGCTCGAGGGTCTCGCTGCCGGCTGATGGGGGTGGACCAGCGCCACAGAATCTCGAGGCACGTGTCGCTGGAAAACCCGCCAAGCGCCCTGTAGCACGAAAGCTGGCCCGCTGACGTGGCCGTGATCGAACTTGCGCCCGAGGTCGCCGAGGACTTCGATCGCATTCTCGATCACTTGGCGGCCTATCGGGTCGAGCATCCGATCCAGCGCATTGGCGACATCATTGCCGCCCTGGATGTCTTGGCGCAGAACCCTCTCATCGGTCATCCGGTGGCGAATGGCAAAGGGGAACTTGTCATTGGACGTCGTTCCGGAGGCTATCTGGCGCCCTATCGGTATGTCCCGGCAATTGACATCGTCTTCGTGCTGGCGATCCGAAGCCAGCGTGAGGCGGGGTACGACTGCTGAATGGCTACCCGCTGTTCTTCAAACCCACCGCGATGCCGTTGATGGTCAGGTAGATGCTGCGCTGGACGCGGCCGTCGGTGGTGCCGGCGCGGTGGCGTTGCAGCAGTTCGATCTGCACCGCGTCAAATTCGTCGACACTGCCGGGATCTGCCACACACTTTGGTATTCCAATGTTGCACGGCGCATAGCTATGGAAGTGGCGAACCGCTATCATGTCGATGGATGTCACAACCAATAAATGGCGAAATGGGATGACCGTGGCAAGAGGTGTTGTTGTGTTTTTCACCGGCTTACCCGGGGCAGGCAAGACCACTTTGGCGAAAGCGTTCGCCGGTTTGCTCGAGACTCGTGGCCGCACGGTTACCCTGCTGGATGGCGACGAGATACGCACCTGGCTCTCCAACGGTCTCGGCTACAGCCGCCAGGATCGTGATATCAACATATTGCGCATCGGCCGTGTGGCTGCCGAGGTCGCCCGCCACGGAGGAGTTGCTGTCTGTGCGGCAATCGCGCCTTATCGCGAAGCCCGGGCAAGAGTCAAATCAATGGTCCAGGCCATCGGAGCAATTTATATCGAGGTGTATTTGTCGACCCCGATCGAGATATGTGAACTCCGCGACCCTAAGGGGCATTACCGCAAGGCGCGGGGAGGAGCGGTATCGGGATTTACCGGAGTAGACGACCCCTACGAACCGCCCCTGGACCCGGTCATCTCTCTGGATACCAGCAAATGCGGCGTCGATGCTGCGGTCAACGTTGTATTCGAGGCATTCGCCAGAACCGCAGAGGCGCGGTCATAAGTTGATAAGTTGACCGCGCGACCTCCCGTCAAGTGACGCCGAAGTCCTGGCACCATCTCGGTCAAGGTTCATCGAGTTGCTTATCGGTCTGGCGCCCCGACAGCAACGGTGGGAACTAGGAGTCATTGCCCGCAGGCTTGACCAGCGCGCCGAGAGTGCGCAAATAGGCCTCGGCCTTTGCAGTGCGCTGGTAAATCGGAAACTCGACCTCGCGATCACGAAAACTCTTGAGCACTTGGCCAAGGCCGCGCATGCCACGTTCACGTTCCCGCCGCACTTTGGCAAAGTCGATTTCAATCGGGATGATCTGAGCC
This sequence comes from Sterolibacterium sp., assembly GCA_041665185.1. Classification (GTDB taxonomy): domain Bacteria; phylum Pseudomonadota; class Gammaproteobacteria; order Burkholderiales; family Rhodocyclaceae; genus JACRAR01. The sequence continues at coordinate 8,187 of JBAYJH010000168.1, forward strand.
GAGCAGTCCGCCTCATGCAGCACATAGCCCGACGGGTCGACCACGATCGAGCGGCCGCATCCGCCGGCGTCGACACCGTTGATATCGAAAAAATAACACTGGTTCATGGCGGCCGAGGCCTTGGCGATGGATAGTTCGACGTCGCGGTCGATGGTGTCGGTCATGGTCGGGTGAAGTATCACCTCGGCCCCCATCGCCACCATCTGTCTGGTGGTTTCCGGAAACCACATGTCGTAGCAGATCGACACCCCGAAGCGACCTGCTTCGGGTACGTCGAACACCACAAACTCCGTCCCCGCATCGATCCCCGTCTCATAAGGACGGAACGGGAACATCTTGCGAAAGCGCGCGATCACCTGTCCGGCCGGATCGATCACCGGTGTCGTGTTGTAGATTTTGTCGCCCTTGCGCTCGTATAGGGAACCCGGCACCAGCCAAAGACCGTGGGTTAGGGCAATCCGGCACAACCGCGCCTCGGCTTCGCCCGGCATCTTTACCGCATTTTCGCGGGATGAGCCAAACGGGCTCAATTCGGAAAACAGCAGCATATCCACCCAGGGAAAGCGTCGTTTGACGTGGACCGCATATCTCTCCATGGCGCCGATATTGTCTTCGCTGGCGGAGACGGCCATCTGAATTCCGGCTACTGCAAAAGGCTTCATCGCTTCCTCGCTCCCGCGCTGGGCATTGTCACTGTCTGTTGCACGATCATCCGGGCCGCTAGCGGTCGATCCCGGCTACGCAAAGGTACTTTACTTCGCAGTATTCATCCAGCCCATACTTCGATCCCTCGCGTCCCAGGCCCGATTGCTTCATGCCGCCAAAGGGCGCCTCGGCGGTCGAAATCAGGCCGGTGTTGATGCCCACCATGCCGTACTCCAGTCCCTCGCCCACGCGCCAGATGCGCCCGATGTCGCGGGTATAGAAATAGGAAGCGAGGCCGAATTCCGTGTCGTTGGCCAGGGCGATGACTTCCTCTTCGGTGTCGAACACGAACAGCGGTGCCAACGGCCCGAAGGTTTCTTCGCGCGCCACTTTCATGTCGGCGTTGGCATCGGCGATCACGGTCGGCTCGAAGAAGCTGCCGCCGAGCCGATGACGCCTGCCGCCGGTGAGGACGCGCCCGCCTTTCCCTACTGCATCGGCAATGTGCTCCTCGATCTTGGCGACCGCGCCGGCATCGATCAAGGGGCCCTGGGTCACCCCGGAGTCCATGCCGTTGCCGACCTTCAGGGCATCGACTTTCGCCACCAACTTTGCGGCAAACGCATCATACACGCCGCGTTGCACATACAGGCGATTGGCGCAGACGCAAGTCTGGCCGGTATTGCGATACTTGGAGACCATCGCCCCTTCCGCCGCGGCATCCAGGTCCGCATCGTCGAATACGATGAAGGGCGCGTTGCCCCCCAGTTCCAAGGATACCTTCTTGACGGTGTCCGCACATTGGCGCATCAGCACTCTGCCGATCTCGGTCGATCCGGTGAAGGTCAGCTTGCGCACTGTCGGGCTGGTGCTGAGCTCGGCGCCGATTTCACTGGCCTTGCCGGTGATCACCGAAAGTGCCCCGGCCGGCACACCCGCGCGCTGGGCGAGCACGGCGAACGCCAACGCGGAATACGGGGTCTGAAGCGCCGGCTTGACCACCATGGTGCATCCCGCCGCCAAGGCGGGGCCCGCCTTGCGCGTCAGCATCGCCGCCGGAAAATTCCACGGCGTGATGGCGGCACAAACGCCGATCGGCTCCTTGACGACCACAATCCGGCGGTCCCCTAGCGGCGCCGGAATGGTATCGCCATACTGCCGTCGCGCCTCTTCGGCGAACCATTCGATGAACGAGGCGGCATAGACGATTTCCCCCGCCGCCTCAGCCAGCGGCTTGCCCTGTTCGGCCGTCATGATGCGCGCCAGGTCGTCCTTGTGCTGATGCATCAGGTCGGCCAATTTGCGCAGGATCGTGCAGCGCTCCCTGGCCGTGGTCTTCCGCCAGGCGCGAAACGCCAGGTCGGCGGCGGCAATCGCCCGTTGGGTCTCGGCCTTGCCGCACATCGGCACGCGGCCGAGCACGGCGCCCGTCGCTGGGTTGCTTACTTCGGCGGTGCCACCGTTGTCGGCGTTGATCCACTCTCCGCCGACAAAGCATTGCGAGCGGAGCAGGCTTGGGTCATTTAATTCCAGCATGAATAATTTCCGGATAGTCTTCGATAAAGCGCAACGGGCCGAGTCCAGTCGCCGGCGGCGTCAATCCTTGAGTACCAGCGTAAGGATCTGCATTGCCTCCTCGAACAGCTTGTCGGGGATCGTCAGCGGATAGAGGAAGCGGATGGCGTTGCCGTATACGCCGCAGC
>JBAYJH010000169.1:0-10371 GCA_041665185.1 Sterolibacterium sp.
CGACGGCTCAGATCCTGGCACTGACCACGACGCAGGTGCCAGCCTTGACGACGGCGCAGATGACCGTGCTGACGACGAGCCAGATCCAAGCGCTGACGACGAGCCAGATCACTGCGCTGGAAACGACCGACATTGCGGCTTTGACGCCGACTCAGGTCACTGCACTATCGACCACCCAAACCGCGGCCATGGACACGGAGCAGGCCTTGGCGTTGCCCAATGCTACGGTGCAATCCATGACCACCAGCCAGATCGCAGCGCTGTCGACAACCAGGATAGCGGCACTGGTGCTCGACACCACCGGGATCGCTGGATTGTCGACGTCTCAGATCCTGGCACTGACCACGACGCAGGTGCCGGCACTGACGACGGCGCAGATGGCCGCGCTGACGACGAGCCAGATCCAGGTGTTGACGACGAGCCAGATTCCGGCGCTGGAAACGACCGATATTGCGGCTTTGGGCCTGAATACGCTTGGTCTTGGTGCGCTCACCACGACGCAAGTGCCGGCACTGACGACGGCACAGATGGTTGCGCTGACGACGAGCCAGATCCGGGTGCTGACGACGAACCAGATCGCGGCGCTGGAAACCAGCGATATCGCAGTCCTGACCCTAGATACACTGGGGATCGGGGCACTGACCACGACCCAGATACCGGCATTGATCACCGCGCAGGTCGCCGCTTTGACTGCCAGCCAGATCCAGGCGCTGACGACGAGCCAGATCCAGGTGCTGACGACGAGCCAGATTCCGGCGCTGGAAACGACCGACATTACGGCTCTGAACACGCTTGGTCTCGGTGCGCTCACCACGACGCAGGTGCCAGCCCTGACGACGGCGCAGATGGCCGTGCTGACGACGAGCCAGATCGAGGCGCTGACGACGAATCAGATTCCGGTGCTGGAAACGACCGATATTGCGGCTCTGGGGCTGAACACGCTTGGTCTCGGTGCGCTCACCACGACGCAGGTGACGGCGTTGACGACGCTCCAGGTGGCTAGCCTGAACACCGCCCAGATTGTGGCGCTGACGACCAATCAGATCGCGGCGTTGGCGACACGGAATGTCGTGGTACTGGCCGCGAACAGCAGCGGCATCAATGCACTTTCGACGACACAGATCGCCGCGCTGACGACCTATCAGGTAGCGATCTTGACCACGGCTCAGGTTGCCGTGCTGTCGACAACTCTGATCGCGGCCATGGAGACGGAGGATGTAGCTGTCTTCACGCCGACTCAGGTCACTGCACTGTCGACCGCGCAGACGGCGGCCATGAACACGGCGCAGACCTTGGCGTTGCCCAACGCTACGGTGCAATCCATGAGCACCAGCCAGATTGCGGCGCTGTCGACGACCAGGATAGCGGCACTGGTGCTCGACACCACCGGCATCGCTGGATTGTCGACGGCTCAGATCCTGGCACTGACCACGACACAGGTGCCGGCACTGACGACGGCGCAGATGCCCGTGCTGACGACGAGTCAGATCCAGGTGCTGACGACGAGCCAGATTGTGGCCATGGAGACGGCGGATGTAGCTGCCTTCACGCCGACTCAGGTTACTGCACTGTCGACCGCGCAGACGGCGGCCATGAACACGGCGCAGACCTTGGCGTTGCCCAACGCTACAGTGCAATCCATGAGCACCAGCCAGATTGCGGCGCTGTCGACGACCAGGATAGCGGCACTGGTGCTCGACACCACCGGGATCGCTGGATTGTCGACGGCTCAGATCCTGGCACTGACCACGACGCAAGTGCCGGCACTGACGACGGCGCAGATGGCCGCGCTGACGACGAGCCAGATCCCAACCTTGACCACGAGGCAGGTCGTCGCCCTGACCACCAGCCAGATCCAGGCGCTCACCACCATCCAGATCCCGGCACTGGAAACGACCGATATCGCGGCGTGGTCGCACAATACCCTCGGCATCGGCGCACTCACCACGACGCAGACCGATGCGCTGACGACCACGCAGATCCGGGCCTTGTCTACGAGTCAGATTCAAGCTTTGGCGTTGAGCAATACTTCGTTTCCGTCGATCCAGGTGCTATCGACAGCTGCGTTGTCGTTCACGTTGTCGTTCGGCTCCTTCAGCGACACGGCAACACTGCAAGTCTTGACGACCACGGACATTCCGCAATTGACCACCGCAGATATCGCCTCGCTGACACAGATCACACCACTGGTCCTCGACCTCGATGGCAATGGCATCAGTACTGTCAACATGTCGTCGGGCGTTCGGTTCGATTTGGCTGCCAGCGGAGAGAAACTCCAAACCGGCTGGATTGCCGGAGGGGACGGTCTGCTGGTCATGGATCGCAACCAGGATGGCGTCATTGAGGACGGCGCCGAACTCTTCGGTAGCGCTACCAGGCTGCCGGATGGCACGGCGGCGCCCGACGGCTATGCGGCCTTGAGAACGCTGGATGCGAACCATGATGGTTCGATCACCGGCGATGATCCGGGATTCGCCGCCCTGGAAGTCTGGGTCGATCGCAATTCGGACGGCGTCAGCCAGTCCGGTGAGTTGAAGTCCCTGGAATCCCTGGGTATCGTCCAACTCGACCTGAACGCCAGCGTATCTTCGGCCATCGATCATGGCAACCTGCTCGGCCTGGTTTCCGGCTACGAGACCGCGGACGGCGTCAAACACGACATGGCCGACGTCTGGTTTGCGACCCAAACCGTGGCCGGCGGGAATCTGGCCGCGACGCCGCCTGTTACGGCGGTCGATTTGAGCCGCAAGGTGAGTGGCCTGACTCAAGCGATCGCGGATTATCGGGACAATCCGGATGCCGATGGGGTCGTTGCTCGCCTCGACTCGGTTCCTGGCGACTGCGCCGTAACGCAGCCTTTGGCGGTGGCGACGAACCAAGGGGCGATCGTCGATCGGTTGAGACAGTTCAATGCCGACGGCAGCCCGTGGGAAAGTGCCAGCGGCAGCCTGGATACGCTTCAGAGCGTCTCGGCCGGTTCGCGCCTGAGCCTCCCGGATTCACAGGGTCCCAACAAGAACGGGATATTGTCCTCAGGCGGAAAATAGCCTGGTCTCTCGGCTATCGCGTACCCGCTGTAGTCACGTCGACAGCGTCCGTCCCAACTTGCGTTCAACTGATTGGATCTTGCTTTTCAGCCGCCCGCTCTTGCCGGCACGATAGTCGATCTTCATCGAAGTGGAGATCCGCTCGCAGTCCTGGCTCATGGTCTTGTGGCAGGCCGCGACCAGGGCCATCACCTCGTCCCACTCGCCTTCGACGATGGTGCCCATGGGCGTCAGCTGATAAGGCAGGCCGCTCTTGTCGATGATGTCCAGCGATCGTGCCACATATTCGGACACGCTCGCACCCTTGTCGAACGGGGACATGGAAAATTCCAGCAGTACCATTTGCATTACCTCCCTCAGGAAATATCGCCCGCGACCTGCGTCGTTGCGGCGTAAAATTCCGACTTTACTCCATCAGGCAATACTTCATCGTTCGCATCGTTCGCCATCCGGGAAATCATTTACAGATCATGATTCCGATCGAAACACTGGCAATGTTCTTCGCCGCTTCGCTGCTGCTGGGCTTGTCGCCAGGCCCCGACAATATCTTCGTGCTGACCCAGTCCGCGTTGCGGGGGGCGGCGGCGGGTCTCGTCGTGACGCTGGGCTTGAGTACCGGCCTGGTGGTCCACACCACCGCGGTGGCGCTGGGCGTCGCAGCGATCTTTCAGGCGTCGGCGCTAGCGTTTACAGCCTTGAAGCTGATCGGCGCTGCGTACCTGCTTTATCTCGCCTGGCAGGCGTTTCGTGCGTCGGCCGTCGGGGTGGGCGGCGACGGCAACAAGGACATCGCGGTCGTCAGCCACTGGCAGTTGTATCGTCGCGGCATCATCATGAATGTGACCAACCCCAAGGTATCGATTTTCTTCCTGGCGTTCCTGCCCCAGTTCGCCGATCCCGCGCGCGGCCCGCTGAGCGTCCAGATGCTGCTGCTGGGCGGCGTATTCATCGTCTCCACGCTGCTGGTCTTCGGCGGCGTGGCGCTGCTGGCGGGCACCCTGGCAGACTGGCTGAAGCGTTCCGATCAGGGCCAGCGCCTGATCAACCGGATTGCCGGAACGGTATTCGTCCTGCTTGCGCTGAAGCTGGCCAGCGCGGAACGCTAGAGTCTACACAACCATGTTCGATATCCAGCACTATGCCAGCTTCGTAGCCGCGATCCTGGTCTTCCAGATGATTCCCGGTCCCGGCACCCTGGCCATCCTCGGTGCGACCGCGCGTAGCGGCATCGGTGGCGGCATGGGCGCGGTGTTCGGCACGCTGGCCGGCGATTTTGTGTACATGCTGGCGGCGGTGCTGGGACTCGCCGCCATCCTGACGGCCTACCCGGCGGTATTCGCCGCCATGCAATGGTTCGGTATCGCCTATCTGTGCTGGATCGGCTTCAAGCTGCTGACGGAGCCGCCGACCGACACGGCGGCCGGCGACAGCCAGCGTCACGGCGCCTGGTTCTACTTCCGCCAGGGCTTCACCGTGGCGCTCACCAATCCCAAGGTGATCATGTTCTTCATGGCCTTCTTCCCGCTGTTCATGCGCCCGGACGCGCGGCCCATCACCCTGGTTTCGATGATGCTGCACGTCACCCTGATCTGCCTGCTCTACGAAATCGGCCTGGTGCTGGCCGGCAACCTGGCCGCGCGGCTGCTGTCGCGGGTGCCGGGCGTGCGGACGATCGCCAATCGGCTGGCGGGCCTGGCCCTGATCGGATTCGGTCTGAAGCTGGCGCTGGACGACCGTTGAAATCGGTTGCCATGCCAACCATCCGTCAAACCTGGATATTGAAACTCTAACTGGAGATAACTGTGCCTAGCCTGCTGCCCAATGTCGATCCCGATGGCCTGCTCGAGTACTCAGTGGTGTACACCGACCGCTCGATCAACCACATGTCGAAACTGTTCCAGAAAGCCATGCAGGACATTTCATCCACGCTGAAGAAGGCCTATCACGCCCGCTCGGTGGTGGTGGTGCCGGGCAGCGGGACCTTCGGCATGGAAGCCGTGGCGCGCCAGTTCGCCAGCGGCAAGAAATGTCTGGTGATCCGCAACGGCTGGTTCAGTTATCGCTGGAGCCAGATTTTCGAGACGGGCAGGATCCCCGCCGAAGCCACGGTGCTGAAAGCTCGCCGCGTCGAGGAGGGCAGGCAGGCGGCTTGGGCGCCGGTGCCGATCGACGAAGCGGTTGCGGCCATCAGGGAAAAGAAGCCCGACCTGGTTTTTGCGCCTCATGTCGAAACCGCCGCCGGGATCATCCTGCCCGACGATTACCTGCGCGCCCTGGCGGACGCGACGCACTCGGTGGGCGGGCTGTTCGTGCTGGACTGCATCGCCTCCGGCACGGTGTGGGTCGATATGGCGGCTGTGGGCGTCGATGTCCTGATCAGTGCCCCGCAAAAGGGCTGGAGCGGCCCGCCATGCTGCGCCCTGGTGATGCTCGGCGCCCAGGCCCGCGAACGCATCGAATCGACCAGCAGCAGCAGTTTCGCCTGCGACTTGCGCAAGTGGTTGCAGATCATGGAAACCTACGAGCAGGGCGGACATGCCTACCACGCCACCATGCCGACCAATGCTCTTTGCGCTTTCCGTGACGTCATGAAGGAGACGGAACAATGCGGTTTCGACAAGGTTCGCGCGGCCCAAGTGGAACTCGGCGGCAAGGTGCGGGCGCTGTTGGCCGGCAAGGGTTTCAAGAGCGTTGCGGCGGAGGGCTTCATGGCCCCCGGCGTGGTTGTCAGCTATACCGATGACGAGGCGATCCGCACGGGCAAGAAGTTCCTGGACGCGGGCCTGCAGATCGCCGCCGGCGTTCCCTTGCAGTGCGACGAGCCGGAAGATTTCAAAACGTTCCGGATCGGGCTGTTCGGCCTGGATAAACTCAATCACATCGATCGAACCGTCGCCAGCCTGGCCAGGGTGCTCAACGACTCGGAGTAGCGCTTGTCGCTGGAAGTCATGCTGGTCGTGCTGTTCGCCGCGGTGCTGCACGCCGGCTGGAATGCACTGGTGCGTGCCTCACCCGACAAGTTCGTCGATACCGGCCTGCTGCTTTGGGGCGCGGGTATGGTGACGGCGTGCCTGCTGCCATTTGTTCCGCTGCCAGCCTATGCGAGCTGGTCCTACCTGGCGGCGTCGGTGCTGATCCATGTGGTCTATTTCACGCTGGTGGCCTTTTCCTACCGGGGCGGAGATCTGAGCTTCGTCTATCCGCTGATGCGCGGTTCCGCCCCGGTATTCTCGGCCATCGCCGCCATCTTCCTGCTGCACGAATTGCCGTCGCCCGGTAGCTGGGCGGGCGTTCTCCTGATCTCCTGCGGTGTCATGGTGCTGGCTGGCGACTCCTGGCGCAGCGGATCATTCCGCCCCGCGTCGGCGATGTTCGCGTTGGCCAATGCCGGCGTGATCGTCATCTACACATTGGTCGACGCCCAGGGCGCCCGGTTGTCCGGCGATGCCTTCAGTTATACCGGCTGGATGTTCCTGTTGACGGCGGCATTGTCATCGGTGGTATTTCTCGCGGTGCAAGGACGCCGGATGTTCGCGCATGTTCGCCAGGGCTGGCGCAAAGGATTGCTGGGCGGCGCCTGCACCCTGGCATCCTACGGCCTGGCGCTGTGGGCCATGACCCGCGCGCCGGTCGCGGCAGTGGCGGCGCTGCGGGAAACCTCTGTGGTGTTCGCGGCGATCTTCGCCGCCTGTTTCCTGAAGGAAACGCTTTCCCGCTTGCGCTATACGTCGATCTTCATGGTCGGCGCCGGAGCCGTTGCCATCAAGGTTTTCTAGAGTGGAGGAACGCCGATGTTCGCCCAGACACCCGCACCGCCTTACTACACGGTGATCTTCACTTCGCAACGCCGCGCCGACGATGGTTTTGAGGGCTACGATGCGATGGCCAAGCGCATGGTCGAGCTGGCAGCGCAACAGCCGGGTTTTCTCGGCATGGAGAGCGCCCGCAATGCGGAGGGATTCGGGATCACCGTGTCCTACTGGGCGAGCCTGGAGGCGATCGGTGCCTGGAAGGCCAATGCCGAGCACCGGGTGGCTCAGGAATCGGGCCGCCGCGACTGGTATCGGCATTACGAAGTGCGTATCGCCAGGGTCGAGCGCGCTTACTCTGGCTGAAGCAAGCTAACGCGCTGCCTGCTCCACCAGCGGGTTGAGCAGGTTGGGCGGCACCCCACCAGTCAACGCCGCGATCAGGTTGTCGGCGGCCAGCATGGCCATCTTCATGCGTGTCGCCGACGATGCGGAACCGATGTGCGGCGTCAGCACGACGTTGTCGAGCGTGAAGAAGCGCGGATCGAGGGCCGGTTCCCCCTCGAACACGTCCAGCCCGGCGCCGGCGATGCGCCGCGCTTGTAGCGCTTCGATCAGCGCCGCATCGTCGACGATGCCGCCGCGGGCGACGTTGATCAAGTGCGCGGTCGGCTTCATCAGCGCCAGTTCGGCGGTGCCGATGGCGTGGTGCGCTTCAGGGGAGTAGGGCAGCATCAGCACCAGGAAATCGGATTCGCGCAGCAGCGTGGCCTTATCGACCATGTTGGCGCGGCATTCGGCTTCGCGTTCCACCGGCAGGCGCGTGCGATTGTGATAGATGACGCGCATCTCGAAGCCGGCGGCGCGGCGCGCCACCGCCTGGCCGATGCGCCCCATGCCGAGTATCCCCAGGGTGGCATGGTGCACGTCCTGGCCCAGCCAGCCCTTGAACTTCCAGCCGCCCCACTGTCCGGCGCGCACCCACTGGTCGGCAGCGGCAATGCGCCGCGCGCTGGCGAGCATCAGAGCCCAGGCGATGTCGGCGGTGGTGTCGTCGAGCACGCCCGGCGTATTGGTGGCCATCACTCCGGCGCGGGTGCAGGCATCGAGGTCGATATTGTTGTAGCCGACCGCGCTGTTGCACACCGCCCGCAGGCGCGGGCAAGTCGCCAGCAGCGCGGCGTCGATGCGCTCGGTCGGCATCGTCAGCACGCCGTCCTTGTCCGCCAGTCGGGCCGCCAGTTGCTCTGCGGTGAGCGGTGCGTCGACGGCGTGATAGTCGACCTCGAAGTGCTGCTCGAGACGCGCCAGCACTTCCGGATACACCTCGCGCGAGATCAGAATCTTTTTCATGGGTAAGCTCTCGAATTCATGGAAAATTCATGGGAATCGGCGGCAGGGCCGCCAGCAGCCAGTTGGCGGTACGCAGCAGGCGGGCATCGTCGCCATGCCGTCCGACCAGTTGCACGCCGATGGGCAACCCGTTGGCCCCGGTCAGCAGCGGCAGGCTCAGCGCCGGCATGCCGCAAAACGTCCAGGGCGTACAGAACTCCGGATTGCCCGTCGAGTTCAGGCCTTCTGGTGCTGTCCCCGCCACGGCCGGTGTAAGGACGGCATCGTAGCGGACGAAGAGTGGATCGAAGGACTGATTCATCAGCGGCATTCTTGCCAACGCGCGTTGATAGTCGAGCGCCGAGATCTTGCCGCCGCGTTCGATCTGCCCTTGTAGCGAGGCACTCAAATGGCTGCGACCGGTCGCATACTCGCGCGCGAAGTTGGCTGCGATCTCGGCCTCCATCACGGTGCGCAGCAGCGCCCAAACATCCAGCGCTTCGGTCGGGTAAGCGGATTCCTCGCAGGACTTGCCGAGCCGTTCCAGCAACGAGGAAAAACCGCGTGCCGTATCGGACGCAAGGTGGTCCCAAATGGGTGTGCGGACGAATGCCAGGCGGGGTGCCAGCGGCGGAGCTTCGCTGGCGGTGCGCAGCAAGGGCAGGCGTGCGCGCGGCCGCGTCGCCGGATCGGTGGCGCTGCTTCCGATTAGTTGCTCGGCGAGCAGTGCCAGATCCTCGACGCAACGGGCAAACAGGCCCACCTGATCGAGATGCGGCGACTGTTTCAGCATGCCGTCACGTGGGATCAGGCCGAAGCTCGGCTTGTAGCCAAAGACGCCGCAGTAAGCCGCCGGCCGTATGGTCGAGCCGTTGGTCTGGCTACCGATGGCGAGCGGCACCATGCCTGATGCGACGGCGGCGGCGGAGCCGCTCGACGAACCACCCGGCGTATGCGCAGGGTTGTGGGGATTGCGTGTCTTGCCCGGGGCATAGGTGGCCAGCTCGGTGGTCACCGTCTTGCCGAGAATGATGGCGCCGGCCTGGCGCAGGGCCGTGACCAGGGCGGCATCCGCGCCGGGGCAGCGCCCGGAGTGCAGCACCGTGCCGTTCTCGGTCGGCATGTCGGCGGTGTCGATGATGTCCTTGAGCCCGACCGGCACGCCGTGCAGCGGACCCAGTGGCAGGCCCGCCGTCTGGCGCCGATCCGCCGCGCGGGCTTGTTCCAGGGCGTAAGCCGGATCGAGAAAGGTCCACGCCTGAACTTCCGATTCGCGAATCTCGATCTGCTTCAGGCACGCGGCGACCAGTTGCTCGGAAGTCGCCGCACCCTCACGGATATCAGTTGCCACCTGCTGGGCGGAAAGCCGCATCACTTATACAGCACCTCCGGCAGCCATAGCCCGATGCCTGGGAACATATAGAGCAGAATCAGGGCGACTACCTGGATGGCCATGAAGGGCATCATGCCGAGAAAGATCTGGTTCAGCGTCACATGTGGCGGCGAGACGCCCTTCAGGTAGAAGGCCGCCATTGCCACCGGCGGCGAGAGGAAGGCCGTCTGCAGGTTGAGCGCCACCAGCAAGCCGAAGAACAGCGGATCGATGTTGAAGTGCGGCAGCAAAGGGATGAAGATCGGCATGAAGATGACGATGATCTCGGTCCATTCCAGCGGCCAGCCCAGCAGGAAGATGATCGCCTGTGCCAGAATCATGAATTGGGTGGGCGTCATGTCGAGCGACAGCACCCACTCATTGATGATATTTTGCCCGCCGAGCAGGGCGAAGGCCGCGGAGAATATGCTCGAGCCGACGAACAGCCAGCACACCATGGCGCTGGTCTTGGCGGTGAGAAACACCGATTCCTTCACCACCCCCAGGTTGAGACGCCCGTAGGCCGCCGCCAGCAGCAGGCCGCCCATCGATCCCATCGCCGCCGCCTCGGTCGGTGTCGCCAGCCCGAACACAATCGTGCCGAGTACCGCCAGGATCAACATCGCCAGTGGGAAGAATGATCCCAGCAGCATCTTGAAGATTTCCAGCCGGGCGAAGGTGAAGATGGCATAGAAAACCGCCAAAGCCGCAAGACCGATGCCGAAGGTAACCCAGTAGCTCATGGGCGCGGGCAGGCGCTCGGCGGGAGTCGCGTCCGGCGCAGGCTTTGCCGCTGTCGCCGGGGCCGTCACCGGCTCCGGCTGCTTCTCTACCACGGTCGCCGGCGGTTCCTGGAGCCCCTCGGCCGGAG